>CALBSG010000157.1 GCA_937927675.1 uncultured Paracoccaceae bacterium | reverse complement strand
GGCGTTCAGCTTGTCATCGCCTGCGCCGCCATCAATGACGTCATCGCCTGCGCCACTGTTGATGATATCGGCCCCTGCGCCACCATCGATCGTGTCGGCCCCTTTTGAACCGGTAAGAATGTCGTCGCCTGACGTTGCGATGCTAATAGCCATTTAAAACCCCCCAATGTTTGGGCTTTTCGCCCGATAATTTATGACAAATCGGTACGGATGCAACTTATGACACTAAATATCCTATCTTATGACACAATTTTTTTACGAGAGAAATGCAGAAAACAAACTGTTTCGCATTTTGCAAAGACGCACCGCCGCGTGTTGCAACGCGTTGCTTCAAGAGGAAAATTTGAATGGGGGATGGTGGGCGGTGAGGGACTCGAACCCCCGACATTCTCGGTGTAAACGAGACGCTCTACCAACTGAGCTAACCGCCCCCGCCGGTTCCCTAGCAGAGCAGAAAACCTGCGGCAAGTGCATATCTATGCATGACAACCAGTTGATAAGTCGCCGCTGCCCCAAACGCAAAAAGCGCGCCCCTTGGGACGCGCTTTCGCTAGGATGGTGGGCGATAACGGATTTGAACCGCTGACATCTTCGATGTGAACGAAGCGCTCTACCGCTGAGCTAATCGCCCGATGGGGCGGCTTTTAGCTGGCTTCCCCGCCCGCCGCAAGAGGCTCTTTTTCCACTTTTTTCTTGGCCCCCGCCGCAGCCCCGCGATTGAGTTTCAGCTTCATCGGGCCGCTGCCGCCTTCGGCCTTGGCCGGGGTGATGCGCAGCTTGCCCAAGGGGGGCAGCACCAGCATTTCGCCTGCGTCCAAGGATTTACCCAACTCGGCCAGGGTCGCCTCGACGGTGGATTTGATATCCTTGGCCTTGGTGCCAGTCGCCTCGGCCACCCGCGCGATCAGATCGCGGGCTTTCAACGTGCCGCCCCTGCTGGGCGTCGAGGCCGCCGGTTTGGGCGCGCGTTCCGCTTTCAGAGCTTTTTCTGCCGATCTGACGGCGGGGATATCCGGGGCATTGGCCGGAACTGTCTTAGCCGCAGCAGGTTTGGCCGCAGAGGTTTTGGTTGCCGGCGCCTTGGCGGGGCTGGGTTTCTTGGCAGGGGCGGTGGCCATGGGCTGTCCTTTGGCAAAAATGCATTTTGTCTCGATATCCAAAGATATGACAGCTAATCCCGGCAATTGTCTACGGCGCAGAAACAAGAATGGCGCGGAAACCAACGGTTCCGCGCCCTGCCCTGCCCCGCTCTTTACATCAAATCAATGCGTGGTCTGACCCGCACCAAGATCTGCGGCGGCCGCGCGGGCCGCTGCGGCGGCTTCCTCGGCGGCCTCATCCCATTCGACCGGCTCGGGTTGCCGCACCAAGGCTTGCGCCAACACCTCGCGGACATGGGTGACCGGAATGATCTTCAGGCCTTCCTTCACATTGTCCGGAATATCCGCCAGATCTTTGGCGTTTTCTTCCGGAATGAAGACTGTGGTGATGCCGCCGCGCAGCGCCGCCAACAGCTTTTCCTTCAGCCCGCCAATGGCGCTGGCATTGCCGCGCAGCGTCACTTCGCCGGTCATGGCGATGTCTTTGCGAACGGGAATCCCGGTCAGCACCGACACAATCGCCGTCACCATGGCCAGACCTGCCGAAGGGCCATCCTTGGGCGTCGCGCCGTCGGGGACGTGAACGTGAATGTCCATCGTCTCGAACTTTGGCGGCTTGACCCCAATTTTGGGCGAAATCGAGCGGACATAGCTTGACGCCGCCTCGATCGATTCCTTCATCACGTCGCCCAGCTTGCCGGTGGTTTTCATCCGGCCCTTGCCCGGCAGGCGCAACGCTTCGATCTGCAACAGATCGCCGCCAACGGAGGTCCAAGCCAGACCGGTGACCACGCCAACCTGATCTTCCTTTTCGGCCAGACCATAGCGATGGCGCTGAACGCCCAGATAGTCTTCGACCTTGGCCTCATCGACGACAACCGATTTGGCTTTCTTCTTCAGAATATCCGTCACGGCCTTGCGTGCGAGCTTCGCGATTTCCCGCTCAAGGTTCCGCACGCCCGCTTCGCGGGTGTAATAGCGGATCACATGGGTCAGGGCTGCGTCAGACACTTCAAACTCGCCCTTGCGCAGGCCGTTTGCCTCGACCTGTTTCGGCAACAGATGCTGACGCGCGATCTCGCGCTTTTCATCCTCGGTATAGCCGGCGACCGAGATGATCTCCATCCGGTCCAAAAGCGGACCCGGCATGTTGTAGCTGTTGGCCGTGGTCAGGAACATTACATTCGAGAGATCATATTCGACCTCCATGTAATGATCGACGAAGGTGGAGTTCTGTTCCGGGTCCAGCACCTCCAGCATGGCGCTGGCCGGGTCACCCCGGAAGTCCTGCCCCATCTTGTCGATTTCATCCAACAGGATCAGCGGGTTGGTGGTTTTCGCCTTTTTTAGCGCCTGAATGATCTTGCCCGGCATCGAGCCGATATAGGTCCGGCGGTGGCCGCGGATTTCGCTTTCGTCCCGCACGCCACCAAGGCTGATGCGGATGAATTCACGCCCCGTCGCCTTGGCGACCGACCGACCAAGCGAGGTTTTCCCCACGCCGGGCGGGCCGACGAGGCAGAGGATCGGGCCTTTCAGCTTTGCCGAACGCGCCTGTACGGCAAGATATTCAACGATGCGTTCCTTGACCTTTTCAAGGCCATAGTGATCGGCATCCAGCACCTTTTGTGCGGCGTTCAGGTCTTTCTTGACGCGCGACTGTTCGCCCCATGGCACGCCCAAAAGCCAGTCGAGATAGTTGCGCACGACGGTCGCTTCCGCGCTCATCGGGCTCATCGACTTCAGCTTTTTCAACTCGCCTTCGGCCTTTTCACGGGCCTCTTTCGAGAATTTGGTCGCCTTGATGCGGTCTTCCAGCTCTTTCAGCTCGTTCTGGCCTTCTTCGCCGTCACCAAGCTCCTTCTGAATGGCCTTCATCTGCTCATTCAGATAATATTCGCGCTGGGTCTTCTCCATCTGGGTTTTCACCCGGGATTTGATCTTCTTCTCGACCTGCAGCACCGACATTTCGCCCTGCATATGGCCGTAGACCTTCTCCAGCCGTTCGGCCACATCCAGCGTTTCCAAAATGGCCTGCTTTTGGGCCACATCAATGCCGAGATGACCGGCGACCAGATCGGCCAGCCGTGCGGGTTCGCGGGTTTCCGAAACCGCGCCCAAGGCCTCTTCGGGGATGTTCTTGCGGATCTTGGCGTAGCGTTCAAATTCATCCGCCACGGCGCGCACCAGCGCATCCACCGCTTGTTTATCGCCTTCAACCTCGTTCAGCCGCGTGGCGCTGGCCTCAAAGAACGACGGATTGTCGATGAATTCGATGATCTTGACGCGTGTCTTGCCTTCGACCAGCACTTTCACGGTGCCATCGGGCAACTTCAACAGTTGCAGCACATTGGCCAGAACCCCGGTGCGATAGATGCCCTCGGTGGTGGGATCATCAATCGACGGGTCGATCTGGGACGACAGCAGGATCTGGCGGTCTTCTGCCATCACCTCTTCCAGTGCGCGCACCGACTTTTCGCGCCCGACGAACAACGGCACGATCATATGCGGGAACACCACGATGTCGCGCAGCGGCAGGACCGGATGGGTCGTGGCGCCAGAGGACGGGGCCTGGGCGGTCGGGTTATGGATGTCAGTCATCTTCGCGTTTCCTTGTCGGCAAGAAGGCCCCGCCCCGGCTATCGGCAGCGTTCTGGCCTTCCCCTCGGCCTAGTTACTTGGGGGTGTCATCGCCCCGAGTCAACCACGCCGCTCGATCACATTTTGCGCTGATCCCTTGGCGGGAACAAGCGGCGATATCATGCGGATTTGTTGCAGATCATACGATGGCTGCGGGCCTTAAAGCGGCTCGATATCGCCCTCGGCGCGGCGGGCATGGAAGCCTGCGACAAAAGCCGCCAGCGCCCCTGCTGCGATCGCATCGCGCAGGCCCTGCATCAACTCTTGGAAGTAGTGCAGGTTGTGCCATGTCAGCAGCATGGAGCCGATGATTTCATCCGCCTTCACCACATGGTGCAGATAGGCGCGGCTGTAATTTTGGCAGGCCGGGCAGGTGCAGGCCGCGTCCAACGGGCGTGGGTCATCCTTGTGGCGGGCGTTTTTCAGGTTGATCGCGCCCATGCGGGTCCATGCCTGCCCCGTGCGCCCCGAACGGGAGGGCAGCACGCAATCCATCATGTCGATGCCACGTTCCACCGCGCCGACGATGTCATCGGGTTTGCCAACGCCCATCAAATAGCGCGGCTTGTCTTCAGGCAGGAAGCCCGGCGCATAGTCCAGCACCGAAAACATCGCCTCTTGCCCCTCGCCCACCGCAAGGCCGCCGACGGCATAACCGTCAAAGCCGATCTCGGTCAGCGCCTTGGCGGATTCCTCGCGCAGATCGCGGTTCACGCCGCCTTGCATGATGCCAAACAGCGCATGGCCCGGCCGGTCGCCAAAGGCATCGCGCGAGCGCTGCGCCCACCGCATCGACATACGCATCGACTTGGCCACCGCCTCATCCGTCGCGGGCAAGGCCGGGCATTCGTCAAAACACATCACGATGTCAGAGCCGAGCAGCTTCTGGATTTCCATGCTGCGCTCGGGTGTGAGCATATGCTTTGAGCCATCGATATGGCTGGAAAACCGAACGCCTTCCTCGGTCATCTTGCGCAAGGAGGCCAGCGACATCACCTGAAAGCCACCGGAATCCGTCAGGATCGGGCGCTCCCAGTTCATGAATTTGTGCAGGCCGCCGAGATGGGCGATCCGTTCAGCCGTGGGGCGCAGCATCAGGTGATAGGTGTTGCCAAGCAAAATATCGGCGCCGGTCGCGCGGACTGATTCCGGCATCATCGCCTTTACGGTGCCTGCGGTGCCGACCGGCATGAAGGCAGGCGTGCGAATGTCGCCGCGCGGGGTGGAAATCACACCCGTGCGCGCCGCGCCATCTGTTGCATTCAGGGTAAAGCCAAAGCCCGTTGCCATTTCGCCCCTCCGGTTCAGGTTGCCCTTCTGGTCGAATGGGGGCAAAAAGCCAAGAGGGAAGCGATTATTCCCCAAAAGGGCAGGATTGATATGTCTGATTTGACCGCCGAACCCCCGGCCCGCGACCCCTTGGGCCGCGCACCGTCTGCCCGCAGCAAGGGCGATGACCGCCGCCGCGAGATTGCCGAAGCGGCGCTGCGCTGTCTGGAGCGCGTGGGCTATGCCGAGGTGACCGCCCGCAAGGTCGCGGCCGAGGCCGGAATATCGCTCGGGCATATCAGCTATCATTTTTCAGGCATGGACGAGGTGTTGGCTGCGGCCTGCGCACTGGCGGCCGAGCGGTTGCAAGGCGCCGGAGAGGCCCGCATCGCCATGCCCGGCGCCACCCCTGCCGAACGGCTGGAGGCCTTTCTCAAGGCGGGTTTCACCGAAGATGTGTTGATGCCCGGCCATCTGCGCGCCCGCATTGATCTGTGGTCTGCCGCCATCAGCCACCCCGCCATCGCCGAGGTGGAGCGCAGGCTTTACGACCGCTATCGCTCTCAGGTCGAAACTTTGCTGCATCAGGTGTCAGACCCTTGGAAAACCGATCGCATCCCCATGGTCAGCGATCTCATCATGGCCACGCTGGATGGGCTCTGGCTCGATTGGATGCGGCGGCGCGACGCCAAGGCGGTGCAAAACGGGCTGCAAGCCTGTGTTTTGTTTGCCCGTCTGCGTTTGGGCGGCACCTGAAATAACAACCCAAGGCAGTCTTGGATTTGCCCTAATTTCGTCGTAGGGTTGCGTGCGGCCCATTTTGGCCTGCGGATTGCAAAGCAGTTTTTTGCGGCGATACCACGCCGGATTTACGAAGGGCAAAATTAGACGATGCCTGTCAGTCTGGAGATTGACCTTTCCGTCGACGCGCCCGCCACCCCGACGACGGGGTTTGTGGTCGCGGTGGGCGGATCAGCGCAGGGCAGCATTGGCGTCCCCGGCGACAGCGATTTCCTTGCCGTCGATCTTGTCGCGGGGCAAACCTACAGCTTTGCCATGGTCGGGATCGGCCCGCAGCCGGTCACAGACCCGATCCTGCGGCTTTACGGGCCTGACGGGCTGACCTTACAAGCCGCAGATGACAACGGTTTGGTGAACGGCAACGCGCTCATCCACTATACTGCCACGGGAACGGGGCGCGTCTATCTGGCGGCGGCGGCCGTCAGCGGGGAAACCGGCAACTATGCCGTTTCGGCCAGCCTTGGGCCCAAAGCCAGCTTTGATGCCCAGATGATGGCGGGGATCTTGGACAGCCACAGCCATTGGTCGAACGCGCCCGGATCTGGGTCCGTATTGAGCTATGGCTTTGCCGAAACCAACGTCCAAGCCCTGCCCGGATTTCAGCCCTTCTCTGAGGCGCAAGAAGACAGCACGCGCGCCGTGTTGGCGCAGGTGTCCGAACTGGCCAATGTCAGCTTTGTCGAAGCGGACGGCGACGACGCGGTGCTGCTCTATGGCAATTATCACGATCCCGCCGACACTGCGGTCAGCATCGGCGGGCTGCCGGGGGACGGTGATTTTGCCGCGCTCGCGGGGGATGTCTGGCTGAACACCGCCACGCCACAGACCGACCTCACCCTGCCCGGCAGCACAGCGTTTCGTGCGCTTTTGCAGGCCGTTGGCCACAGTCTTGGCCTGACGGCCCCCGGCCTTCACAGTTCTGCTGGCCCTGCGGTCAGCTACGCCGCAGACGCCTTGTTCTGGCAAGACAGCCGCCAGTTCACCGTGATGAGCACCTTTGCCGCCAATGAGGTTACAGGCCCCGGCCTGCCCGCTGGGATCGGCGGCGCGGCGCTGGAACCCGATACGCTGGGTATCGCCGACATGCTCGCGCTGCACCAGATTTACGGGCAGAACAGCACCACGCGGCTTGGTGATGATACCTATGGGTTCGGCAGCAATCTGGGCGGGGTCTATGACTTTGACCAGAACTTTGATCCCATGCTGACCATCTGGGACGCGGGCGGTTTCGATACGCTGGATCTTTGGCGCTATTCGGCCGATCAGTTGATCCACCTTGAGGCCGAAAGCCAATCCAGCATCGGCGGCTTTGCCAACAACCTTGGCATCGCCCATGGCGCGGTGATCGAGGCGGCAAAGGGTGGGCGCGGCGATGACAGCATCTATGGCAATGCCGTCGCCAATCTGGTGCAGGGCAATCAGGGCGCGGATCTGATCTTTGGCGGATTGGGCAATGACAGTCTCTACGGTGGCAGCGGGTCCGACAGCCTGTATGGCGGCGGCGGCGCTGATGTCTTGTGGGGCGAGACCGGGTTGCCGACCATTGTCCCCTCCGCCGTGTTCCAACTGGTCAGTACGACTGCCGCCGGGGCGGCGCTTGCGGCCAGCGGGGCGGGCTTTTTTGAGACACAGAGCTTCACCTTGGAGTTCATCTGGCAACAGCAGGCGTACAGCGATCCGGGTGAGATGCTGCGCTTCGGCAACCTGTCTTTGCAGCGCGATGCGGCAGGTCAGATATCGGTCCTGTTTGTCGGTGCCATCGAGGACGGCTGGTTGCCGGGCGCCCTGCCCCCGGCGCTGATCGACGGCGACCCGCATCGTCTGTCGATCAGCTATAACGAAACGGATGGCCGCTTTTGTCTTTACCTTGATGGGGTGAAAACCTTTGAGCGGGTGTTCGTGCCCAACACCCGCGGGCTGGACAGCACCGGCGGCATCCTGATTGCCGATCATGCCGCAATTGGCGATATCCGTATCTTTAATTACGACCGATCCCCAGCGGATATCTGGGATTGGGCTTGGGCGCCCCTGCCCGACCCGATCAATGCGGCGGGTCTACAGCATCAATGGGCTGCCGATGGCATGGGCGGGCTGACCAATGCTTTTGAAAGTCAGGTGGATTTGGCGGCAAGCGGGCCAACGCAAACGGTGGCCATCAGCTTCCAGCCCGGCTTTGCGGGCAACGCCCTCTATGGGGGGGAGGGCAACGATGTCTTTCATGTTTTCTCGCCGCTCGACAGTGTTGTGGAGCTGACGGGCCAAGGCACGGATCGGGTCATCGCCCATAGCAATTTTGCGCTCGCCGCCGGGCAGTCGATTGAAGAATTGGTTGTGGCCGATGGCAGCGGTGGCATCACGCTGACCGGCAATACGCTGGCCAACAGCTTTGTCAGCAGCGCGGCCCACGCCGATACGCTGTCGGGTGGGGCGGGCGATGATATTTACACCCTCTATCACGCGGGTGACCGGGTGGTCGAAGCAGTCGGGCGCGGCAATGACCGCATCAACGCCTATGCCCATCACACGCTGGCCGCCGGCAGCGAGGTCGAGGCGATCTATGCGCTGGGACCAACGGCCCGTGTTTTGACCGGAAATACGCTGGCCAACAGCTTTTTCAGCAACGCCGCCTGTGCAGATACGCTGGTCGGCGGGGCCGGAAATGACCACTATTTTCTGAACAATGCCACGGATCGGGTGATTGAAATCGCCAATGGCGGCACGGATGTGATCTATACCACGACCAGCTATACATTGGCCGCAACCACTCTGGTCGAAGACATGCGGGTCTATGGCGCGGTGGCGCTGAAACTGACCGGCAACAGCGCGGCCAATACGCTTTATGGCGGGGTCAAGGCCGACAGCCTGTTGGGCGGGGCCGGGGCCGATAAACTGATCGGCGGCGCCGGACGCGATCTGCTCTATGGCGGCAAAGACAGCGCTGCGGATCTCTTCATCTTCAACAGCCACAGCGAAAGCGCGGTCGGCACCGGGCGCGATCTGGTTTATGATTTTGTCTCTGCGCGCGACAAGATCGACCTCCATCTGATCGACGCCAATGCCAACGTGGCAGGCAACCAGACCTTTGGCTTTGGCAGCTCCACGGCGCGGGCCTATAGCGCGTGGATGGTGAAATCCGCCGGTCAACTGGTGATCCGGCTGGATGTCACCGGCGACGCGCGGGCCGATCTGGAGATCGGCCTTGTCGGCCTGACAAGCGCGCAAAAGACCGATTTTCTGCTGTGAGGTGGCGACGAAATGGTCGAACAGGGAGCGGAAAACAGGTGATGATACTCTGACGCTTGGTCAAATCGGCTCAATTTGCAGAAACGTCCAGACCCTGGAAAAGATCGCTTAAAAGGTCACCATCGACCAGCGCAACATGGTTCTGCGCCGCCCCATCGTCCGGCGGGCGAAACATAACCTACGCATTTGAATATTATGGTGCCCCCAGACGGACTTGAACCGCCGACCCCCTGATTACAAATCAGGTGCTCTACCAGCTGAGCTATAAGGGCACTCTGTGGCTGGAATACCCTCGGGAAGCGTCCGTTGCAAGCCCTCAGCGGTCGCGGTGGGTGTGGGCCAAGAGGGCGACGGCGGCGAGGCCGAAGGCGGCGACCACAAGGGCTGCGGGGGCGGCTTCGCCGAGGCGCTCGAGGCTTGCCAGTTCCTGCACGCGTGTGGCCAGCGTGTTGAAGTTGAAGGGGCGCAAGAGCAGCGTGGCGGGCAGTTCCTTGACGCAATCGACAAAGACCACCAAGAGCGCCGAGGCGACCGAGCCACGCATCAAGGGCAGGTAAAGCCTGCGCAGCGTACCGCCCGTGCCCTCGCCCAAACTGCGGGCGGCCATCGGCAGCGAGGGCGAAATCCGGCCAAAGGCCGCATCGACCGCGCCCTGGGCAATACCGAAAAACCGCACCACAAAGGCCAAGACAAGCGCTGCCGAGGTTCCGGTCAGCATCAGCCCCGGATCATACCCCGTCAGCGCCAGAATGGCATCGGCCAAGCGGTGATCGAACGCCGCCAGTGGCACCAAAAGCCCCACCGCCAGCACAGCACCTGGCGCGGCATAGCCCAGCATGGTCACGGGCAGCACCACGCGTGCCACCCCCCTGCCCGCCATCCGAACCCCGTAAACCAAAAACAGCGCTGCCCCGACGGTGACGACCGCTGCGATCCCACCGACCATGAGCGTGTTCAGTGCCGCCTCCAACAGCCCCTTGGCCAGCCACACTGCGGGATTGGCGAAGGCATGGATCAGCATGACGCCAACGGGCAGCAAGAACCCCATGGCAAAGGGCAAAAGACACAGCCCAAAGGCCATGGTCCCGCGCCATCCGGGCAGGCTCAGCGGCTCAATCGGGCGGGCGTGACGGGCGGCGCGGTGAAAGCGCGCATTGCGGCGGCTGACGCGCTCTATCGCGACAAGGGTCAGGATCAGCGCCATGATGACACCGGCAATCTGCGCGGCCCCCCCGGCATTGCCAGCCGACAGCCAAGTGGAAAACACCCCCGTCGTCAGGGTCTGCACGCCGAAATGCGTGACGGTGCCAAAATCCGCCACCGTCTCCATCAAGGCCAAGGCGACGCCCGCAGCAATCGCAGGCCGCGCCAAGGGCAGACCCAACCGCCAAAACAGCCCCCATCCCCCGGTGCCAAGCGCACGGGCGACCTCATAAACCCCGCCTGACTGTTCGCGCAGGGCCTGTCGGGTCAGAAGATAAACGTAAGGGTAGAGGGCGGCCGACAGAACAAGGATCGCAGCCCACGTGCTGCGGATCTCGGGAAACCAGTAATCCCGCGAATCCTGCCAGCCGAAGGTGCTGCGCATCGCGGTTTGCAGGGGGCCAGCGTAATCCAGAAAATCGACCAGTGCATAGGCCCCGACATAGGCCGGCAAGGCCAGTGGAAACAGCAGCGCGTGCACCAGCCAACCGCGACCGGGAAAGCGATACATCGTCACCAGCCAAGCTGCCCCGGTCCCCATCGCCGCTGTCAGAACGCCCACCCCCGCCATCAGGATCAGCGTTGTGGTGAAATAGCGCGGCAGCACCGTGGCCAGAAGATGCGGCCAGATATTCTCTGTCGGGTGAAAGGCGATCCACACCACCGCCACCAGAGGCGCCACCACCACCGACACAATCGCCAAGGCCGCCAGCGTCCAGCCATCGGGCCAAAGACGCCCGAAGGGCATGACAGATTTGCGACTGTTTTGCTGGCTCGACATGGGCTTGCCCATAGCGGAAAGCTGTTTCCCTGTCCAGAAAACCCACTATAGTCGGCACGATAGAGACCTTATAGCAGATCAGTTCATTATGCGGATCGTTTACCACCTTGGCGCCCATTTCACCGATGACGAACGCCTGTTGCGCTGCCTTTTGAAGAACCGGGACGTTTTGGCGCAACATGACATCGTCGTGCCGGGACCGAACCGCTATCGCAGGCTTTTGCGGGAAACCGCGACAAAGCTGAAGGGCAAGGCGGCGACGGTTGATGAGCAGGCGCTGATCCTTGAGCAGATCATGGAGGAAGACCGGGCCGACCGGTTGATCCTGTCTTGGGAAAGCTTTTTGTCCCTGCCCAACTACGTCTTGAATGAGCGGCTTTATCCGGCCGCAGGCGATAGGGTGCGCGCCTTTTGTCAGATTTTCCCGCAGATCGAGGCTGAGTTTCACCTTGCCATCCGCAACCCGGCCTCGTTCCTGCCGCAGTTGCACGGGCGTCTGAAACCCGAAAACTACCGCGATTTTCTGAACGGTGCCGATCCTTTGGATATGTCATGGCTGGACGTGATCGAGCGCATTGTCGATGCCAATCCGGGGGTGCCGCTGACGGTCTGGTGCGACGAGGATACGCCGCTTGTTTGGCCGGAGGTTTTGCGCGCCGTGGCGGGCCTGCCCGAGGGCCTGTCGCTCGAGGGCGAGGATGATTTGCATGCCGGCCTGATGTCGAGCGAGGGCGTGGCGCGCCTTAGGGCCTATCTTGAGAGCCATCCGCCGCAAAGCGTGATGCAGCGCCGCAAGATCGTCTCGGCCTTTCTGGACAAATTCGCCCTGCCCGAGCGGATCGACCAAGAGATCGAGATGCCCGGTTGGACGGCCGATATGGTGACCGAGATGACGCAGGCCTATGAGGCCGATGTCGCGCGGATCGCGCAGATGGGCGAGATTACCTTCCTCGCCCCCTGACGTCTCGATCCGCCCGACGTCGGCCTTGCCGGTCTCAGATCATCCCAAGAGCGGATTTGTACATGTCGAGAACGGCTTCTTCTTCGGCAATGTCATCGGGCTTGCGCTTGCGCAGGGCGACGACCTTTTTCATCACCTTGGTGTCATAGCCGCGGCCCTTGGCCTCGGCCATCAGCTCTTTTTGCTGCTCGGCGACGTCCTTTTTCTCGGACTCCAACTGCTCAAACCGTTCAATGAACTGGCGCAGTTCGTCAGCGGTCACATTATAGGCGTCGTTGGCGTCGCTCATCTTCAGTCTCACATCTGGAACAGGGTTGGGCATACCTAGCCCGAGCAGGTCCGCCCTTGCAAGCGGTGTCAGCGCTAGATTGCCAATCTGAAATCGTTGTTCAATACCAGCCTATTAGGTGGAAATTCGAAGAAACGACATCAATGGCGTCGGGCCAAAGCATCGGCCAGAACCCCGGTGACCACCGCAGCCGGAACATCGTCGGCCACGAAAGCCGCGCCGATGCCGCGGGCCAAGATAAAGCGCAACCGGCCGTCGATCACCTTTTTGTCCTGCCCCATCAGCGCCAAAAGGGCCGCCGCATCGGGCAGATCGCGCGGAATATCCGCCAAATCCGTCTTCATGCCCATCGCCTTCAGATGTGCCCTGACCCGGCTTGGCGCCTCTTGCGAACACAGGCCCAGACGTTGGCTAAGTTCAAAGGCCAAAGCGCAGCCGATTGCCACGCCCTCGCCATGAAACAGGCGATTGGAATAGCCCGTAGCCTTTTCCAGCGCATGGCAGAAGGTATGGCCCAGGTTCAAAAGCGCCCGGTCGCCTTCTTCCGTCTCGTCGCGGGCGACAATCTCGGCCTTCATCTCGACCGAGCGTTTCACCGCATATTGCCGCAGGCCCGCATCCCCCGCCGCCATGGCCGGGCCGTTCGCCTCCAGCCAATCGAAAAAGGCGGCATCGCCCAAAAGCCCGTATTTCACCACCTCACCATAACCGGCAAGGAAATCACGCGGGGTCAGGGTTTCCAGCACGGCGATGTCGGCCAGAACCAGCGACGGCTGATGAAAGGCGCCGATCAGGTTCTTGCCTTGGGCGGTATTGATGCCGGTCTTGCCGCCAACCGAACTGTCCACCTGCGCCAAAAGCGTTGTCGGAATCTGCACAAACCGCACGCCGCGCCGCAGGGTGGCGGCGGCAAATCCCACCAGATCGCCCACAACACCCCCGCCAAACGCGACTACGACATCGCGCCGCTCAACCTTTTGCTCGAGCAGCCATTCCGAAACGCGGGCAAATTGCTCCCAGCTTTTCGACCCCTCACCCGGCGGCACGGCCAGCGCGGTCATGGCAATGCCTTCTGCGACAAGGGCTTCGGACAGGGCCATCAGGTGATGCGCGGCAACGGTGTCATCGGTGACGACGGCCACCTTGGGGCGGCGCAACAGCGGGGCAATTTCGGCCCCGGCCCGCGCAATCAGACCCGCGCCGATGCGCACCTCATAGCTGCGCGCGCCAAGCGCCACCGGCACCACGTCGATCGTCATATCCTATTCCTTTTCCAGCACATCCGGCCGCGTGAGAAGAGCTGCCATCACCCGCTGCGCCATATCCTCGATCGACAGATCGGGCGAGGATTCCACCGCGATATCGGCCATCTGGTAAAAGGGCATGCGGGCTTCGTAAAGCCCGCGTAGGGTTTCGCGCGGGTTCGCCGTGCGCAGCAAGGGCCGCGTCGTCTTGTGCCGGACCCGCTGCCACAAAAGATCAAGATCGGCCTTCAACCAGACCGATACGCCCTTTTCGGTAATCAAATCGCGATTATGTGCAGACAGGAACGCCCCGCCCCCGGTGGACAGGATACCCGGCGTGCCGTTCAGCAATCGGCTGATGACTTCGGTTTCGCGGGCCCGAAAGAAGGCTTCGCCGTCGCGCTCAAAGATTTCAGCGATGGATCGGTCCGCGGCACGGACAATCTCTTCGTCCGAATCACGAAAAGGCACGCCCAACAGCCGGGCAAGGGCCGTGCCGACGGCGGTTTTTCCCGCCCCCATCATGCCCACCATCACGGCGGTTTTCCTAAGCCGCAGCGGATTTCCCACCCAAATCCCCCTGTTACAAACCGTCGTTTCCGGGCAAAGCACCGCCGACTGTCAACTTTCTTCCCTGAATGGCGTGAACTTGGCGCAAATGCCATATATATTCGTCACGAGGCGGTCACCGATTTCGGGGATCAAAGAAAAGTCAACGCCCCGGCAGAACCGGGGGGAATGGGCAGGCAGCGCATGGTACGGCTGTTGAAACTGGTGGTCGTGTTGATCGTTTTGGCCTTCGCGGGGGTGGCAGGATACGCCTATTTGGGCAATCTGGCCCCAGAAATACAAGAAATACGCCAGCCGGTTTCGCTGGATGCGGGCTAAGCGCGGGTCCATGCGTTGGATCGCCCTGCCGCTTTTGGCGGGGCTGATGGCGCTGCCGGTGGCAGCCGAATCGCGGCGCAAAAAACCGCTCTCGGCGATTGATTGGCTGTCGCAACCGGTGACGGCGCCGGCCGATACTGTGGTCCCGACCGAACCTTCGCCCCCCGAGGCCAAGAAAAAGCCGAAGATCAAAGAGGCCCCGGTGACCAGCGGCGGCGGCTTGCCGGCCAATGTCACCACCTCGGTTCTGGGGGGACCGTCGCCGGACGCCGTGGGGCTGTTGACCCCGGCCCAAACCGGCTTTCCGCACGCGCTTTGGGGCATGGGCCTGACGGACGAGGCCGCCGCCGCCTTGACCCGCGCCGATCCCGTTGGGCTGCCATCGCTGCAAAGCCTTCTGATCACTGTTCTTCTGGCCGAGGCGCTGCCACCTGCTGACGCGGGGGTGGAGGGGCGGCTTTTGATGGCGCGGATCGACAAACTTCTGGCTCTTGGTGCCTTGGAACAGGCGCAGGCGCTGCTGGATGCCGCTTTGCCCGCCCGCACGCCAGAACTCTTTCGCCGCAGTTTTGACGTGGCGTTGTTGACCGGCAACGAAGACCGGGCCTGCGCGGCGCTGGTGCAGGCACAAGCGCTGTCACCCACCCTGCCCGCCCGTGTCTTTTGCATGGCGCGCGAAGGCGATTGGTCCTCGGCTGCGCTGACCTTGCGGACGGCGCAAGCTCTTGGACATGTGACCGAAACCGAAGATGCGCTGTTGTCGCGCTTTCTTGACCCTGACCTTTTTGAGGGCGAGCCGCCCCCTGCGCCGCCAAAGCCCGTCACCCCGCTGATCTGGCGCATTTATGAAGCGATCGGCGAGCCCCTGCCCACCGCCACCCTGCCTTTGGCCTTTGCCCATGCCGATCTGTCGGACCGCGCCGGTTGGAAGGCGCAGGTCGAGGCGGCCGAACGGCTTGCCCGTGCCGGGGCGATCACGCCCAATCTGCTTTTGGGGCTGTTTACCCAGCGCGACCCCGCGGCCTCGGGCGGGGTTTGGGACCGGGTTGATGCGTTTCAGCGCTTTGACGCCGCCTTGCAGGAGGGGGATCTGACGTCGGTAGAGCAACGCCTGCCGCTTGCCTATGCCCGGATGGCCGATGCCGAGCTGGAGGTGCCGTTTGCCTCTCTTTTTGCCGCGTAGCTGGCTGATATGGCGTTGACCGACGATTCCGCGCGGATCGCTTTTGACATGGGGTTGCTGTCGCCCGAGTTTGTACGGCTGTCCAGCAGTCGCCATGCCCCCGGCGATCTGCGGGGGCGCTTTCTGGCCGGATTGGCGCAGGGCAGCGTCAAGGGGCTGACGCCTCCGGACAGTCTGGCGCGCGCCATCCAGCCCGCCTTTGACGGTACCAGCGTGGTGCTGTCCGAGGATGCGGAATTGCTGTTGGATCAGGGCCGCATTGGCGAGGCAATCTTGCTGGCCATGGCACGGATCGAGGTGGGGCTGCATGGCGAACTTGCCAAGCTGGCCGAGGGGTTGGCGCTGTTGCGCAAGCTGGGGCTGGAAGACATTGCCCGGCGCACGGCGCTGGAGTTGATGCTGCTGGAACGGCGAGGCTAAGGCGGATGGCCACGGCGGAGCGCTGGATTTCGACCTTTCTTCAGGCGCAGGCCGCCGAGGCCAATGCGGCGCGCAATACGCTCTTGGGCTATGGCCGCGATTTGAAGGATTTCACCGGTTGGGTCGCGCATCGCGGGCTGGATCTGGCTACCCTGCCCCGCGCCGCGGTTGAGGATTATCTGATTTCCTGCGAGGCCGAGGGTCTGTCAAAGGCCACTCGCGCGCGGCGGCTGTCATCGATCCGGCAGCTCTATCGCTTTGCTCATGACGAAGGCTGGCGCGACGACAACCCGGCCTTGCGGATCTCGGGTCCGGGGGCCAACCAGCGGCTGCCGAAAACCCTGAGCCATGATGAGGTGGACCGTCTGTTGGATGCCGCCCGCAGCAAGGGGCGCAATACCGGCGAAAAGCTGCGCAACACCGCGCTGATGGAATTGCTGTATGCCACCGGGATGCGGGTGTCGGAACTGGTTGGGCTGCCCGTGGCGGCGGTTCGGGGCAATCCGCAGATGATTTTGGTGCGCGGCAAGGGCGACAAGGAACGCATGGTGCCACTTTCACCCCCGGCCCGTGCGGCCGTGGCTGTTTGGCTGGCCCATCGCGATGCCGAGGAAGAGACCGCGCGCAAGGCGGGCAAAGCGGCGTCCAAGGCGTTGTTTCCGGGCTCTGGTGCGGACGGCCATCTTACGCGGCAACATTTCTATCTGCTGATCAAGGATATCGCGGTTCTGGCCGGGGTCAGCCCGGCCAAGGTCACGCCGCATACCCTGCGCCATGCCTTTGCCACCCATCTTTTGGCCGGGGGCGCGGATTTGCGGGTGATCCAGACCTTGCTGGGCCATGCTGATATTGCCACGACGGAAATTTACACGCATGTGTTGGATGACCAGTTGAAGGCGCTGGTGCTGACCCATCACCCCCTTGCGAAAAAGATCTGACGTCATGCGCCGTATCCTGTCTTTGCTTCCTGCTGCGCTGCGCCAATCTCAGGCCGACCGCGCCGAAGGGTTGCGCGAAGACCTGACGCAGGCGATCGCGGCCAGCCATTCTGGCGGCGGGATGGAGAAGGAGGACCGCGACCGACTTTTGGGCGCGCTGGATCTGGCCGAGCGTCGGGTGGATGAGATCATGACCCACCGCAGCAAGATCGACATGGTCGATGCGGACCAGCCCCCCGATACGCTGATTTCCGCGATTCTCGCCTCGGCCCATTCCCGCCTGCCGGTGTTTCGCGGCGAGGAGGAAAACATTCTGGGCGTCATCCACGCCAAGGAATTGCTGCGCGAGGTGGACCGCCTGCGCCGCGCGGGCGAAGGGCTGGAGGCTTTGGACATCGTCAAGGTGGCGATGAAGCCGTGGTTCATCCCCGATACCACCACGCTGGACGATCAGATGCGCGCCTTTTTGAAACGGCGCACGCATTTTGCCATCGTGGTCGACGAATATGGCGCGATTCAGGGTCTGATCACGCTGGAAGACATTCTGGAAGAAATTGTCGGCGAGATCACCGACGAGTTTGACGTGGTGGCCCGCGATGCCAGATTGGCTGCCGATGACAATGGCGGCTGGCTGGTCGATGGGGCGATGACCATCCGCGATTTGAACCGGGCGATGGATTGGGCGCTGCCCGACAGCGAGGCCAATACCATTGCGGGCCTTGTCATTCACGAAGCGCAGATGATCCCGGTGGAAGGCCAGTCCTTTGCCTTCCACGGCTTTCGTTTTCAGGTGCTGGCCCGGCGGGAAAACCGCGTTACGCGGCTCCGCATCTGGCCGGTCTAAGCCGAAAAGACGGTCTGTTCAGAACAGATCAATTCGCGACGAAAGCCCGGTCAGGCTGCTGACACCATCCAATGTCAGCGACGCGCCGTTCATCAGATCAATCACCACGTCGCCCGCCACAATATGGGCGCGTTCGGCCACCAGTTCTGCGGCGCTGCTCACGCTTCCCGACCAGATTGCATCGTCAAACTTCAGGCGGTCGGTGCTCAGGGCGAAATCGCTGACGACATCGACCCCCGCGCCACGGGTGAACACAAAGGCGTCCGCCCCGCTGCCGCCGGCCATGCGGTCATTGCCGCCATCGCCATAGAGGATGTCGTTACCCCCCTCGCCGATCAGCCGGTCATTGCCGGTGCCGCCGCGCAAAATATCATTGCCTGCCCGCCCGTTCAGCGTGTCGTTGCCGCCATAGCCCAAAAGCGTGTTGCGCACGCCATTGCCTTCCAGCGAATTGGCCACCCCGTTGCCCGTGGCAACCAGCGGCCCGGTGCCCAAAAGCCGGGCATTGTTGATGCCAGACACCAGCGTGATATTGGTCGAGGCATAGAAGATGCTGGCGTTGACCACGTCCAACTTGGCGTTGATGTCATCCACTGTGATGCGCACCGAAAAGGCGGTGCTGCCAACAGCGCCGGTGACCAGAACTGGCCCCCCCTCCACCGCCCGCAGCGCATAGCCCCCGGCGGCGGCGCTGATTGCCGTATCGCCCGTCGTGGCAAAGGTTGCGCCGCTGCGCCCTTCGCCGATCGAATAGAACCGGTCGGCGTTGCTGTCGGAATAGACCACCCCGGTCACATAATAGACCCCGGATGTGCTGGAGTAGTTTTGCGTCACCATCGAGGCATTATAGGTCGTGCCGCTCGCGGTGAACTGCCCCGCCTCTTGCGCAATGCCGATGTCGCGGTAGCTGTCGTACAGGATGTTGACGCGGTGGCCTGCCGACAAGAACAGATCGGCATGCTGCACGGCGATGGTGCTTTCAAGGTTCAGCCCCGCGGTCGAGCCGCGCCAACTGATGTTCTCGCCCGCCCCCCAGCCTTGATATCCCGCCGCAGCGCCACGTTGCGCCGGGGTGCTGCCATTGACGCCGGTATGCGAAAACACATCATTGGCCAGCATCCAGCGCGAATGGCCAATGGCGGCGAGTTCCAGATTGTCTTGAAACGCCAAGACGCCGCGCGGCGCACCGTGCAACTGTCCGGCTGCAAGATCGGCGTTCAGGTTGATGCCATAGCGGGCTGCCTCACCCAACGGGTCCAGTCGCGCCCGGTTAATGAGTTCCAACATATATTGTTCAGCAGCCGTTACCGCCATCAGATAACCTCTCGCAGAAAAATCGTTGCGAAACTCCTTAACGAAGAATTGCGGCCCCTGCGCGGCAACAGTTTGTCATGCCGCCCAGATGGGCGGAGCCTTGCCGGCCCCGCCTGACACAATTGCAGAAAATCCGTCACCGCCGCCCAAAGATCGACCCCAAAACCCCGCGCACGATGGCCTGACCCGATTTGCTGCCCAATTGGCGGGCAAAGCTTTTGACAAAGGCCTCGCCAATCGAATCGCTGCGGCTGCCCGACCGGCTGGTGGGGCGCGGTGCCGGGCGATCATCTTCCCCGGATCGGCCATCGTAGCGGCGCCCATGCGACAGGCCGCGATCGTCTTCGGCCTCTCGCGTCTCGCGGGCTTCGGCCTCGGCGGCGTCGCGTGCGGCGCGATCGGCTTTGTCACGCAGCCGTTCATAGGCGGAATCGCGGTCGATGGCGGTGGCATATTTTGCCGCCATGCCCGAGCTGGCCATCAACTGCGCCCGCAAGGCCGGATCAATCGGCCCCAATTGCGAGGCGGGCGGGCGCACCAGCGTACGTTCGGCAATGCCCGGCACGCCCTTGGCCTCAAGGAATGAGGTCACCGCTTCGCCCGTGCCAACATCGCGGATGGCGTCTTCGATGGCAAAGCGCGGGTTCGGCCGATAGGTTTCCGCCGCCATTTTCAGGTCTTTCTGATCCTTGGCGGTAAAGGCGCGCAGCGCGTGCTGCACCCGATTGCCCAGCTGACCAAGGATCATTTCAGGCACATCGGCGGGGTTTTGGGTGATGAAATAGACACCCACCCCCTTGGAGCGGATCAGTCGGGCCACCTGCTCCACCTTGGACACCAGCGCTTTGGGGGCATCGTTGAACAAGAGATGCGCCTCATCAAAGAAGAAGACGAGCTTGGGCTTGTCGGGGTCGCCGACCTCGGGCAGTTCCTCGAACAGCTCTGACAACAGCCACAAGAGGAAGGTTGCATACAGCCGCGGGCCAGAGTTCATCAACTTGTCGGCGGCCAGAAGGTTCACCACCCCCCGCCCTTGGGCGTCGCAGCGCATCAGATCGGCCAGTTCCAGCGCGGGTTCGCCAAACATCTGCGCCGCCCCCTGATTTTCCAGCACCAGAAGCCGCCGCTGGATCGCACCGACCGAGGTTGACGACACCAGCCCGTAGCGCGCTGAAATTTCGCTGTCATGTTCGGCGATGAAGGTCAGCAGCGCTTGCAGGTCTTTCAGATCAAGCAGCGGCAGTTCTTCCTCATCGGCCAGCCGGAAGGCGACGTTCAAAACACCCTCCTGCGGTTCGGTCAATTCCAGCAGACGCGACAGCAGCAGCGGCCCCATCTCGGCCACGGTGGCGCGAATCGGATGGCCCTGTTCGCCGAAAAGATCCCAGAAGGTGACGGGAAAGGCCTGATATTGCAGATCAAGACCAATGGTCGCGGCGCGTTTGGTAAAGGCCTCGTGCAGCTTGTGGTCTGCCGACCCCGCCACCGCGATTCCGGCCAGATCACCCTTCACATCTGCCATGAACACGGGGACGCCCGCAGCGGAAAAGCCTTCGGCCAACACTTGCAAGGTGACAGTCTTGCCGGTGCCGGTGGCGCCAGCGATCAGCCCATGGCGGTTGCCGTATTTCAACAGCAGGTTCTGGGCCACGCCATAGCCGTCGCCGCCCCCACCGACAAAAATTGCATCCGACATCGTGACCCCCAAAATTGAACTTCTTGAAAAAAACAGCCGCGCACATGGGCGCGCCCTAGCGTCAAAATACAGGCTTGGCCCCTTCATGCCAGTCTGATCTTACGGAACACGGGCATTTTGCCCCAAGGCCTGCGCCTAAAAAGCGTCACTCCTTTGCGACGCTTTGCCATTTGTTTCGGACACAAAACACACGAAAGCCTGTTGACGGGGCGAAAAATCCGAAATAGCGTCCCTTCAATGACGTCGGCCAGTCCGACAGGGAGCAAATAATAGAGAAAAAGGGTCGGTTCGCCGGCCCTTTTTC
This sequence comes from uncultured Paracoccaceae bacterium, assembly GCA_937927675.1. GTDB lineage: Bacteria > Pseudomonadota > Alphaproteobacteria > Rhodobacterales > Rhodobacteraceae > Tabrizicola_A. The sequence continues at coordinate 82,881 of CALBSG010000157.1, read as the reverse complement.
CTTTTTCGACCCGTTTGGCCTGTTTGGGCCGCAATCGCGCCGCATCAAGCGGTTTTTGGGCAGGAAACAGCCCGTCAGCCTGCCGTGATGACGCTTTCCCCGCTGACTTGGCAGCAGCGGCGTGATAAGCGCAGCCCCGAAATAACAACGAAAGACGAGACGTCGATGCGTAAGCTGCTTCAAAGCCTGTCCCTTGTGGCCCTGACCGCCCTTCCGGCCTTTGCGCAGGAAACCACGGCCCCCGCGACCGAAGATCTGTCGATGGGCGCCAGCGCCGCCCCGGCCGTTCTGACCAAGGATACCGCGCAAGTTGGCCAAGGCTATCTCGCGACCACGTTCGAACTGTGGGAGCAGCGCTGCGAAAAGACCGAAGATGGCAAAGATCCCTGCCAGCTGTTCCAACTGCTGAAAGATGCCGACGGCAATGCCGTGGCCGAATTCTCGATCTTCGCGCTGCCCGCAGGTGGCAAGGCGGCGGCTGGCGGGACCATCGTCGCCCCGCTTGAAACGCTGCTGACCGAGCATCTGACCATCGCGATCGACACCGCACCTGCCAAGCTTTACCCCTTTACCTTCTGCACCGTCCAAGGCTGCGTCGCCCGTGTCGGCTTTACCGCCGAAGAGGTGGAACAGTTCAAGAAAGGTGCCAAGGCCACCGTGTCGCTGGTGCCGGCTGCGGCCCCCGACAAGCGCGTGACCCTCGACATCTCGTTGAAAGGCTTCACCGCCGGTTACGAGGCTGTGGCAGCAACGATTCCTGCGCCGTAATTTTCTGCGCTTGTGTGAAAAGGCCCGCCTTGCTGCGGGCCTTTTTGCTTTTTGGCGGTCAGTCGGCCCGGCGCAGGGCAAGAACGGAGTTCAGCCCGCCAAAGGCAAAGGCGTTGGACAGGGCAACCCTGACATCGGCCAACCGCGCCTGCCCTGTTACCAGATCAACCGGACAATCCGGGTCCGCGGCAAGATAGCCTGCGGTGGGAGCGATGACCCCCTCTTGCAGCGCCAGCAAAACCGCCAGCAACTCCACCGCCCCTGCAGCGCCGATCAGATGACCATGCAGCGATTTTGTCGCGGTGATCGCAAGCCGACGATCCCCAAAGACACGGGTAATCGCCTCGGATTCCGAGCGGTCGTTGGCCGTTGTGCCGGTGCCATGGGCGTTGATGTGGTCGACCTCTGCCGGGAGGATACCGGCATCGGCCAGCGCCCCCGACATGGCGCGGGCCGCGCCTTCGGGATTGGGAAGCACGATATCGCTGGCATCCGATGTCATGGAAAAACCGATGATCTCAGCCATGATCGGCGCACCACGCGCCAATGCCGCATCGCGGGGTTCCAGCGCGAAAACCGCCGCCCCCTCGCCCTGCACCATACCATTGCGCCCGGCAGAGAATGGGCGGCACGCCTCGGGCGACATCACGCGCAGGCCTTCCCAGGCCTTGAGCCCGCCGAAAGACAGCATCGCCTCGGATCCGCCTGCAAAGGCGGCCTCCACCATGCCCGACCGCACCATTTGAAACGCCAAACCGATGGCGTGATTGGACGAGGCACAGGCCGATGACACCGAAAAGGCTGGCCCCGTGAGCCCCATCTCCATCGAGATATGGCTCGCGGCGGCGGATCCCATCAGCCGCGGCACCGTAAAGGGATGCACCCGCGCTTTGCCTTCGGCGTAGACCGCCCGAAACGCTGCGTCCGAGGTGGTCAGCCCCCCGCCTGCGTTGCCCATGATGACGGCCGTTTGATCGGCGGCGGCCGGGCAAGCGGCTTGCGCGCGGGCCTGACGTGCCGCAACCAGCGCGAATTGCACATGCCGATCCAAAAGACCAAGCTGGCTGCGATCGAAATGAGTTTCTGCTTCCCAATCCGTGACTTGCGCGCCGATCTTCACGGACAATCTGTCCAGATCCGCAATGTCGAGCGGCCCAATCGCCGAACGCCCGGCCCGCAGCGCTTGATTGGTCGCGGCGACGGTCTGCCCCAAGGGGTTGACGGTGCCCGCCCCGGTGATGACCACCCGCCTCATCGTGCCGCGATCAGCGCCTCGACGCCTGCAATCATCGTGCCAACGGTGGACAGGTCAAACTGGCTTTGCGCCGGGTCATTGGCATTGAAGGGCACAGCAATATCAAAGGCCTCCTCAAGGCCAAAGATCGTTTCAACCAGCATCAGGCTGTCAAGACCAAGGTCGGCCAACCGGGCCTCTGACAGCACCATGTCGATATTCAGCATGGCGTGCTGTGCGATGATCGCCCGCACCCGCTCCGCGACCGACCAATCAACCCCATAACCACCATCCATCTTTGTCTCCATCTGGCTAGTCGTCCTCAGACCTAGCAACGCTGGATGACGGGGAGATGACAGCTTCCAGCGCGGCGACGCGCGGGCCAAGGCGTGGCAAACGGCGCAGCGCCTTTTGAATCTCGACATGGGTTTCCATTTTCACCGCCGGATAGCCCAGCAGCACCCGCCCCTTGGGCGCATTGGTGAAAATCTTGGTGCCGCCACCGGCGATCACATCATCGCCGACAAAGATATTGTCATTGACGCCAACCTGCCCCGCCAAGACCACCCGATTGCCGATGCGGCTAGAGCCTGCAATGCCGACCTGCCCGCACAAAAGCGTATCTTCGCCCACCTGCACATTGTGGCCAATGTGAACCTGATTATCCAACTTGGTGCCGCGCCCGATCACGGTGTTGCGGATGGTGCCACGGTCAATGGTGCAATTGGCGCCGATTTCAACGTCATCGCCAATTGTCACCGCGCCCAAGGAATGGATCCGCGTCCAGCTTTGTTCATGGATTTCGTTGCGTTGCGACAGGGTTTCGCGAATTTCCTCAACGCCGGATTTCTCGGGCGTGACAAAGGAAAACCCATCCGCCCCGATCACCGCGCCGGGCTGACAGATGAAACGATGGCCGATCTCGACCCGCGCGCCAATATGGGCGCCGTGCAAGATCAGGGCATCGTCGCCAATCACCGCATCTTCGGCAATCGAGACATGCGCGGCAATTCGCGCCCGCGCCCCAATCCGCGCCCCGCGCCCGATGCTGACAAAGGGGCCAATGGCCGCGCCTGCGCCGATTTCGGCCGTGGGGTCGATGGCCGTCATCGCATGTACGCCGGGCGCAAGATCAGGCCCGGGATCCATCATCCGCGACAGCCCAGCCATTGCCAGCCGCCCGCGGGGGGCAAAAATCGCCGCCTTTAGCCCCAGGCCCTGCCAATCCGCCCCCGGCCACAGCATCGCGGCCCGCGCCTTGCCCTTGGCCAACCCGTCAGCGTAACGCGGGTCCATCGCCAAAGCGAGGTCGTCTGGCCCCGCCATTGCCGGTTCGGACGCGCGTGCAACACGCAAAGACACCTCTCCCGCGGCCTCGGCGCCCAGGGCTTTGGCAATTTCTGCGATGGAATGGGCCATGGCGTCCTCCGGTTTTTGCCCGAAAAGCCTTAGCCCCGTTCCGCGTCCAAGGCCACCCCGGCCTCGGTCAGGGCATCAAACAGCTTGGCATCGCGCCCATAGATGTCCTTGCGATAGCCGATTTGGCCGCGCCCGTAGGGCCACGCGGTGAAATAGACCAGATGCACCGGCACTTTTTGGTCCAGCGAGACCGAGCTTTCCTGCTTGCTGTCCAGTTCAGCCTGAAAGACCGCCTTTGGATCGTCGCTTTGCCGGGCCAGCAGCACTTGGGCAAAATCCACCGGATCCCCCAACCGGATGCAGCCGTGGCTATAGGCGCGCACCTCATTGGCAAAGAGGTTCTTGGCGGGCGTATCATGCAGATAGATGTTGTAAGGGTTGGGGAACATGAATTTCACCTTCCCCAGCGCATTGCCATCCGATGGCGGCTGACGCAGCCCAAAGGGAAAGCTAGAGGCCGAATAAGCTGCGAAATTCACGGCCCCGCGCGGCACCACCCGGCCATTGCCGTCAACCACCTGCAAATGCTCCACCGCATTGGCGTTGCGCTGCAACAGCGGCAAGTATTCTTTCACCGTGATCGAGCGCGGCACCCCCCAAGACGGGTTGATGACCATATATTCCATCTGATCGGAAAATTCCGGGCTGCGCTGATCTTCGACATTTTTGCCGATCACCACGCGGGTTTGAAAACTGGTCCGGCCATTGTCGATGATGCGGGCGACGAAATCAGGCTGGTTGACCCATATATGCCGCGCGCCCCGCGGCGCATCGCCCATCCAGCGCAGGCGTTCCAAGGCAACGGTGATGGATTTCAGCCGCTCGGTCACCGGCACGTTCAGCGCGGCGATTGTCGCGGCCCCGGCGATGCCATCGGCCGTGATGCCACTGTCGAGTTGAAAGCGCTGCACAGACCGCAGCAGCGCCTGATCATAGAGCCCTGAGGCGGTCTGGTTCAAATAGCCGCGCGCGATCAATTGGTTCCGCAACTGGATCACCGCAGGCCCGCTGCCCCCAAGGCCAAGGCCGTCGGAGGCAATCTCTGCGCCCCATCCCTGCCCGGCTTGCAGTCGCAGCTTTTCCTTGACCAGTCGGGCATATTCCGGCGCGTCGGGGGCAAGTTCTTGCAGCAAGGTGGCCGGGTTTGGGCTGGCGGCAATGGCGCGCATCAGCACCGCCGGATCGGGCCGCGCGATTTCGCGGACGATGCCGGGATCCACCTTTGCAGGGGTCAGGGCGCCGGATGACAGATCGCGGGCATAGGCGAGATAGGCAAGGCTCATCGCGGCCTCGACGCGGCCCCGGTCGCCTTCGGTCTGCGCGGCGCGAAAGGCCGCAACCAATGCGGCGGCGTCATAGCGCTTGGCTGGCAGACCCTGATCAGCGGCCCGGTCAAAGGCTGCAAGTGCGGCCCGGCGGCGGGCGACATCATCGGCCCCGGTCCACAGATCGCCATAGCCGGTATCGCGATAGAACCCCGCCAAGGCTTCGTTTTCGGCAACGGCGGCGGCAAGGGCGTGAACATAGGCCGTGCCGGCCGGCGTCGTCGCGCTGGCCAGTTGCGGCGCGCAGCACAGAATCAGCGAAAGCGAGGCCGCCAAATGGCTGCGGACAGATGATCTCCGCCCTGTAAAAAATCCAATCACATCAAATCCTTCGCGGCAAACAGCCCTGGCGCGGTCACATCGTTGCATATTGTCGGCGAAATTACGCCAAGTGTAAACAAAGCCTCATTTTTTTGCGCGAACGTCCTCGGGACTGTCCCCCAACAGGAAACATTCAAATGCTCGGCTATTTTCCCCGCTCTGCCCCCCGGCCGTTCAGCAAAAATTTGCCTATTGCGGTCAGACTGCGGCGCAGGCGGTCAATCTTCGCTTTGGTCCTCGTTGTGAATGTGCCATAAGATGCATGCACTTGGGGAAGAGTAGCGAAATGAAACCGCCGTATCAGGCGGTCGAAGACCAGCGACGGGACAGGCGCAAAGAATGGCGATTACATCTTCGAATGGGTTTACGCGGCGCGGGCTGCTTAGTGCTTTTGCGGCCACCGCGCTGGTTGCGGCGCCGGCCTACACGGCTGCAGCGGGCTATCTCAAGGGGGCTGGCGACATTCGCCGCCTGCGTCTCTACTCAGGGCGCACCGGGGAAAGCATCGACACGATCTATTGGGTCGAAGGCGAGTACATCCCGGAAGTTCTGAAAGAAATCAATCACTTCATGCGGGACTGGCGCAATGCCAAGGTCATGAAGATGGATCCGCGCAATTTTGACGTCATGGCTGCCGCGCATCGCCTGATGGATGTGAACGAACCCTACATGCTGCTGTCGGGCTATCGCAGCCCCGAGACCAACGCGATGCTGCGGTCGAAATCCAGCGGTGTGGCAAGAAACTCTCTGCACATGAAAGGTCAGGCGGCGGATCTGCGGTTGAAGTCGCGGTCGGTGGGGCAAATGGCCCGTGCGGCCAAGACCTGCTCAGGTGGCGGCGTCGGCACCTATTCGCGGTCGAACTTCGTGCATATGGATTGCGGTCCGGTCCGCACCTGGGGCGGCTGAACCCGCCATCGGCAAAAATCCGCTTATGCAAGGGCGCCTTGGGGCGCCCTTTTTGCTGATATGCCCTGCGGGATTGTTTCCCGCGCGCCTGTTAATCCTGATCCAAATCCTCGTCGGCGTCGCGCGGATCTTCGCTGTGGCCGCGGAATCCCATCGCAACCACGAATTTCTCGGAACTGTCGGCCCGGCTTGATGGCGGTTTGACGTTGGCGACCTTCTTGAAGGACCGCTTCAACAGCGCCTGCATCTCGTTTTCTGCGCCGCCGGCAAGAACCTTGGCGACAAAGGTGCCACCCTCTTCCAGAACGTCAAAGGCAAAGGCCAGCGCGGCCTCGATCAGCGCCACGATACGCAGGTGATCGGTGCCCTTGTGGCCCGAGGCTGCCGCGGCCATGTCCGACAGCACCACATCGGCAGGGCCGCCAAGCCAGGCCTTCACCTTGTCTTCCGCCCCGTCTTCCAGAAAATCCAGCTGGTGAATGTCACAGCCAGCAATCGGCTCCACCTCTTGCAGGTCGACGCCTAGAATGGTGCCAATCGGCTTTTTCGGGTTCTGCCCCAGCGCATTGACGCGCGCCACGGCAACCTGACACCAACCACCCGGCGCGCAGCCAAGGTCCACCACCCGCGCGCCCGGTTTCAAGAACCCGTAGCGGTCGTCCAGCTCCATGATCTTGAACGCCGCGCGGCCGCGATAGCCCTCGCGTTTGGCACGCTGCACATAGGGGTCGTTCAACTGCCGTTCCAGCCATAGGGTTGACGACAGCTTGCGCCCCTTGGCGGTCTTGACCCGCACCCGCAGGTCACGCTGGCCGCGCCCAGAGGTGTTTTTGCCAGTGGTGGGTTTGTCGGTCATAGGTAGGGTCCGTCTTCTAAAATGCCGTCCGCGCTCATTTGCGCATAGAGAAGCCCCTCTCGCAGGCCGCGGTCGGCCACAGAGAGGCGGTCGGTCGGCCATATCCGCATCAGCGCCTGAAGGATAGCCGCACCAGACATGATAAGCGTGTGCCTGTCACGGCCAATGCGCGGATCCGTGCGACGGCCTTCGGGGCCAAGGGCGAGGTATTCGCGGATCACCAGATCAATCTGATCGCTGGTCATCTGCAAGCCATCCACCTTGGTGCGATCATAGCGCCGCAGATTCAGATAGCTGGCCGCAACCGTCGTCACCGTGCCTGAGGTGCCGATGATCTGGAAGCCGGCGCGCGGCTGCGCGGCGTTGTAGGGGCTAAAGGCCGCCAGATTTTCTTCAAAGAACCACGACATCAGCGCAAAGCGTGCGGCATCATCCTCGACATCGTGGAACTGGTCTTTCAGCGTGGCGACGCCCAGCGGAACCGAGATCCAATCCACCACCCGCGCGCCGCCTTCTGGCTGGGCGGCAAAGCCCCGGTGCAGGCCCATGATCGCCGTGCCCCGGTTGTCAGGTGCCACAGCGGAAAGATCGACCCAGACAAGTTCGGTTGATCCGCCCCCGATATCGACCACCAAAAGCTGTTCGGTCGACCGGTTGACCAGAGGGGCGCAAGAAATCACGGCCAGCCGCGCCTCTTCCTCGGCCGGTATGATTTCCACATGCAGGCCTGTCTCGCGCTTGACCTGACGCATGAAATCGCGGGCGTTGCGGGCGCGGCGGCAGGCCTCGGTTGCGACAAGGCGCATCCGGCCAACCCCGTGGGATTCGATCTTCTTTTGGCAGATACGCAGGGCCTGTAACGTCCGCCCCATCGAGGCATGCGACAGCTTGCCCGAGGCTTCCAGCCCCGCGCCCAAATGCACCGCCTTGGAGAAACTGTCCAAGACCTGAAACTGATTGCCCTGTGGTCGGGCAATCAGCATGCGGCACGAATTCGTGCCAAGATCCACGGCGGCGTAAAGCCCGCCCGCGGATTTATCAGGGGCTGACGGAAAATGCTTGCGGGAAGCCGTTTTGGTGACCTCAACCGCAGCTTTCTTGGCGTCCGCCCCTCGGGGACGCTCGGGCGTCATGTCGCCCTCCATACGTGGTTGCATCCAAGGTATGCGCAAACCGGTGCCCGCGCAAGCGCCCTGCCCGGTTCGCCGCGCTCAACCCGCCTCAAACATCGGTGACGCGAGAGGCTGGTCAGGGCGTCGAATCCGGCCTAGGTTCACGCCCATCGTGGACGGGGTCGCATCCGCCGCGTGTCATGTCGAAAACCGACCCTAGCTGTCGCGATCAGGCGACTAGAACCGAGGGCAGAACTTTAAAGGGAATCAGCCGAAAATGGCCGAAGTTGTCATCGTTTACTGGCGCGACATTCCTGCTCAGGTGATTGCCGGAAAAGGCCGCCGCGGCGCGAAAAAGCAACTGACCGAGCGGTTTGAACAAGCCATCGACCGCTGCGCGATGAAAATCGGGGCCAAGGATGCCGACGCCTATCTGGCGGAATGGCGCAAAGCCCCCCCCTACGAGGTTGAAGGCGAGCAGGAAGAGGTGGCAGCAGCTGTCGCCGCCCAGCTGGAAGCCGATTACGACACCGAGCGCCTGAAAGCGCTGATTGCCAACGAAGGTTGGGCGAAAGCCTGAGGAGAACAACATGGCCCTGAGTTTCTTCCGCAAGGACAGCAAAGAACCCGCAAACACCGCGCAAGCCGCCGAAATGGAGGCCTTTCTTAAGGGCTATTCCATCGAGGTGATGCCGCGTACCGCCGAAAAGGTGGAAGATTTCCGCGCCCTTTTGCCGAAAGGCACCCGCGTTTACATCGCCCATATCGACGGCACCCCGATCGAAGACATGGTGGCGACCGCCAAGCGCATTGCAGGCGAAGGCTATGATGTCATGCCGCACTTCCCGGCACGGATCATCAAGGACAAGGCCACGCTGGTTGATTGGGTTGCGCGCTACAAGGATGTTGGCGTCAATCAAGGTCTTCTGCTGGCGGGTGGCGTGACCAATCCGGTTGGTGACTTTGCGACCTCGATGCAGCTTTTGGAAACGGATGCCTTCACCGGCTTTGACCGTCTGCATGTTGCGGGTCACCCCGAGGGCAACAAAGACATTGATCCCGATGGGTCGGACAAGATGGTGATGGAAGCCGCGCGCTGGAAGTCGGCCTTCTCTGAGCGCACCGATGCCAAGATGGCGATGGCCACCCAGTTCTGCTTTGAAGCAGCCCCGGTGATCGACTGGGTCAACCGTCTGCAAGCCGAAGGCATCAAACTGCCGGTGCATATCGGCGTCGCGGGCCCGGCCAAGCTGCAAACGCTGATCAAATTCGCTATTTCCTGCGGCGTCGGCGCGTCCTTGCGCGTGCTGCAAAAGCGGGCGATGGACGTGACCAAGCTTTTGCTGCCTTATGAGCCGACCGAGTTTGTCGCCGATCTGGCCGCGCACAAGGCAAAGAACCCGAACTTTGGGATCGAACAGGTCCACTTCTTCCCGCTGGGTGGCATCAAGACCAATGCCCAATGGGTAACTGACAATGGCGGCGCCTCGGGCGTGCCTGCTAACGCTTAAGAAAAAGGTTGAAGAATGACCCGCACCGTCGTTGAATCCAAAACGAAAACCGTCATCATCGGTTTTGACGAACCCTTCGCCGTCATCGGCGAGCGTATCAACCCCACCGGCCGCAAGAAACTGGCGGCAGAGTTGGAAGCCGGCAATTTCGAAACCGTCATCAAGGACGCGTTGGAGCAAGTTGCTTGCGGCGCGACCATTCTCGACATCAACTCGGGCGCGGTTTTCACCAACAAGATGGCGCAAGATCCGCGTTACGCTGACAACAACTTTGTCGAGCCGCCGCTGATGAAGGCGCTGATCGAAATCGTTCAGCAGACCGTTGACGTGCCTTTGTGCATCGACAGCTCGGTTCCCGGCGCGCTCGAAGCGGGTCTGATGGCTTGTGAAGGCCGCCCGCTGTTGAACTCGGTCACCGGCGAAGAAGAGCGTCTGGAGCTGGTTCTGCCGCTGGTCAAGAAATACAACGTTCCAGTTGTGGCAATTTCGAACGACGACACCGGCATTTCGCCCGATCCCGATGTCCGCTTTGCCGTTGCCAAAAAGATCGTACAGCGCGCTGCCGATTTCGGCATCCCGGCGCATGACATCGTGGTGGACCCGCTGGTTATGCCGGTTGGTGCCATGGCTTCGGCCGGTCAGCAGGTTTTCGCCCTGGTCCGCCGCCTGCGCGAAGAACTGGGTGTTAACACCACCTGCGGCGCGTCGAACATCTCCTTCGGTCTGCCCCACCGTCACGGCATCAACGGCGCCTTCCTGCCGATGGCCATTGGCGCTGGCATGACCTCGGCGATCATGAACCCCGTCCGCCAGCAAGAGATGGAGGCCATCCGCGCCGCCAACTTCCTGATGAACCACGACGCCAATGGCGGCGAGTGGATCCGCTTTGCCAAGGTTCTGGAAGCCGTCGAAGGCGGCCAGACCTTTGCCGAAGCTTCGGCAGCAGCCAGCCAAGCAGCAGGCGGCCGTCGCGGCGGTCGTCGCGGTCGCGGCTAAGTCGTTCGGCTGGGGCGCCCCGCTGGGGGCGCCGAGGCGAAGGTTCAGAACAGTTTTCGAGAGGCGCGGGAGATTTTCCGCGCCTTTTTTGTCAGGTCCTGCCCCGATCGCGCCTGCGCCCGATCCTCATCTGTCATATCTGCAGGGTCTTTGCCGCGCCGGGCTGCATAGGAAATGCCGGTATCAATGGCACGGTTCATCAGCCGGCCAAGGAATTGGCTCAGTAATTTTTGTAAAATACGGTCCATAAAATCCCGCCCTTAATAATCAGTCCTCAAAAAGCTCGCTCTGGCCGGATAGCGACTCTTCCTCTTCTTCGGAATTGGGCTGGCCAATCCCCATCGGCAAGGGGCGGCTGTCCAAAAGCCCCGCCGCGCGGAGTTCTTTCAGTCCCGGCAGGTCGCGGGCCGATTCCAGCCCAAAATGGTCAAGGAAATGATCGGTCACCACAAACGTCACGGGGCGCCCCGGCGTCATGCGGCGGCGGCCAAGGCGGATCCAGTCCAGTTCCATCAACTGGTCAATGGTGCCACGCGACACCGCAACCCCGCGAATTTCTTCGATTTCCGCCCGCGTGACGGGTTGGTGATAGGCCACAATCGCCAGTGTCTCGATGGCCGCACGGGACAGTTTTTTCTGTTCCACATGCTCTTTTTGCATCAAGAACCCAAGATCACCCGCCGTCCGGAACGCATAGGCGTCGCCCACTTTGATGATCTGCACCCCGCGCCCTTCGTAGCGTTTGCGTAAAATCACCAAGGCTTCGGCCGGATCACAGCCATGTGGCATCCGCGAGACAAGCTCTGCCAAAGTCACCGCTTCGGCACTGGCAAACAAGATCGCTTCGACCATGCGTTCTTGCTCCCCCATCGGCGGGGCTTCGAAAAGCGATTGTTCGACCGGCTCGCTCATGCGCCATCTGCCTTTCGGATCATGATCGGGGCAAAGGTTTCGCCCTGTTTCAACCGGATCTGCCCCCGCTTGGCCATTTCCAGCACGGCCGCGAAGTGCGCCGCCGTGGCGGATCGGCGACGGGCGGGCGACGCATCCCAGCCCTCGGGCAAAAACGAGGTGAGGTCCGACCATTCGCCCGCATAGCCCAAAAGCCCCCGCATGCGTTCCAACGCCTGTTCCATGGTGTAAACGTTTTGCCTATCAAAGGCATAGGGGCGGAATTCGTCGCGGGTGCGGATGCGAGCATAGGCGCGCATCAGATCAAGCAGCGTCGCTTCATAGGTGATGTCGCGGGTGTGGGTGATGTCTTCGGGCAGACCGCGGGCAAAGAAATCACGGCCCAACTGGTCGCGCGCCATCAGCCGGGCGGCGGCCTCGCGCATGGCTTGCAGGCGTTCAAGCTGAAAGGCCAGATGCACGGCCAGATCTTCGGCGCTCGGCCCCGCTTCACCGGGTTCCGGCGGCAGCAGAAGGCGCGATTTCAGAAAAGCGAGCCACGCCGCCATCACCAGATAATCAGCGGCTAATTCAATCCGCAGGGCTGCGGCGCGGCGCACGAAAAGCAGATATTGTTCGGCCAGTTGCAGGACGGAAATCTTGCGCAGATCCACTTTTTGCGTGCGCGACAGGGTCAGCAAAAGGTCCAGCGGCCCTTCAAAACCATCGACGTCGACAATCAGCGCCTCGGCGTCCAGCCTTTCAGCGGTTGGCAGGCGATCATGGCCCACCCAGTCTTCTTGTCCGGCGTCAGCCATCCAGCGCACCCTGCCCCATGGCGGCAAGGTCAGCCTCAAGGGCGGCAATGTCAACTGTGTCAGACGGGGTTCGGCGGGCCAAAGCGGTGGCGGCACGGGACTGCGTATCGGGCCGCATATCGCCAGCTTCGGCGGCCACTTCCAGCATCTCGGCCATATCGCCCTTGCAATGCAGCGCAATATCACAGCCGGCATCCATCGCAGCGCGGGTGCGCTGGCCAAGGCTGCCCGACAGCGCCTGCATGTTCAGATCGTCGGTCATCAACAGGCCTTGAAAGCCAATCTCTTGCCGGATCACCCGGATCATTTCCGGCGATTGCGTCGCTGGGCGGTCGGCGTCGTAGGCGGCAAAGATGATATGGGCGGTCATCGCCATCGGCAGATCGTTCAACGCCGTGAAGGGCGCGAAATCCAGTGCGGCAAGTTCATCGCGGCTGGCGGTGACGGTTGGCAGATGCAGATGGGTGTCTGCCGTCGCCCGTCCATGGCCGGGCAGATGCTTGACGACCGGCAAGACGCCCGCGGCAAGATGGGCATCGGCCACCGCACGGGCGCGGCTGGACACCTGTGCAGCGGTTTCACCGTAGCAGCGGTTCCGAAGGAACGGGTGCGTTTCCGGCCCGGCAATATCGGCGACGGGGGCGCAATTGGCATCTATCCCGACAGCGCGCAGTTCTTCGGCAATGATCCGGGCGCGCAGGGCCAGAACGCGTTCGGCCTGTGGCCCCGCAAGGGTGGCCGCGTCCAAAGGTGGGGTCCAGTTGCGCCAATGGGGCGCGCGCATCCGCTGCACGCGGCCGCCTTCCTGATCAATCAAAATGGGCGCATCGCGCCCCACCGTGTCGCGCAAGGATCGGGTCAACCGTTCAACCTGATCGGGCGTGTCGATGTTGCGGGCAAAGAGGATAAAGCCGAACGGGTCGGTGTCACGAAAAAACGCACTTTCCTCGGCAGTTAGAGCCAGCCCCTCACAGCCAAAGATCGCGGCCATACGGCCGATGGCAGCCATGGCTTAGCGCTGCGCGACCGGGATGCAGGTGGCGTTTTCAGCCAGCATCGCGGTGCAGAACCGGCGGGTGTCATCATCGGTGGCAAAGCCATGCGCCCGCAGCCGGTAAAAGGTCTTGCCGCCGCTTTGCGCGGGCTGGATCACCAGCGCTTTGCCGCCCATCAACTCAGCAAAGGTGCCGGTCAGACGCGCCCATTCGGCGCGGGCCTTTTCCTGATCGTCAAAGGCGCCAAGTTGCACCAGCAAGGTGCCGGGCGCGATGGTGTCATAGGCGATTTCGGTTGCCGGTGCCGAGGTTTCTGTCACCACATCAAGGCTTGCGACCACTTCGCCCTGCGGTGCCGCAGCAGGTTCTTCCAGCCCAAGGGCTTCGGCCAAGGCAGCTGCGACTGCATCCTCTTGCGTTGCGGGCAACGCTTCAGGCGCGGGTTGCGGCAGGGCCGCAGGTTCAATGGCGACGACGGGGGCAATCTCTGCCACAGCCGCGGGCTTGGCCGCTGCCAGCGTCGCATCGCCTGCCGGCTCCAACGGATCCATTCCGGCGATATCTTCGTCGGCAACATCCATCGGCTTTGGGGCAAGACGCAGGGTATCGGGCAAGGGCAGCGCGGTGCCTGCAGCCGCAACCGCATTGACCGACAGCCCCTGATGCGAGGTTTCCGACCCGCCCGGCACCGCAGGTGCCTGCCGCATCGGGCCAGCCACCGCGCGGATCACCGGAATACCGGTCACATCGCGCATCGCCAGTTGATAGCCCCAAACCACCCCGCCCAGCAGCAGCGCCACCGACAGGGCCGCACCGCCCATCTGCGACACACGGCCAAAGCGCGGCTCTGCCGCCGCATAACCACTGTCAAAATGATCGTAGTCGAGTTCCGCCATGCTGTCGCCTCGCCTGCCCCGCGATACATGCCGCTGGGGCTTATTCTTTGCTTGCTCGAACGGACGGGGCACGGCTTACCGCATCTCCTCGACCGGGGTGACGCCCAAGATACCCAAGCCACAGCCGATCACAACGCCGGTCGCACGGGCAAGCGCGATTTTTGTCGCAGATGTTGCCGCATTGCCCTCTTGATAGAATCGCAGGGATAGATCGTCGTTCCCACGGTTCCACAAGCCATGGAGGTCCGAGGCCAGTTCGTAGAGGTAGAACGCCACGCGATGCGGCTCGTTGCCCTTGGCGGCGATCTCGACCAGACGCGGCCATTCGGCGATCTTTTTGGCCAGTTCGATCTCTGCCTCATGGGTCAGGCCCGACAGGTCAAGGCCGGCCAAAGTGGCATCACTGCAATCGATCCCAGCCTCACGCGCCTTGCGGATCACCGAATTGATCCGGGCATTGGCATATTGCACATAGAAGACCGGATTGTCTTTCGACTGCTCCAACACCTTGGCAAAATCGAAATCCAGCGCGACGTCGTTCTTGCGCGTCAGCATGATGAAGCGGGTCACATCGGCCCCCGCCTCTTCGACCACATCGCGCAGGGTCACGAAGGTGCCGGCGCGCTTCGACATCTTGAAGGGCTCGCCGTTCTTATAAAGCTTCACCAGCTGGATCAGCTTGATATCCAACGGAACTTTGCCGCCCGACAGGGCCGAAACCGCCGCCTTCATGCGTTTGACATAGCCGCCATGGTCGGCGCCAAAAATGTCGATCAGCATGTCAAAGCCACGGCGGACCTTGTTGTAGTGATAGGCAATATCGGGCGCGAAATAGGTCCAGCTGCCGTCGGATTTTTTCACCGGGCGATCCACATCATCGCCATGCGCGGTCGAGCGGAACAGCGTCTGTTCGCGCGGCTCCCAATCTTCCGGAGTCTTGCCTTTCGGCGGCTCCAACACGCCGTCATAGATCAGATCCATGCCGCGCAGGGTTTCAATCGCCGCCTCAATCTCGCCCGTGCCGTACAGCGCCTTTTCCGACGAATAGATGTCCATCTTGACGCCAAGCGTGGCCAGATCCTCGCGGATCATCTGCATCATCATCTCGGTGGCAAAATCGCGGACGTCCTTCAGCCAGTCGGCTTCGGGCTTGTCCAAAAGGCTGGTGCCATATTTGGCCTTCAGCGCCTCTCCCACCGGGATCAGGTAATCGCCGGGGTAAAGCCCTTCGCGAATCTCAGGCTCCAGCCCGTTCGCCTCGCGGTAGCGTTCAAAGGCCGAACGCGCCAGCACATCGACCTGCGCGCCACCGTCGTTGATGTAATATTCGCGGGTGACGTTCCAACCGGCAAAGGCCAGAAGGTTCGACAGCGCATCGCCAACGACCGCGCCGCGGACATGGCCGACATGCATCGGGCCTGTGGGGTTGGCCGACACGAATTCGACGTTGACCTTGGCGCCCTGCCCCATATCCGATTTGCCAAAACCGGCACCGTCGACCAAAGCGGCCTTGACCACACCTTGCCAGACCAAGGGCGACAAGCGCAGGTTCAAAAAGCCGGGGCCAGCCACTTCGGCCTTGGTGATCCGCGGATCGGCGGCCAGTTTGGCGGCCAGCGCTTCGGCGATGGCGCGCGGTTGCATCGCGGCGGGCTTGGACAGCACCATCGCGGCATTGGTCGCCATATCGCCATGGGCGGCGTCGCGGGGCGGTTCGACCGAGACGGCAGACAGGTCAAGGCCTGCGGGCAAGGCGCCATCGGCGGCCATCTGGCCCAGGGCATCGACAACAAGCGCGCGGATTTCGGCGAAGAGGTTCATTTGATCAAGTCCTTTGCTTGGCCACAGGCCATGCCAGAGGCCAAAGCATTGGTCAAGCGAGCCGCGCTTCACGCCCCCCGCTTGAGCCGGGCTTTCAGTGCGGTTTCCACCTCGGCCGGCACGAATTTTGACACATCCCCGCCAAGACGGGCAATTTCCTTGACCAGTTTCGACGCAATCGCCTGCCGCCGGGCATCGGCCATCAGAAAGACGGTTTCTACACCGGCATCCATCGCCCGGTTCATGCCAACCATCTGGAATTCATATTCGAAGTCCGCCACCGCCCGAAGGCCGCGAATAATAACCCCAGCGCCCACATCGCGCGCGCAATCGATCAGCAGGTTTTCAAACGGATGCACGACGATCTCGCAGCCAGATTTCGCAGCGATGGGGCCACATTCGGCCTCGACCATGGCAACGCGTTCTTCCAGCGTGAACAAAGGCCCTTTGTCACGGTTGATCGCAACCCCGATCAACAGCCTGTCCACCAAGGCCGTTGCACGCTGGATGATATCCGTATGGCCCAGCGTGATCGGGTCGAACGTGCCCGGATAAAGACCAATGCGCATGAAACCCTCCTCAGCCCCCGCGGGCACACGCAACAATATTGCGTCCGCCCGCGCAAGACCAAATCACCCGTTTGCGGCGGGTTAGAAGCCCTTGATCATGCCTTCAAGCGCATCTTTTTCCATGGAAAGTTCGGAAAGCCGGGCTTTGACGACATCGCCGATGGAAATCAGGCCGACCAATTCGCCGCCCTCGATCACCGGAATATGGCGGAAGCGGCCGTCGGTCATCTTTTGCAACACCACATCTGTCTGATCGGCGCGGGAGCAGGTGACCACACGGGCCGTCATGATGCTTTCAACGCTGTCGCTCAGGCAAGTTTGCCCGCGCCGCCCGATTTCGCGCACGATGTCGCGTTCCGAGACGATGCCGCTCAGCGTCTTGCCATCTTTCGAGATCACCAGCGCGCCGATTTTCTTTTGCGACAAAACCTCGGCGGCCGCAGCCACAGATAGGCTGGGCTGTGCGGTGACAACCCCTTCGGAACCCTTGGATTTCAGGATTTGGCTGACAAGCATCGGCACCTCCCGTTGATGCGTGGTTGTCAGAGGCAGCGTCGGGCCGCGCACAGATTCTGTCAAGCGTGACCTTGGGTTGTGGCCGCCTCCAGCCGCGCCATTTCCGCCCGGGATTCCCGCACCAGCGCTTCGGCAAAGCGGTTCAGCCGGGTGACGCGGGCGTCATCGGCATGGCGGATCAACCAAAAGGCCCGCGTCAGGCTGATATCTTGCGGCAGGATTCGCATCAGATCGGGGGCCGAAGGCAGCGCAAAATCATGCACCACCCCCACCCCTGCCCCGGCCCGCAGAAAGTTCAGCTGCACCGAAACCGAATTTGACGCCAAGGGCGGCGTGGCAAGCCCGAGTTCGGCCAGATAGTCGAGTTCCTTGTCAAAGATCATGTCGGGAATATAGCCGACCAGACGATGCCCCCCCAGATCGGCGCGGGTGGTGATCGGCGGATGCTGCGCCAGATAGGTTCGGCTTGCCGCCAGATGCAGCCGATAATCGGTCAGTTTTTGCACCGTCAACCGCCCCGCCTCGGGTCGGCTGACGCCGATGGCCATGTCTGCCTCACGTTTTGACAGGTTAAAAACGCGGGGCAGTGCGACCAATTGCACCTCCAACCCCGGATTGGCGTCGCAAATCCGCGCCAGAACCTGCGGCAGCAGGTAATTGGCGCAGCCATCCGGCGCGCCGATGCGGATCAGACCGGTCAGCCCTTCGGGGCCAGAGGTCACCTCGCCCACCCCGCGCAGCGCGGCCTCGGCCGCCTCGGCCTGCGGCACCAATCGCGCGCCGGCCTCGGTCATCGCGTAGCCTTGCGGGCTTTTGACGAAAAGCCGCGCGGCCAGGGCCTCTTCCAGCCGGGCCACCCGGCGGCCTACCGTTGCCGGATCAATCTTCAGCTGTTTGCCCGCTGCTGACAGGCTTTCTGTACGTGCTACAGCAAGGAAGACGCGCAGATCGTCCCAGTCCATCGGTTTCGCTCCATTGCAATAATGCAAAACGCTTTTGCCACCTTGATGCTTTTCACAGCATTTCCGCAAGACTAAACTCACGACCAAAGGATCAGGAGGATTCCCCATGAAAGAGATCGGTCACTGGATCAACGGCAAGCTGGTTGCAGGCACTTCGGGCCGCTTTGCCGATATCATGAACCCCGCCACCGGCGAAGTTCAGGCCCGTGTGGCACTGGCCACCGTGGCCGAACTGAACGCCGCCATCGCCGATGCTGCCAAGGCGCAGGTCGGCTGGGCGGCCACCAACCCCCAGCGCCGCGCGCGGGTGATGATGGCCTTTGGGGCGCTGATCAACAAGCATATGGACAAGCTGGCTGAGCTGGTCAGCGTTGAGCATGGCAAGACCCTGCCCGACGCGCGCGGCGATGTGCAGCGTGGCCTTGAGGTGATCGAGGTCTGCATGGGCGCCCCGGCCTTCCTGAAGGGCGAGATGACCGACAACGCCGGTCCGGGCATCGACATTTACGCCATGCGTCAGGCTTTGGGTGTTGTGGCGGGCATCACGCCCTTCAACTTCCCGGCGATGATCCCGCTCTGGAAAATGGGCCCCGCGCTGGCTTGCGGCAACGCGATGATCCTGAAACCGTCCGAGCGCGTGCCCTCGACCTCGCTGTTCCTCGCCGAACTGCTGAAAGAGGCCGGCTTGCCGGACGGCGTCTTGCAGGTGGTCAACGGCGACAAGGAAATCGTCGACGGTATTCTGGACCATGAAACCATTCAGGGCGTGGGCTTTGTCGGCTCCACCCCGATCGCCCAGTATATCTATGGCCGTGCTGCGGCCAACGGCAAGCGCGCCCAGTGCTTTGGTGGTGCCAAGAACCACATGATCATCATGCCCGATGCGGACCTCGACAAGGCCGCCGATGCGCTGGTCGGTGCCGGTTTTGGCGCGGCGGGCGAACGCTGCATGGCAATCTCGGTTGCGGTGCCGGTTGGCGAAAAGACCGCCGATGCGCTGGTCAGCAAACTGGTCAGCCGTATCGAAAAGCTGAAGGTCGGCCCCTATACCGCTGGCGACGATGTGGACTTTGGCCCGGTCATCACCGCTCAGGCGCGCGACCGGATCAACGGGCTGATCGGCTCGGGCGAAGCCCAAGGTGCTGATCTGGTCCTCGATGGCCGTGGCATCAAGATCCAAGGCTATGAAAATGGCTTCTTCGTCGGCCCGACCCTGTTCGACAAGGTCACCCCGGAGATGGATATCTACAAGCAGGAGATCTTCGGCCCGGTGTTGTCGACCGTCCGCAAGGAGACCTATGAAGAAGCGCTGAAGCTGGTGATGGACAACGAATACGGCAACGGCACGGCGATCTTCACGGCCGATGGCGACACCGCGCGCGATTTCGCAAGCCGCGTCAACGTGGGCATGGTTGGCATCAACTTCCCGATCCCGGTGCCGCTGTCCTACTACAGCTTCGGCGGCTGGAAGAAGTCGGCCTTTGGCGATTTGAACCAATACGGCCCCGACGCGTTCCGCTTCTACACCAAGACCAAGACCGTCACCGCACGCTGGTTCTCGGGCATCAAGGAAGGTGCTTCGCTAAACTTTAAGCAATTGGATTGATGGCGAGCCATTGATTACAGGCCGGGGTTGTGCTGTTGTCAGACTTCGTAGTCTGATTGTGGCGCAACCCTATGTCTGTTCAGTATCAAGTCCTGCCCCGGCTTAATCTCGCGCTTTTCGCCTATTCGGGACAGGTCACTTTTGCCGAGGCCTTGGCGGCCGTTGCCGCCGTCGCCCGCCACCCCGACCACCACGACACCATGCGACAGCTCTGCGATCTGTCCGGTGTCACAGGGGTGGAACGGGACTTTCCCGCTCTCATGAAAATGCAGGCCCGCATGGCCGAAGACCTTTTGCCGGTGCGGGGCGAAAGGATTGTGGTGTTTTTCGCCCCACATCGGGCTGCGCAACAAATGGCAAGTATGGCCCGCAAAAGCTGGGACGGGCTGGATCAGGTTCTGGTCCGCGTGGTCGACAGCGAAGATCAGGCCCTTGCGCTCTTGGGGTTGAAACACGCAGCAATTTCCGAACTCTTTGACGCCTAAAGCAAAAGGGGCGGACCAGCGGCCCGCCCCTCTGCCTGTGTCATGCCGCGCTTAGCGCTGGCCAGACCGCAGGGCGTAATAGACCGCCCCGCCGATTGCGACGCCGAAGAACCAGCCATAGGTGCCCCACCACGCCGGCAAAACCGTGGTGAAAGTCGGCAGGATCGACGAGAACACCATGCCAACCGCCAAGGCGATAAAGGCTTTGGTGTGGAAGCCGCCTTCAAACTTGAACTCGCCATTTTCCTGATACAGCGCGTTCACATCCAGCTTGCCCTGACGGATCATGTAGTAATCGACCATCATGATCCCGAAGATCGGCCCCATGGTGGACCCGATGAAGTTCACAAAGGCCGCAGCCCCGGTGTTCCACGGCGCCCACGGATACAGAACCAACGCAATCGCCGCCGCGATGTAACCGCCCTTTTTGAAGTCGATCTGACGCGGGAAGATATTGGCAAAGTCAAAGGCCGGGGAGACGAAGTTCGCCACCACGTTGATGCCCAAGGTGGCAACCGCAAAGGTCAGCGCCGCAAGGGCCGCAAGGAACCAGCTGTCAAACTTGGCGCTGATCTGGTCGGGGTGCAGCAGCACTTCGCCGTAAACCGCAAAGGCCGCGGTCGTGGTGACGCCGGCCACCAGACAGAAGGCCAAGAGGTTGATCGGCAGACCCCACATATTGCCCTTCTTCAAAGCGGCTTCGTCCGTCGCATAACGGCTGAAGTCGCAGAAGTTCAGGTAAAGTGCGGCGAAGTAGGTGACCCAAGTGGCCGCAACCGCGGCCAGCGCGGCAAAGCTGCCGGGCGCTGCGTTGATGCCGACACCCGCCGTGGCCTTGGCCAGAACGTCTGCCGGAATTTCCGAACCGAACGAGAAGGTGCCGGATTTCACCACCAGATAGATCGCCAAGAGGAGCATCATGATCCAGACCGCCGGTCCTGCCCAATCTTGGAACTTGCGGACGGTTTCCATGCCGCGCTGGATGATCAAAAGCTGCAGCGACCAGACGATCACATAGCAGATGACTTCAAGCGTGGAGTGGCCCAGCATGTGGCTGTTGGTGTGGAACTCCAGCATCCCTGGCGAACGGATCAGCAGCGCGACGATCGCGCCCGAGGCGGCCGAGGTTTGAGCCCCATACCAAAAACAGGCGACAATCGCCCGTACCAACGCAGGCACGTTGGCACCAAAGGTGCCAAACGACGCACGGGCCAGCACCGGGTATGGCACCCCCGTACGAACCCCTGCGTTACCGACAAGGCTCATCAGGATGTAGATGATGATCGACCCGATGCCGATGGCCAGCACGAAGTTGATAAAGCTGCCGCACAGCAAGAACAGCGACGCGGCAAGGAAATAGCCGTAGAGGCTATGAACGTCCGAGGTCCAGACGTTGAAGATCGAAAACGCCCCCCATTTGCGATCGGTCGCGGGGGCCAGATCCTCGTTATGTAACGAGGGTGACGGGTTTGTAAGCTGCATCTATGTCCCTTCCCATTGTATGATCCTGACACGGCGGTTTCATGTCTTCTGATTATTTTATCCGCGCGCGAAAGCTGCGCCCATTTTCCGGACAGGACAACCAACGGTTTGGAGATAGGATTTTTCGGGAATTTTTGAAAAAGTTTCGGATTTTTTCTATTTGCTGAATATGTCGCATTTCTCAGCGCCCGTCCCCCGAGGATTTCCGTGGGGATCGGTTTCGATTTTGTGGTGTCTGGCGCGCCTTGAGACATCCGGGGTGCGGGCAAACTGCCGGAATTGCAACGCAGCAAGACCTGCGACCGCGAATCTGTTATCCTTCAGCTATTTCCGGCGATGGTCGGAGAGCTAAGACAAAGGAGATCGCCATGTTTACCACAAATGAAGGCACCCTTGATCGCGCCCTGCGCGTCCTTGTCGGGCTGGCCTTGCTGGCTTGGTTCTTTCTGGATCAGGGCGCGGGCTTTTGGCATTACGCCAAGCTGATCGGCGTGGTGCCGCTCTTGACCGGGATGATCGGCTATTGCCCGGTCTATACGCTTCTTGGCATTTCAACCTGCCCGATGAAACGGGTCTGATTTATCTGCGAAAAATCGGCGGGCGGCCGGTTGGGCCGCCCTATTCTGCTGCGTGGCGCTTGGGGGCCAACATATCCTTCAGATAGCGCCCGGTGTGGCTGATCTCGCTCTTGGCCACATCTTCGGGTGTGCCGGTCGCCACGATCTGTCCGCCGCCATCGCCGCCTTCTGGGCCAATGTCGATGATCCAGTCGGCGGTTTTGATGACATCAAGGTTGTGCTCAATCACCACCACTGTGTTGCCCTGTTCAACCAGTTCATGCAGCACTTCCAACAGCTTGCGCACATCTTCGAAATGCAGGCCCGTTGTCGGTTCATCCAGAATATAAAGCGTCCGCCCCGTGGCGCGGCGGGACAGTTCCTTTGACAGCTTCACCCGCTGCGCTTCGCCCCCGGAAAGCGTGGTCGCCTGCTGGCCCACTTTGATATAGCCAAGCCCCACCTCGCACAGCGCCACCATCTTGTCCCGGATCGCCGGAACCGCTTGGAAAAACTCGCGGGCATCTTCGCATGTCATATCAAGAACGTCAGATATGCTTTTGTTCTTGAACTTGATTTCCAAGGTTTCGCGATTGTAGCGATGCCCTTTGCAGGTCTCGCAGGTCACATAGACGTCGGGCAGGAAATGCATCTCGATCTTGATGACCCCATCGCCCTGACAGGCCTCGCAGCGTCCGCCCTTGACGTTGAAGGAAAACCGCCCGGCCTGATAGCCGCGCGCCTTGGCTTCGGGCAGGCCCGCGAACCAATCGCGGATTGGGGTAAAGGCGCCGGTATAGGTCGCCGGGTTTGACCGCGGCGTGCGGCCAATCGCACGCTGGTCGATGTCGATGACCTTATCGAGATGTTCAAACCCCTTGATCGTCTCACAAGGACTGGGGGTTTCATGCGCGCCGTTCAGCTTGCTTGCCGCCGTCTTGAACAGGGTTTCAATCGTCAGGGTGGATTTTCCGCCCCCCGAAACCCCGGTCACGCAAACAAACTTGCCCAAGGGAAACTCTGCCGTGACGTTTTTCAGGTTGTTACCCGTGGCACCGACCACTGTCAGCTTCTTGCCGTTCCCCTTGCGGCGGGTCTTAGGCACGGCAATTTCCCGTGTGCCTGCCAGATATTGCCCGGTCAGGCTGGCCGGATCTTCGGCGACCGCCTTTGGCGTGCCATGCGACACCACCATCCCGCCATGCACCCCCGCCCCCGGCCCCATGTCAAAGACATAATCCGCCTCGCGGATCGCATCCTCGTCATGTTCCACCACCAGAACCGTATTGCCTTGATCGCGCAGGTTTTTCAGCGTGGTCAGCAGCCGATCATTGTCGCGCTGATGCAACCCGATCGAAGGCTCGTCCAGCACATAAAGCACCCCCGTCAGCCCCGAGCCGATCTGGCTGGCCAAGCGGATCCTCTGGCTTTCGCCGCCCGAAAGCGTGCCGGCGTTGCGGCTCATCGTCAGGTAATTCAGGCCGACATTGACCAGAAAGCCCAACCGCTCGCGGATTTCTTTCAAAATGGCGCGGGCGATTTCGTTCTTTTGCGCCGACAGGCTGGCCGGGACGGTTTCGACCCAGTCAAATGCCTCTTGAATGGACATTTGTACAACCTGCCCGACATGCAGCCCTGCGATTTTCACAGCCAAAGCTTCGGGCCGCAGCCGGTAGCCCTGACAGGTTCCGCAGGGGCGGTTGTTCTGGAACCGCTCCATCTCTTCGCGGCTCCAGGCGCTATCCGTCTCGCGGTAGCGGCGCTCCATGTTCGGGATCACGCCCTCGAACACACGGGACACCTGATAAATCCGCCCGCCTTCGTCATAGCGGAACTCAATCTCCTCCCCGCCCGAGCCGCGCAGGAACAACGCCTTCACCTGTTCCGGCAGGTCTTTCCACTTGGCCTTTTTGTCAAAGCCATAATGCTTGGCCATGGCGTCGATGGTCTGGGTGAAATAGGGGCTTTTCGATTTGGCCCATGGGGCAATTGCGCCTTGCGCCAGCGTCAGCCCCTGATCCGGCACCACCAGCCGTTCATCAAAGAACAACTCCATCCCCAAGCCATCACAGACCGGGCAAGCGCCAAAGGGGGCGTTAAAGGAAAACAGCCGCGGTTCGATCTCGGCAATGGTAAAGCCGCTGACCGGACAGGCAAATTTCTCGGAATAGGTGGTGCGTTGGCCCTCGCCTTCGGCCGGTGCGGTTTCAATCACCGCAATGCCATCCGCAAGGTTCAGCGCGGTGCGGAAGCTGTCTGCCAGTCGGGTTTCCAAGCCTTCACGCACGACGATCCGGTCGACCACAACGTCGATGTTATGGCGGAATTTCTTGTCCAGCGTGGGCGGCTCTTCCAATTCGTAAAAGGCGCCGTTCACCTTGATCCGCTGGAAGCCTTGCTTGCGCAGATCCAGAAATTCCTTTTTGTATTCCCCCTTCCGGTCGCGCACGATGGGCGCCAGAAGGTAGGCCCGCGTGCCCTCCTCCATCGCCATCACCGCATCGACCATGTCCTGCACCTGCATCGCCGTGATCGGCAGACCGGTGGCGGGAGAAAACGGCGTGCCAACACGGGCAAATAACAGCCGCAAATAGTCGTAAATCTCGGTCACGGTCCCGACGGTTGACCGCGGATTTTTCGAGGTGGTTTTCTGTTCGATGGAAATCGCCGGGCTCAGGCCCGAGATATGGTCAACGTCCGGTTTCCCCATCATATCAAGAAATTGCCGGGCATAGGCCGACAAGCTTTCGACATAGCGGCGCTGGCCTTCGGCATAGATGGTGTCAAAGGCAAGGCTGGATTTGCCCGACCCCGACAGCCCGGTGATCACCACCAGCTGATCGCGCGGAATGTCAACATCCACACCTTTGAGGTTATGTTCGCGCGCACCGCGCACCTCGATGAACTTCTGTTCAGCCATGTTGCACCCCACCAGACCCGACCAGATGTAGGAGGAATTGCCCGGCTTTCCAACCAGAAAATGTGAACATAGAGTGAACCTTGCCGTCCGGGGCTTTACAAATTCTCGATGTGGAATATGTTGTCGCAAACCCGACCTGAAAGGTAATCCCGCATGTTCAAAATCTTTGGCTCAACCGCCCCGCGTTTCACCGCTGCTGATGCCGTCGCCTTGGCGGCAAAGGGGGAAATCACGCTGCTTGATGTGCGCGAGGCGGGGGAAATCGCAGCCTCTGGCACAGCCAAGGACGGGGTGCATATTCCGCTGTCATTGGTGCCGCTGAAAGCCAATGCTCAAGGTCCCGACCACGACAAGCGGCTTGACCCGGCAAAGCCCGTCGCGGTGTTCTGTGCGGTCGGGGGCCGCGCCGGGCAAGCGGCGCAGCAGCTCGCCCGGATGGGCTACACCGCCCATAATATTGGCGGTTTTGGCGATTGGGTCAGCGCAGGGGGCGCGGTTCAGCGCTGATCTGCCGCCGCCGTTTTTGTGCGGCATGGATCACGATCCCAAGCGCGGAAAAGCCGATCAAGAACAGGGCAAGGCCGGTGTGACCGGCCTTTTCCATGGCCCAAACCAACAGTGGCGTGCCTGATGTGGTGCCCAGATTGCCCAGTTGCGCAATCGCCCCTGCCGCCTTGGCGCGGTCTTCAGCTTCGGGGTTCAACTGGGCCAGCGCTGCAAAACTCGCGCCTTGCACGATGCCCAGACTGGCGGCGATGCCAAGCGCAAATCCCACCGCCAAAGCCCCACCCCATGCCAGCCACAGGCCAAATGCGGCAAGGATGGCCGCTGCAAATCCGCCCTGCACCAGTTGCACAGCCGGCATCCGGCCCAACAACCAAACGCCCAAGCTCAGGGAAACCGCGATGGACACCAGCGGCATGGCCACGCCAATAAACCCACCCATATCGCCCATTTGTGCAGGCAAAAGCGTCAATACCGCAACATAGGTCACCGTATAGCACACAAAGCCCGTCGCCGGTGCGGCAAGCCAAGGGGAAGCATAAATCGCCCTATGGGCGGCAAGCAGAGACTCGGCCTTGCCACGATGCGCAGTTTCGCGATCCCCCGGCAGCAAAAACCACAAGATCGCGGCCAAGAGTGCCATCCATCCGGCATGCAGGGTGAAAAGTGCGCCCGGCCCCTGTTCCGCTATGAGGTCCGGCCCAAGCCAGAACAGCACGGCATAAGCCACCCCAAAGAACGAGGACCACAAGGTCATCGCGGCCCCTTGGAACCGCGCAGAGGCCAGACCGGCAATCGCCGTCGGGCCAACCACCACAATCGCCAGATGCGATGCCCCCTCCAGCACGCGGGTCAGCAACATGACGGGATAAGGTGGAAAGCTGGCTTGCACCAAACTGATGCCCGCCCCCAAGGCCAAGGCGGCAACCAGCGCCCGACGCGCGCCGATACGGGCCACAATCAGCCCTGCTGTTGTGCCGAAAACCAGCCCGACCATGCCGACGACCGACAGAATAAGCCCGATGGCCACCGCAGATTGCGCAGGGTAACCGTCAGCCGAATGGCCGGAATAGACAAACTCCAGCGCAGGATAGGCCACCGACATCTTGCCAAACTGGCCCGCCGCCCCAAGGCCAGCGGCCCAAATCGCAAAAATTGTCAAACCCTTGCGCATAAGGCGTCCTTTACAAACGGAACGGGGGGCCGTTCGCCCCCCGATTTAAGCGCAAGAAAATCTATCCAGCTCAGATATGCAAGGCCCGGCCATAGGCATCCAGCACCGCCTCGTGCATCATTTCCGACAGGGTCGGGTGCGGGAAGACGGTGTTCATCAGGTCTTCCTCGGTCGTCTCCAACGAGCGGCCGATGACATAGCCTTGGATCAACTCCGTCACCTCGGCGCCGATCATATGCGCGCCGAGCAGCTCCCCAGTCTTGGCGTCGAACACCGTCTTGATGAAGCCTTCGCTTTCGCCAAGCGCAATCGCCTTGCCATTGCCGATAAAGGGGAACCGGCCCACCTTCACCTCATGCCCCGCCTCTTTGGCGCGCGCCTCTGTCATACCGACCGAGGCGACCTGCGGGTGGCAATAGGTGCAACCGGCGATCGAGCCGGGTTTGATCGGATGCGGATGACCGCCTGCGATCAGTTCGGCCACCATCACGCCCTCGTGGCTGGCCTTGTGCGCCAACCATGGAGCGCCGGCGATGTCGCCAATGGCATAAAGCCCCGGAACCCCGGTGCGGCAGAATTCATCTGTCACCACATGGGTACGGTCGATCTTGACGCCAAGCGCCTCAAGCCCCAGACCCTCGACGTTGCCAACAATGCCCACAGCAGAAATAACCGTGTCGAATTCAGAGGTTACAGTACCTTTCGCATCTTCAAGATGAGCTGTCACACCCACCCCGGGCTTGCGGTCCAGCTTCTTGACCGTGGTCTTTTCCAAGATCTTCATGCCCTGCTTCACAAAGGCTTTCTTGGCAAAGGCGCTGATCTCGGCGTCTTCCACCGGCAGCACGCGGTCCATCACCTCGCACACCGTAACATCGGCGCCCAACGTGTTGAAGAAGCTTGCAAATTCAATCCCGATGGCGCCCGATCCGATCACCAGCAGCCGCTTCGGCATGCGCTTTGGTTGCAGGGCGTGACGGTAGGTCCAGACAAGATCGCCATCCGCCTCCAATCCTGGCAATTCGCGCGCCCGCGCCCCGGTGGCCAGAATGATCGCCTTGGCGGTCAATTCCTCGACCCCCTTGTCGGTTTTTACCGAGACGCTGCCGGCCTTGGGCAAAGTCGCTGCCCCCATGAAAACCGTGATCTTGTTCTTCTTCATCAGATTGCCAATGCCACCGGAAAGTTGCTTGGCCACCCCGCGCGAGCGGGCCACCACGGCATCAAGGTCGTAAGACGCCCCCTCGACCTTCAGGCCGAATTCTTTGGCGCGATGCATCAGATGGAACACCTCGGCCGAGCGCAACAGCGCCTTGGTCGGGATGCAGCCCCAGTTCAGGCAGATGCCGCCCAGATTTTCGCGCTCCACGATGGCGACCTTCTGGCCCAGTTGCGCAGCCCGAATGGCGGCCACATAGCCCCCCGGTCCAGCCCCGATCACCACCACGTCAAAGTTTTGGCCCGCCATCTTTCCCTCCCTTAGAAAAAGTAGTTTGCCATTAAACTATCAAGTTCAACCAAGCAACAATGCTGACGCCCGCCCCCTATGCGCTGGCTGCATGGCTGGCGCGCAGGCGGTTGACCTCGGTCATATAGCCGCCGTCCACCAAAAACACCGCCTCTTCCGGGGTCGAGGCCCGGCCCAAGGCCGCATTGCGGAAAGGAAAGCGGCCAAAGCGGGCAATGATCGCCTGATGCGCCCGGGCATGCAGGGCCATCTCGGGATTAGACGGCAGTCGCTCTGTCAGAAGCTGCACGGCAAGCGCTTGATCTGCCGGGTTTTCGGAATGTTCAAAGGGCATGTAGAAAAACTGCCGCTCGGGTTCCGGTGCGGCCATATCCCAGCCTTCTGCCACGGCAATCCGCGCGGCCGCCAAGGCGCGGGGATCCGTGGCAAAGGCCTTGGCGGTGCCGCGATACATGTTGCGGGCCAATTGATCGCAGATCACAAGATAGGCCAAGGTGCCTGCCGGACCATCGACCCAATGTTCCAGCCCACCGTCATGGGCCGCCTGCCACACATCGCCAAAGCGCATCCGGCATTCCAGATCCAGCACTTCGCCCCCGGCATACCAGCCAGCGGGGCCAACCTCGCCCAACCAGAAATCCAGAACCTCGATCGGATCAGACATGCCCGCCCCCCTCTTTCAACAAAGGCTGGCAGGTTCAGCCCAGCTTTTCCAGCACAAACGTCAGCTCTCGTCGTTGCGCCCGATGCTGGCTTCAACCGCGACGGGGCTGGAGAACGGCGCAAGTGTGCGCAGGCGGCGGCGGAACAGCCGTCTGCGGCCGCGCGTCATCCGCCATGTGGCGTAGCCCGCAATCGCCAGAAACATCGCAGAGATGAACAGGAAAAAGCCCGAAGGCCCCACCACCCCCATCAACCACCCCGTCCCCATCGGCCCGCCGATTGAGCCAAGACCATAGATGAACAGCAGCCCCGCCGACGCCCCCGCCATCTCGCTTTCATTCAGATAGTCGTTCACATAGGCCACCAGCAGCGAATAAAGCGGGTTGGCAATGCCGCCCGCCATAAAGCCCAAGATGCTGAGAACAGCCATATTCCAGTTGAAAATCAACCCGCCGCCCGTTGCCACCGCCCCCGCAAACGACATCCACAAGATCATCTCGCGGCGGTCCCAGCGGTCCGAGGCCCAGCCGACCGGGTATTGCAGCACCAGCCCGCCCACATAGATTGACGCGATGAAGATCGAGATGTTCTTGACCGAAAGCCCCACCTCTGATCCCCAGACCGAGGCCATGCCAAATAGGGTCGAAAACAGCGCGCCCAACAGGAACAACCCCGTGCAGCCCAAGGGCGAGGTGCGGTACAGCTGCAAGATCGGCATCGGCTTGATTTCCTGAAATGCCGGTGCGCGCGCCGCCGACAACAGGATCGGCGTGAAGGCCAACGACACCAGAATCGAGGCGAAGATGAACAGATCAAACCCGCTCGGGTCGCGCAGGTTCATCAAGACCTGCGAGGCGATGACCCCGATCATGCTGACGATCATATAGGCCGACAGTGCCTGCCCCCGGGTTTCGTTTGTCGACGACGCGTTGAGCCAGCTTTCAGCACTGATGAACACACCCGCAAAAGAAAACCCCAACAAGACCCGCATCACGGCCCAAGCCATCCAGTCCGGTGCCACCGGAAACAGGATCATCCCCGCCGA
This sequence comes from uncultured Paracoccaceae bacterium, assembly GCA_937927675.1. Lineage (GTDB taxonomy): Bacteria > Pseudomonadota > Alphaproteobacteria > Rhodobacterales > Rhodobacteraceae > Tabrizicola_A. The sequence goes on along the minus strand of CALBSG010000157.1, from coordinate 53,058 downwards.
AATCAACGAGCCAAGGGCCGAGAACACCCGCACATGGCCCACCCGCTGGATCATCTGTGGCGCAAAGCGCGACCCCAACAGGAAGCCCACAGAATAGGCGGCCATCACATAAGACATTTCTTGGGTGGAAAAGCCCTCGATCTTACCACGGATACCCAGCAACGTGCCCTGTATGCCGTTGCCCAACATCAAGAGCATCATGCCCAAAAGCAAAGCCCAAGAGTTGCGCATCACTGAAAGCATGGGTGTCTCCCGTCGGGCCTGTCTTACCGCGCATCTTGGCACAGATGCGGGGGCCGCTACCAGCCCCGCCAACCGCTCGGCGCGCTCAGGATTTGCGCCTTTTGAAATACTCCCCGGGTGGTCCGGAGGGTGGGAAACCCTCCGGGGGTAGACGCGGGCGATACGGAGGGCCGTGGGGGCTTAGGGGATCAACAAACTGGCATCGCCATAGGAAAAGAACCGATAGCCCTGTGCAATGGCATGGGCATAGATCCGGTCGATGCGGGCTTTGCCCATCAAGGCCGAGACGAGCATCATCAGCGTCGATTTCGGCAGATGGAAATTGGTCATCAGCGCATCAGCCACCCGGAACTGGTAGCCGGGATAGATGAAAATATCGGTGGTGCCGGTCCATGGCGCCATCTGCCCTTCGGCGGCCGCACTTTCGATCAGCCGCAACGCCGTGGTGCCGACGGGGATCACCCGGCGACCTTCGGCTTTGGCGGCATTGATCCGCGCGGCGGCGGTCGGGGTTACTTCGCCCCATTCGGCATGCATCCGGTGCGAGGTCACATCCTCGACCTTCACCGGCAAGAAGGTGCCAGCGCCGACATGCAAGGTCACCTCGACGAACTCGACGCCGCGCTGGTGCAGGGCGGCCAAAAGATCGGCATCGAAATGCAAAGAGGCGGTCGGCGCGGCCACGGCACCAGCATGACGGGCAAAGACGGTTTGATAATCATCGCGGTCCGCAGCATCGGCCGGGCGTTTTGCTGCGATATAGGGCGGCAGCGGCATCATGCCCGCCGCGTTCAAAGCCGCATCAAAATCTGCGCCCGTGCAGTTAAAGGCCAGCTCCAGATCGGTTTCGGATTTTTCCACCACGCGGGCCGACAGCCCTGCTGAAAACACGATCTCCTCGCCCAGTTGCACCTTGCGCAAAGGTTTGGCCAGCGCCCGCCAGCCACCCGCACTTGGCTCCAGCAAGGTGACTTCGACCTTGGCCACCGCATCGCCACGTTGGCGCGTGCCGAACAAACGCGCCGGGATCACGCGGGTGTTGTTCAACACCAGCAGATCGCCGGGCTGGAAAATCTCAACCAGATCCGACACCTGAAGGTCACGGATCCGGTCCCCTTCGGCCAGCAAAAGCCGCGCGGCGCTGCGGGGTTTGGCGGGGCGCGTGGCGATCAGCGTCTCGGGCAGGTGAAAGTCAAAATCGGAAAGCTGCATGGTCAGTTCTTGCCCTGTTTTGGCGTGGGGGGCGTCCCGCTGCCGGTGGTGCGGCCACCGCGGAACATTTCGCGGAACATGCCCGGCGTCAGGATCGACAGTGGATTGACGGCAACCTCGGGGTCGTCGGCCGTGCCTTCCAGCGTATAGTTGAAACCAAAGACCCCCTCGCCGCGCTTGGTCAGGATCGCGCCGACACCGTTCAGCAGATAGACCGGCGAGATCACGCCTTGCATCGCCAGCGTGCCACTGCCCGAGGTGTAGACCCCTGCCATCGACACCCCAAGGCTGGCCCCGGTGGCCGAACCGCGCCGCAGATCGACCAGCTTTGGCGTCAAAAGAAACTCGCCATCGACCGTGTTGAACACCAGACCCTGCCCGTACAGCTGTTCCAACAGGCCGACGACAGAGACGGCGTTCAACAATTCGGCCAACACATTGGCGTTGCGCACCCGCACATTGGTGATGCCAAGATGCCCATCATAATGGCCTTGGGTTTCGCGCGGGGTCAGCGTCAAGTCCAGTTCCCCACCGCGTGCCGAGGCGAAAACCCCGGCCGAGGCCACCACCGCGCCCGCATCTTTCGACTGCAACCGCACCGCTGTGCCATGCGGCGCCGGCACCACGGTACCGCTGACCGCAGGCCCGTCGTTCATGGCAGCGGTAAAGTCGCCGCTGAAACCGCCGAGCAAGCTGAAATCGCCACGAAAATCGGTCAGTGCAATGGTCTCGGTCACAATCAAACGGTCCAGCGCCAAGGATAGGGGCCCACTGCCCTGCCCGCTTTTGCTGGCCTTGCGCTTTTCGGCGCCGGGCATCTTGCGGATGTCCACGGTGCCTTCGGTGACCGCAATGGCCACAGGCTTGCCCGCCCCGCGGCCGCGAAACTCCACCGCGCCATTCAGCCAATCCTGCAGTGTCACCCGGTCAAACCGCGCCAGATCAAGCCCGCCGCCCTTGCGCAGGGCGACCTTGCCCGCCGCCGTCAGGCCCGCCGCTTCCACCTCCAGCCGATGCACGGCGGGCAAGGTGCCCAGCGTCACATCCGCCTCAAGCCGCCCCTTGGCCGCGCGTTCCTTGGTCCAGCCGATTTCCGGCAGGGTCAGCCCAATGCCGTTCAAATCCGAGGTCAGACGCAATTCGCCCGGCGCGCCCTTTTTCAGATCAATTTCAACGTTCGCCCGTCCTTGGCCCGACACCATGCCGTCCGGCAGACCCAGCCCGAATTCTTCCGCGACGGCTTGCGACAGCACCAGATCGCCGCGCACGGTGGACCGCCCCTTTTGATCGGGGGCAAAACCTTGGGCAAAGGTCACATCAAAGGGCACCTCGCCCAGAGTGCCCTTTCCGCTGATCTCCAGCCCTTTCGGCGTCGCCGTCACGTCCAGCGCGGCGGCGGTGATACGACGGCCTGTCACCAGCTTGTCAGAGCTGAATTCCAGCACCTTGCCCTTCACTTCATAGCTGACATCGCCAAGCGCCACCTTCTTTTGCAACGGCAGGCTGAGCCGGGTTTCCACCTCGGCCCGCCCCTCGCCCAGATCGACCGGACGGTCGGCCTTGGTCATGAAGTTGAACGGCGGCAGGTTCAGCAGCGACAGGGTTGCCGTCAGGCTGGAGCGGGTCGAGAGGCGGATATCGGCGCGGGCCGGTTTTTGGGTCACATCCGGCACGGCAAAGACAGAACCCGCCATGTCGATCTTGCCGCCTTCGGGGGCCGTCACCTGCCCCTCGGTCATCACCATCGTATAGGTCAGCCCTTCGATCGTGCTATAGCCCTTGCCCCCCTCAATAGGCGGCAGGGTCGCCAGAAAGCGCACATCGGCCTTGTCGAAACTGTAAGACAGGTGCAGCCTTGGCTCTACCCCCGGGGCGACGCGCAGCGCGGCGCGGATGTCATGCAGGCTGCCTTCCAGAATGTTCTTGCCGACCCACTCGCGGGTCTTGGCCAAAAGCTTTTTGGGCCACAGCGCGATCAGTTTATCATGGGCGATTTCGTTCAGCGTCAGGTCTAGGGCGGTTGTCCATCCCTTGGCATCCGCACCGATCCGGCCCTTCAGCACCAGCCGCCGGTCTTCCTCGGCCAGTGACAATTGGCCGATTTCCACCTGAAACGGATTGAGCCGCAGCCGGGCGTCCAAGGCACCGCTGGTAAAATGCACCGGCGCGTCAAAGACCCCCTCGGGGTCTACGCGCACATCGTCAAAGCTGATCTGCGACAGGAAGGCATCGGGCAACGCCCCGGTCAGCGGGCCTTTGATCCGGGCGCCATCGGCCCCGATGAGCCAAGCCTGCCCGGTGGAAGAGGCCCGCAAGGTCGGGCTTTCCACCTCAAACCGGGTCAGGCGCATCTCGCCACTCTCCGGCTGATAGGTCATGGCAACGCTGGCACGGTCAAAGACCACGGGTTGCGTTGCCTCTGTCGGCTTCAGCGCCCCTTTGCCAATGTCGAGATTGCCTTCCAGCGCTTCGACGCCTGCGGTCCCCAAACCGACCGCCAAACGCCCAGAGATCAAGGCGTCCAGACTGGCCAAAGGGGCCATGATCGGCGCCTGCGCCGCCAGATCTGCCGCGGCGATATCATTGAATTCGACAGAAAGCCGCGCTTTTGATGCGGCCTTTTCAGAGACAATCTGCACCAAAGCCCGGCCCGCATGCCCGTCGCGCGATTGCAGTGAAGCCGCCAGTTCTGCCGCCAGCGCATCGGCTTGGTTCTCTGCGGTCAACCGCCCATCGCCAAGATAAAACACCTGCCCCGAGCGTCGGTCAATCAGACGCAAGGTCAGCCCTTCGGCCTCGATCCGGGTCAATCCGGCCAAGGCGGGACTGGCCAAAGCGGCATCGGCCAAATCGAACAAATCCCCAATGCCGTTGATCTGCGGTGAAAACCCACCATCGCCCAGCGAGATGTCGAACCGGCCGTCCTTGTCGCGCGTCATCGCAATGCGCGCACCGGTCAACCGAACCGCAGCCACCCGCGCCTCGCCGTGCAAAAGCGCAGCCCCTTGCAGCGCAAGGCGCACCTCAGGCAGGGTCAGCAAGGCCTCGCCCCCTGTTTTCAAAAGGCGCACATCGTCCAGCCGCAGGCGCGGGACATAATCGGTATCCAGTGTCAGATCCACCGCGCCCAGCGACACCGCCGTCCCCGGCAAGCCATCGGCCAGCGCGCGGTTCAGCCGGGTCTCTACCTCGGCCACCATCCAGACCGGCAACGGGATGGCGCGCCCGATCAGGCTGTAGCCCCCCAGGATCAGCCCCAGCACAGCCACAACAAACAGCAGTCGCCAACGCAAGCCAGATCTGAGGCCCCAATGTGTGGCCGCAGGCAGCGACGGATCCAGCGCGATCTCGGCAACCTCTGCCGCTTCGCCCTCGCCCGTCTTGGTGCCCTGTTCTGTCGCGCCGCCCGCCATGCTGCCCTTTTCACCACTGTCTTGCGTCGGGCTTGCCTTTATCTTTGCCGAAAGGCAACTAGATCGCAAAGGGCATTGACCCTCAAAGGCAAGGAGCCGCCCATGATCGAACCCGGCCAGATCGCCCCCGAATTCACCCTGCCCCGTGATGGCGGCGGCAGTGTCAGCCTTGCCGCCTTGCGTCCGGGCAAGGTGGTTCTCTATTTTTACCCCAAGGATGCCACCCCCGGCTGCACGCTGGAAGCGCAGGATTTCTCTGCCCGCGCAGCAGAGTTTGCCGCAGCCGGCACCACGGTGATCGGCCTGTCGAAAGACAGCGTCACCGCGCATGACAAGTTCTGCAAGAAGCACGGGCTTGCCGTGATTCTCGCCTCGGACGAAGGCGGGCACACCTGCGAGGACTATGGCGTGTGGAAGGAAAAATCCATGTATGGCAAAACCTTCATGGGCATTGAACGCACCACCGTCTTGATCGACGCCGAAGGCCGCATCGCGCGGGTTTGGCCCAAGGTTTCGGTCAAGGGCCACGCGGATGAGGTTTTGGCCGCCGCGCAGGCTTTGTGACGACGCGGGGGCTTGGCATGAAAACGCTGGCAGACATGGCGGTCGAGGTGCTGACATGCGCCGATGGGCGCGCGAAAACCGCCCTGTCGCACGCCCATGCCGCGACATGGTTCGCCGCGCGCAAGGCGGGCCACCCCCTGCCAATCGGACAGGCCGTACCGCCGCTGTTCCCGGCCCGCCCCGAAAAGCCCGAATTGCTGGCGCCGCGGGATGTGCCGCGCCGCCGGCCCTCGTCGGCCATCGGGCGGCTGGCACTGCTGCATGCGGTGGCGCATATCGAACTCAATGCGGTTGATCTGCATTGGGATATCGTTGCCCGCTTCACTGATCATCCCATGCCCTTGGGATTTTATGATGACTGGGTGAAGGCCGCTGACGAGGAATCCCGCCACTTCAACCTGATCTGCGACCGGCTGGAGGCGCTTGGCAGCCATTATGGCGCGATGCCCGCCCATGCCGGCATGTGGAAGGCCGCCGAAGACACCGTGGCCGATCTGAAAGGCCGTCTGGCCGTGGTGCCGATGGTGTTGGAAGCGCGGGGGCTGGATGTGACGCCCGGCATGATCGAGTTATTCACCCGCATCGGCGATACCGACACCAAGGCGGCCCTCGACATCATCTATGCCGAGGAGGTTTCCCATGTGGCCTATGGGTCGAAATGGTTCAACTGGCTGTGCGGCCGCGACGGGTTGGACCCCAAAGAGGCGTTTCACGATCTTGTACGGATGTACTTCCACGGCGGGTTGAAGCCGCCCTTCAACGAAGAAAAGCGCGCCGAGGCCGGATTGCCGCCGGATTTCTATTGGCCGCTTGTGGATGCAGATCCGGCCGGGATTTAAGCTTTCGGCAGATTTCTGCCGATGATCGGCCCAAATCCGGCACGCTGGACGGTCGGTTCTGCAAAGCTGTTGCAGGCTTTCCTCTCGCCCGCTAATCACATCGGACATTCTTTAGACGACGCTATTGGGCCTTCCTTTGGGCAGGCATAGACCCGCACTCACAACCAATCGGAACCGTCCAACGTGCTGACGCGCCTTGCCTATCGGATCAATCAGACGCTGGAGCGGTATTTCCCCGAACAGCGTCTTTTTCTGAAATCCGACACCGAGACCCGCTTCATCCGGCTGCGCCCGGTGACGCAGGCAATTGCCGTTGTGGTGGGGGGGCTCGCCCTGGCCTGGACCATCCTTGCCACCGCCATTTTGTTGCTTGATTCCATTTCGGCCGGGTCGTCGCGCGAACAGGTGCTGCGTCAGCAGGCCCTCTATGAAGAACGCATGAACGTGCTGTCGGCCGACCGCGATCTGCGCGCCAATGAGGCCGCCTCGGCCCAGGAACGCTTCAATCTGGCGCTGGAACAGGTTGCGGCGATGCAGGGCCGGCTGTTGGCCTCGGAAGACCGTCGGCGCGAGCTGGAAACCGGCATTGACGTGATCCAGAACACCCTGCGCCGCACCATCAAGGAACGCGATGCCGCGCGGGCAGATCTGGCCAGCGCCGAGCAAGACAGCAACGAAGGCACTGGCCGCAGCGAAGCGGCGCGGGCAGCCGACACCTTGGCAACGCTTGAATTCGTGACTGCCAGCCTTGATGGCACCGCCAAAGAGCGCGACCGCATGGCAGGTGTTGCCGACAAGGCCGCAGAACGCGTGGCAGCGGTTTCCAAGGAAAAACAAGATCTGGAAATGCGCAATGCCGCCATCTTCACCCAGCTTGAAGAGGCGCTGACCGTTTCAGTCGAGCCTTTGGAGAAGATGTTCAAAGAGGCGGGCATGGACCCCGACGACCTGCTGAACGCGGTCCGCAAGGGCTATAACGGCCAAGGTGGGCCTTTGGCGCCGATCGCGCTGTCGACCAAGGGCGTACCAACCCCGGATGAGTTGCGGGCCAACGCGATTCTCGCCGATCTGGATCAGATGAACCTTTACCGTCTTGCCGCGTTCAAGGCCCCCTTTGATATGCCCGTCAAAGATTCCTTCCGCTGGACCTCGGGCTTTGGCATGCGGCAGGATCCCAAGGGCTGGGGCACGCGGATGCACGAAGGATCTGACATGGCCGGATCCTATGGAACCCCGATCTATGCCACCGCTGATGGGGTCGTGACGCATGCCGGCTGGTCCAATGGCTATGGACGTTTGATCAAGATCAAACACGCCTTCGGCATCGAAACCCGCTATGGCCATCTGTCCCAAATCCGGGTCGAGGTTGGACAAAAAATCTCGCGCGGCGACCGGATCGGTGATATGGGCAACTCAGGCCGGTCCACCGGCACGCATCTTCACTACGAGGTCAGGATCGGCGGTAATGCCGTCAACCCTATGACGTTCATAAAGGCAGCGAACCATGTTTTCTAAGAGCCGCATCAACGAGCCCGGCCCCGCAAAAGCGGGCGACGCCGACAAGCCCAAAGCCCCGGAGGCCCCTGTGACCAAACCCTCGATGGATTTCTCTGCGGCTGCCCCGAAGGGCAAGGTGGCTGCATCGGTGCTGTCGTCCGATCTGACCGTGGTCGGCAATTTGCGTACGACCGGTGACATTCAGGTTGAAGGCACCGTCGAAGGCGACATCCGCGCGCATCTGTTGACCGTTGGCGAAACCGCCACCATCCGCGGCGAGATTGTCGCTGATGATATCGTCGTCAATGGCCGCGTGATCGGCCGGGTGCGCGGGTTGAAGGTGCGGCTCACCTCGACCGCCAAGGTCGAAGGCGACATCATCCACAAGACCATCGCCATCGAATCGGGTGCGCATTTCGAAGGCTCGGTGCAGCGTCAGGACGACCCGCTGTCGACCGGTCGGCCGCCGGTTGCCCCCACCTCGCGCATTGTCTCTCAGGCCCCGATGGCTGGCGAAGAGCTCTGATTTCCGCCACAGGCGGGCTATGGAACGGGCACCCTTTGCGGTGCCCGTTTTTCATTTCCGCCCGCTTACTGGTTCCAGACGATGGCCCGGCGGTACAGGTGCCAACTTGCGTGGCCCAGCAAGGGCAGCACCGCAAACAGGCCCAGAAACCCCGGCAGCATTCCCACAAACAACAAGGCTCCGATCAGCGCGCCCCAGACCAGCATCACCACCGGACTTGTCCGCACCACCTCTAGCGAGGTCAGCATGGCGGTGACGAAATCCACCTCCCGCTCCAACAGCATTGGCAGGCTGACGACGGTGAGACTGAACAACGAGGTGGCAAAGACCGCGCCCACGCCGGTGCCCACCGCCAGCATCGCCAGCCCTTCGGGTGTCATAAAAATCCCAAGCGAGGAGGAAACGTTGGTCAGCGTTGCACGGCCCAGAAACAGCGCAAAAATCATATGCGACAGAAAGTTCCAGAACAGAAAGAACACCACGATCACCGCCGCCATGGACGGGATCTGGCGGTCCTTTTGCCGGAAGATCACCGAAAACACCTCGCCCCGGCGCAGCGGCTGACCGGCCTCTAACCGGCGGGACACCTCGTAGAGGCCGCACGCAACGAAGGGGCCAAGGATGGGAAAGCCGGCCGCGGCGGGCAAGGTCCACCACAGCTGCCCCTTGGCCATCACGGCCCATGTCACCAGCCAACCACCGACGACGTAAAAGCAGGCGAAGAACAGCCCGTATTGCGGGGCGTGCAGGACATCCCGCCATCCCGCAGCAAGGGACGCCCGAATATCCGAGGCCTCAACCCGCAAGACCTCGGGTCGATCCGGTTCGCTTTGCACCATGCTTCCCTCCCATTTCGGCAAAGCCTATGCGGGGGATGCATGTTCAGAAAAGATGTATTTTCACCAAAGGATTGCCCGGCACCTCCTCGGGCGTCTCCTCGTCGCCTGCCCCGGCGTAAGCGCGTGCGGGATCAATCCTCGGCGTTGGCCTCGGCCCGGCCCATGCCATGCACGCCAAGCGCCAGCGTCGCGGCCATGAACTTGTCCAGATCGCCATCCAGCACGCCGCCGGTGTCGCTGGTTTCCACGCCGGTGCGCAGGTCTTTCACCATCTGATAGGGCTGCAACACATAGGACCGGATCTGGTTGCCCCAGCCCGCGTCGCCCTTGTTTTCATGCGCTTCGTTGATGGCCGCGTTGCGCTTGTCCAACTCCAGCTGGTAAAGCCGCGATTTCAGTGCCTGCATGGCGATATCACGGTTCTGGTGCTGCGACTTCAGCGACGATGTCACCACGATCCCCGTCGGGAAGTGGGTGATCCGCACAGCCGAGTCGGTCTTGTTCACGTGCTGCCCGCCCGCGCCCGACGACCGGTAGGTGTCGATGCGGATATCCTTGTCGTGGATTTCGATTTCGATGTTGTCATCGACCACCGGATAGACCCAGACCGACGAGAACGAGGTGTGACGCCGCGCGGCAGAGTCATAGGGCGAGATGCGGACCAGACGATGCACGCCGGATTCCGATTTCAGCCAGCCATAGGCGTTATGGCCGGAAATCTTGTAGGCGACGGAACGGATGCCGGCTTCTTCGCCTGCGGTTTCCGACTGCATCTCAACCGTGTAGCCCTTTTTCTCGGCCCAACGGACATACATCCGCGCCAGAATGGAGGCCCAGTCACAGCTTTCGGTGCCACCGGCCCCTGCGTTGATTTCCAGATAGGTGTCGTTGCCGTCCGCCTCGCCGTCGAGAAGCGCTTCAAGCTCTTTTTGCGCGGCGTTTTCGACCAGCGCCTTGATCGCGGCCTCGGCCTCGGCCACCACCTCGGCATCGCCTTCGGCCTCGCCCATCTCGATCAGCTCGACATTGTCGCGCAAGCCGCCGTCGATCAGCTTATAGGCCTTGACCGCATCCATCAGCGCCTGACGCTCTTTCATCAGCTTTTGCGCCTTGGCCGGATCATTCCACAGGTTCGGGTCTTCGATCAGCGCATCGAATTCTTCCAACCGATGCGGTGCGGTTTCCCAATCCAACCGCTGCGCCAAAAGCTTCAGCGACTTTTCGATTTGCTCGACATGGTTCTGGACTTCGGCGCGCATGACGGATTCCTTGAATTCCCGGGCCGGGTGATAGCGCGGGCCAAGCGGTTGGGCAAGCGGGGCAGATCAGTAAAGACCGCCCGAGGACAGCGTGCCGAAGTTGGCCTTTTTCGGCACTGCCTTGGTCTGACCGTCCGAGGTGGTTACGGTGTCGGTCTGGCTCTGGTCCGTCTCACCGGCTGAGAACAGTGGCAGGTTGTCGCCCATACCAAAGCCGCCATCGACCAGCGCGTCCATGCCAAAGAGCACGTCTTCACCCTCGCGGAAATATTCCGAGATCACATTGTCGCCTGCAGCATCGGCTGGCAGTTTCGCACCGGTGAACCGGTCGATCTTTTGGAAATAGCCGCCATCCGGCACGGCAAATTCGGTGCCGCCGTATTTGGCCACGACCTCTTTCATGAACTCCTGAAAGATCGGAACGCAAAGCGTGCCGCCAAACGCCCCCGGCCCCAAGGTGCGCGGCTGGTCAAAGCCCATATAGCACCCGGCCACCACCTCGGAGGTATAGCCAATGAACCACACGTCTTTGGCGTCATTGGTGGTCCCGGTCTTGCCCGCCACTGGAACCGGCAACTTGACCCCGGTGCCAGACCCGCGCTGGATCACCCCTTCCATCATCGACGTGAGCTGATAGGCGGTGATGGCATCCATCACCCGCTCGCGGTCGGATTTGATGCTGACCCCCTGCCCCTTTGGCAGATCGGGCTTCGCGCAGTCTTCACACTTGCGCTGGTCATGACGGTAGATCGTCTTGCCAAACCGGTCCTGCACGCGGTCGACCAGCGTCGGTTCCACCCGTTCACCGCCGTTGGCGAACATGGCATAGGCGGCGACCATCTTGAACAGCGTGGTTTCCTGCGCGCCAAGCGCATTGGCAAGGAAGGGGTTCATATTGCGGTAGACGCCGAATTTCTCGGCATATTGCGCGACCAGATCCATGCCGATCTCTTGCCCGATGCGGATGGTCATCAGGTTTCGGCTTTGCTCGATCCCGGTACGCAAAGGCGTGGGGCCGTAAAACTTGTTCGAGGCGTTTTTCGGCGTCCACAGCCCTTCGGGGGTTTCAATCTCGATCGGGGCGTCCACGACGATGGTCGCCGGCGTAAAGCCCGAATCCAAAGCCGCCGCATAGACAAACGGCTTGAAGCTGGAGCCGGGTTGCCGCGTGGCCTGCGTAGCCCGGTTGAAGACCGAGGCTTGATAGCTGAAGCCGCCCTGCATGGCGATCACGCGGCCGGTGTCCACGTCCATCGCCATCAAGCCGCCCTGCACCTCGGGCACCTGCCGCAAGGACCAGTGCAGGAAACTGTCATCCTCGTCTCGGGTCACAGCGCGCAACATAACCACATCGCCAACCTCGACCAGATCGGCAGGCACGCGGGCCTTCGGGCCCAATTTGCCGTCTGCAAGGCGCTTGCGTGCCCAAGTCACATCCTCGGCCGGGATCACCGGGTCATGACCTTGCAGGTCGCCCTCGGCGCCAAAGCGGGCATAATCGTCGCCCAGTTCCAAGATCACGGCGGCGTGCCAACCCTCGACGTCCCGCGGCAGATCGGCAATCTCGGCCAGCGCCGCGCGCCAATCGGCCTCGGACCCCAATTTGTCGATGGAAATGGTCTTGCCCGTGCCGCGCCAGACACCCTGATTGCGGTCATACTTCTCAAGGCCCCGGCGCAGCGCGCGGGCGGCAATGGCCTGCAATTCAGGTTCCATCGTGGCGCGGATCGACAGGCCACCGCCGAAGAATTCCTCTTCGCCAAAGGTACCCGAAAGCTGACGGCGGATTTCGTCGGTGAAATAGCTGCGTGGCGGCAGCGCCTCGCGGAAGGCCGGATAATCCCCGTTCTGCACCGATTTCAGCGGCTGATCTTTCTCGCTGTTATAGGTCGCCTCGTCGATATAGCCGTTCTGCCACATCTCGCGCAGCACATAGTTGCGCCGTTCCAGCAAACGCTCTTTGCCGCGTACGGGGTGAAACTCTCCCGGCGCTTTCGGCAGGCTGGCCAGCGTTGCCGCCTCATGCGGGGCAAGGGCGGTCAGCGGTTTGTTGAAATAGGTCTGCGCCGCGGCCGCGACGCCATAGCTGTTCTGCCCAAGGAAGATCTCGTTCAGATAGAGCTCAAGGATTTTGTCCTTGGACAGCGATTGTTCCAGTCTTGTGGCAAGGATGATTTCCTTGATCTTCCGCTCAACGGAGCGCGAGCCATCCAGCAAGAAGTTCTTCATGACCTGCTGGGTGATCGTCGAGGCCCCCCGCACGTTTGATCCGCGCGAAATGACCGCATCGCGAAACGCCGCGAACATGCTGGTCACGTCATAGCCTTTGTGGGTGTAGAAATGCTTGTCTTCGGCCGAGACGAAGGCCTGTTTCACCAGATCGGGAATATCCTCGGTCGGGACGAACAGGCGCCGCTCATGGGCGAATTCGTCGATTATGCGACCTTCGCCCGAATAGATCCGGCTGATCGTGGGCGGGGTGTATTGCGCCAGGCTCTCGTGGCTCGGCAGGTCCGCGGAATAGATGTAGAAAATCCCGCCAACCGTCAGGGCCCCAAACAGCAGCCCCATGGTCACCAAAGTGAAGATGGCCCCGAAAAAGGAACCGAAGAACCGTATCACGCCAATACCCCCGACGCCGCTTGCGCCACTCTATAGGCGGGCGGGCCGCAAAGGTCAAAACACGATCACGCGCGACCGACGGCAATACGCGTTCAATTGCCGCTTTGACCAAGGCCGCGGATCGCAGCCTCCTCCTCGGACCAAGCCAGAACCCCCAGACGCAGCGCCTCTGTCATCCGCGCGCGCCACGCGCCATCTTGCAACCGCGCCAGATCGCGGGACGACGACAGGAACCCCAACTCGATCAGCATCGACGGAATATCGGGCGATTTCAGCACCGAAAACCCGGCGGTCTGATGCGGTATCCGGTGCATTTTCAGATCGGCCGCCTTGATCGACGTTTCCAGCGCCTTGGCCAGACGGTCCAGTTTTGGCGTCGTTTCGGCCCGCGCCATATCCATCAACACGGTCGCCACCAGATCATCCTGCGCCGTCAGATCAACCCCCGCCAGCAGGTCATCGCGGTCATGACGCTCGGCCAAAGCCGCTGACGCCGCATCACTGGCGTCCTCGGACAGGGTATAAAGCGTGGCCCCCGTCGCCTCGCCTTCCGCCAAGGCATCGGCGTGCAACGACAAGAAAAGATCGGCCCGGGCCGCGCGCGCGATCGACACCCGGGTTTCCAAAGGCACGAAATGGTCGCTATCGCGGGTCATCACCACCTGAAAGCGGCCATCGCGCATCAAAAGTTCCTTCAACTCGCGCGCGAAGGTCAGCATCAGCGCCGCCTCAGACTGCCCCTCACGTTCCGCGCCGGGATCAACACCGCCATGGCCGGGATCCAGCACCACAATCAGCTTGCCCGGCATCCGCGCCGGCGGCTTCGCCAGATCGTTGACCGCCGGCATCGCCCAGCCCGGCGGCTCGGGTTGGTTGGTCATCGCCTGAAAATCTGCGGCACTGGTCGGTTCCAGCCGCAGGGTCAACCGGCTGTCCGTTTCGGTCGACATCTCGCCCAAGACCAACGCCATTGGCCCGGACAAATCCAACACCGGCCGCGACCAGCCCGGCCGGAACACCCCAGCCCGCAACCCCGTCACATGGCGCGACCCGCGCAACAGCCCTGCAGCCCCGGTCCAATCCACCTCTTGCACATCCAACACCATGCGCGGCGGATCCGCCCGAAAGCGCACCCGCCACGGCACCGGCTGTGACAAGGACAGACGGATATCGACCCCTGCACCGCTATCGGAAATCCCGGACTTGGCAGGCTCCAACCGCGCAAGCGCCGAAAGCTCCTGCGCGGCGGCGGCCTGCGACAGGCCAAGGGTCAACATAAGAACCACGAAAAGCCATTTCATCTTGGCACAAATACTCAAATCCTGCCGGTCCTGCAAATCACCGCCCTGTCATGAAGGCGCGCAACCGCTCCAGCCCTTCGACAATATCCGCGGTTGCCCGCGCATAGGAAAACCGCAAGGTCTGGCCACCGCGCACAGGATCGAAATCCATCCCCGGCGTCACCGCAACCCCTGCCCCATGCAAAATGTCGCGCGCCAAATCCAAGCTGTTTTCGGTCAGGTCCGACACATCGGCATAAACATAAAACGCCCCGTCCGGCGGCGCGATTTTGGTGAAGCCGGCCTTTGGCAGGCCTTCCAGCATCAGGCGGCGGTTTTCGGCATAGACCGCGCGGTTCGCCTCCAGCTCGTCAATGCTGTCAAGCGCACCAAGCGCTGCAATCTGGCTGATATGGGGCGGGCAGATGAACATGTTCTGCGCCAACCGTTCCACCGTGCGGATATGATCTTCCGGCACCACCATCCACCCCAGACGCCAGCCGGTCATGCTGAAGTACTTCGAGAAGGAATTGATGACATAGGCCTCGTCGCTGATCTCCAGCGCCGAAACCGCCCGATCGCCGTAATGCAGCCCGTGGTAAATCTCGTCCGAAACAAAGGAGATGTCGCGCGCCGCCGCATGATCCATCAGCGCCTTCAACGCGTCATGCGACAGCATGGTGCCGGTGGGATTGCCGGGCGAGGCGACGATCAGCCCCTGCATGTCCACCCCGTCCAGATCGGATGGCACTGGCTGCAACCGGTTTTCAACCCGCGTCGGGATGCCCACCGGCTGCAAGGACAAGGCCCGCAGGATCTGACGATAGCTTGGATAACCCGGTTCCCCCAGCCCCACCTTGTCGCCCGCATCAAACAGCGCCGAAAACGCCAACAGGAAGGCCGAGGATGATCCCGCCGTCACCACGACCCGGTCGGGGTTCAGATCGACCCCATACCAGCGCTGATAGAGCCCCGCGATGCCACGGCGCAGGTCAGGCAGACCAAGCGCCACGGTATAGCCCAAAGGCCGCTCCAACGCGCGGGCCACGGCGTCGCGCGCGGCTTTTGGTGCGGGCGTGCC
Organism: uncultured Paracoccaceae bacterium; assembly: GCA_937927675.1. Classification (GTDB taxonomy): domain Bacteria; phylum Pseudomonadota; class Alphaproteobacteria; order Rhodobacterales; family Rhodobacteraceae; genus Tabrizicola_A. Next base: position 37,683 of record CALBSG010000157.1, on the reverse strand, counting down.
CGGCTGGCCCACCTCCATATGAATGATCGAGCGCCCCGCGGCTTCCAGCCCGCGCGCCTCTTCCATCACATCCATCACAATGAAGGGATCAACCTGACCCCGGCTTGATCTTTTCATGCCCCGCCCCTTACAGTCGCGCCCCATGAACCCCAAGCGGGGCCAGATGGTCAACCCCGTGCCATCCTCCTCGCACCCCAAAAGGAATTCCTGATGCGCCGTACCGCTTTCGCCCTTGTTGCCTGCCTGATGGGCACCGCCGCCTTGGCCGGGGGGCTGGGCGAGATGTCAGAGGCCGAGCGTGCCGCCTTTCAGGCCGAGGTGAAAGCCTACTTGCTGGAAAACCCCGAAGTGCTGGTTGAGGCGATGGATGTGCTGCAATCACGGCAAGATGCCGCTGCCGTAGACCGGGATCTTGAGATGATGGCCGCCAACAAGGACAAGATCTTCAATGATGGCGTCTCATGGGTCGGCGGCAACCTTGATGGCGATATCACCGTGGTCGAATTTGTCGATTACCGTTGTGGCTATTGCCGCAAGGCGCATGACGAGGTGGCCGAACTGGTCAAATCCGACGGCAATATCCGGTTTGTGCTGAAGGAATTCCCGATCCTTGGCGAAGACTCGATCATCTCGTCAAAATTCGCGATTTCGGTGCTGCAATTGCATGGCAACGAGTCCTACAAGCAGGTGCATGACGCGCTGATCGCGCTGCGCGGCAGCCCGGATGCCGACACGCTGGCGCGTTTGGCGGCCGACCTCGGGCTAGACCCTGCCCCGATCCTTGCCCGGATGGATGCGCCCGAAGTGGCCGCCGTGATCGAGGCCAACCATGCCTTGGGCAAAACGATGGAGGTGTCTGGCACGCCGACCTTTGTCGTCGATCAGACCATGGTGCGCGGCTATGTGCCGCTGGATGGCATGCGCCAGATCGTGGCCGGTCAGCGGGGCTAAGGCTCGGCAGTCACGACTGCACAGCCAAGGCGGGCTATTTTCCCGCCTTGGCCTTTTCTGCCAGCCCCTTGGCGATGTTGAAGGCGCCCTTGATGCGGTCGGATTCTGACTTCATCTCGCCCATCAGCACGATCTTGTTGCCCTGAACCTTGGCCGCTGGGCCCTGTTCGCGCAGGAATTCAACCAGTCCGGCCGGATTGGCGAATTTGTCATTGTGGAATTGCACCGTGGCCCCTTTGGGCCCGGCGTCGATGCGGCTGATCCCTGCCCGTTTACACATCGCCTTGATGCGCACGATCAGCATCAGCGTGTTGACCTCTTTCGGGATCGGGCCAAAACGGTCAATCAACTCAGCGGCAAAGCCCTCCAGCTCCACCTTCGTCGCCAAACTGGACAGGCGGCGGTAAAGCCCAAGTCGGATATCCAGATCAGGAATATAAGCGTCGGGGATCATCACCGGCACGCCCAGATTGATCTGCGGCGACCAGCCGTCATCGACCTGCGCCAGCCCCTGCAATTCGCCCGATTTGATCTTGGCGATCGTTTCTTCCAGCATCTGCTGATACAGCTCGTAGCCGACTTCCTTGATATGGCCCGACTGTTCCTCGCCCAGCAAATTCCCCGCGCCGCGCAGATCAAGGTCATGGCTGGCAAGGTTGAACCCTGCCCCAAGGCTGTCGAGACTTGCCAACAATTTCAACCGCTTCATCGCTTGGGGCGTCAGCGGCACGCGGGGTTTTGTGGTCAGGAAGCAATAGGCCCGCGTCTTGGCCCGGCCGACCCGGCCCCGGATTTGGTACAACTGTCCAAGGCCGAACATATCAGCCCGATGCACGATCATGGTGTTGGCGGTGGGAATATCCAGACCCGATTCCACGATGGTCGTCGCCAGCAGCACATCATATTTGCCGTCGTAGAACTGGTTCATCCGGTCATCAAGATCCCCTGCCGCCAATTGGCCATGCGCGGTGATGAAACTCACCTCGGGCACATTGGTTTTCAGCCAATCTTCAATCTCGGGCAGATCGGAAATCCGCGGCACCACCCAGAAGCTTTGCCCGCCCCGGTAATGCTCGCGCAACAGCGCCTCGCGCAGCGTCACCGAGTCAAATTCCGACACATAGGTGCGGATCGCCAGACGGTCGACGGGGGGCGTCGCGATGATGGAAAGGTCCCTCACCCCGGTCAGCGACAGTTGCAGCGTGCGCGGTATGGGCGTTGCGGTCAGCGTCAACACATGGATGTCAGAGCGCAACTCTTTCAGCCGTTCCTTGTGGGTCACGCCAAAGTGCTGTTCTTCGTCGATCACCATCAGGCCAAGGTTTTTCAGCTTTACCCCTTTGGCCAACAGCGCATGGGTGCCGACAACGATGTCCACCGTCCCTGCCGCCATCATCTCGCGCGTCTGGTTGGCCTCTTTGGCGCTGACAAAACGGCTGAGCGGCCGCACCGAAATCGGGAAACCCCGGAACCGTTCGGCAAAGCTGCGGTAGTGCTGGCGCGCAAGCAGCGTCGTCGGGCAGATCACCGCCACTTGCATGCCAGAAAGCGCCGCGACAAAGGCCGCGCGCATTGCAACCTCGGTCTTGCCAAAGCCCACATCGCCCACGACCAGCCGGTCCATCGGGCTGCCCTTTTCAAGATCCGCCACCACATCGGCAATCGCCGACAACTGGTCATCGGTTTCCTGATAGGGGAAGCGGGCGGCAAAAGCCTCCCACAGGGAATGCGGCGCCTCCAAGATCGGCGCGTGGCGCAAGGCCCGTTCGGCAGCGATCCGCATCAGCCGGTCCGCGATTTCCTTGATACGCTCTTTCAGCTTGGCCTTTTTGGCCTGCCATGCCCCACCGCCCAGCCGGTCCAAAAGCCCTTCGTCATGGCCGTAGCGTGACAGAAGTTCAATATTTTCAACGGGAAGGTAAAGCTTTGCGCCTTCGGCATATTCAAGGCTGACGCAGGCATGCGGCGCGCCAAGGGCGGTGATCGTCTCCAGCCCCAGATAGCGCCCGACGCCATGTTCGACATGGACGACCAGATCCCCGACCGACAGGCTTTCAGCGTCGCGCAGGAAGTTTTCGGCCTTGCGCTTGCGTTTGGGCTTGGCGGCCAGACGGTCACCCAGCACATCCTGTTCGGAAATCACCGCCAGCCCCGGCGCGGTAAACCCCGCCTCCAAGGCCCAGACCATCAGGAAAAGTTTGCCCTTTCCGTCAGGAACCTCGCGGAAATCCTTGACCGCAATGGCCCCCTTTAGACCCTGATCTTCCAACAGGCCCTGAAGACGCTCTCGGGCCCCTTCAGACCAAGAGGCGATGACCACCTGCCCGTCTTGCAGCAGTTTCTTCACATGGTCCGACAAGGCTCCGAAAAGACTGATGGATTCCTGCTGACGCTCTGGCGCGAAACTGCGCCCCATCCGGGCGCCGGCATCCAGAACTCCCGGCCCCGGCGATTGGGCCAAGGGCGACAGTTGGATCAGCTTTTGCCCGGCGGTGGCCGCCAGCCACGCCGCATCGTCCAGATACAAAAGCCCCGGTGCGACGGGCTTGTACACAGTGTCCAGCCGCCCCTTGGCGCGCATCGCCTCGGACCGGGCGTCATACTGATCCTCGATCCCTTCCCAGCGGGTCAGACGCATGGGCGTCACTTGATCGTCCACCATGACGGTGGCGTCCGGCAGATAATCGAACAGCGTTTCCAACCGGTCGTGGAAATAGGGCAGCCAATGCTCCATCCCGGCGTGTTTGCGGCCCGCGCTGACGGCCTCATACAAGGGGTCATCCGAACCGGCGGTGCCAAACTCGGCCCGATAGGTCTGACGGAACCGGGTGATTGAGGCGTCGTCCAAGAGAACCTCGGACATCGGGGCCAGATCAATGGCTTGCAGCTTTTCCGTGGTGCGCTGCGTCACCGGATCAAAGCGGCGCAGCCCATCCAAGGTATCGCCAAAGAAATCAAGCCGCACCGGCCCGGAATTGCCCGGCGGCCAAATGTCCACAATACCGCCACGAATGGCATAGTCGCCGGGTTCGGCCACGGTCGAAACCGGCGAAAACCCCATGCGCGACAAAAACGCCTTCAAATGCTGTTCGTCTACCCGCGTGCCGACACGGGCAGAAAAGGACGCGCCCCGGATCACGTCGCGCGTGGGCAGGCGCTGCATCGCGCCGCCCAGCGTGGTCAGCAGCACAAAAGGCCCCGGCACCCCATGGGCAAGGGCTGCCAAGGTCGCCATCCGGCGCGCGGATATTTCGGGGTTAGGCGAGATACGGTCGTACGGCAGGCAATCCCATGCGGGAAAGTCCAACACCAACAGCCCCGGCGCCATCACGGCAAGGGCGGTGCGCATCGCCTCCATCCGCTTGTCGTCGCGCGCAATGTGCAAGACAGGGGTCTTTGCCGCCTCGCGTGCTAGCAGGCGGGCATCATACCCTTCGGGCGCGCCGCCCAGAATGATCCTTGCCCCAGTCGTCATTCCAGCCATGGATCAGCCCAAAACGCCGATGTGCATGTTTTGATACATGCCGAACAGCGAGGTTACAAAGATGGCGCACATCCCAAGGACTTGCGTCGAAATCCGGTGGCGCAACAGGCGGCGGTGCAGCGCGGCGCCGGTGTTCTCCCCCGCCTCGATCAGCACAGACGTGCGCAGTGACAGTGCCATCAAAAGCGAAAAGGGCACAAACAGGAACAGCACGGCTTGGGCGAATTCAACGTCATAGCCAAAGCCCAATAGCCCCAGCATCGTCAGTGCAAAAGCCCAGATCGCCACCAGCCAAGACCCCGCCGCGCGCACGATATACAGCATACGCCCGGTGTTGATCCGCACCATGGTTTCCAGATCCTCTTGCGCGGAGCCACCATGGCGTTTGGCACGGCTGATCATGTCAAACGGCACGCCCAAGACCCAATGGCTGGCGCTGGACCACAACACGGCCAGCACGATCCAATACCACAGGTTCGAAAACGACCGCATGTCGATCAGTTCAAAGATGACGCTGTACCAGTCCACGAGAACCAAGCCCTTTGCCGCAAAGCCGCGCCCAAATGTCCGCTTGAGGCGCTGGCATTTCCATGGCAGGCAAGGCAAGCAATCGCAAGCCCTTTCAAGCCCGCACCACCGAGGTTCCCATGCAGCCTGTCGCCGCCCCCGCCCACCGCTTTCGCCGCCTGAAACGCAGCCCTGCGCTGCGCGCCATGGTGCAGGAAAACACGCTGGCCTTGGGGGATTTGATCTGGCCGGTCTTCCTGTGCGACGGCGTCAACACCCGCCAGCCCATCGCCTCGATGCCGGGCGTGGAACGGCTGAGCCTTGATCTGGTGGTGAAGGCGGCCGAGGACGCCGCGGCTTTGGGCATTCCGGCGATGTGCCTGTTTCCCTACACCGACCCGTCGGTGAAAACCGTTGGCTGCGAAGAGGCGTGGAACCCCGAAAACCTGACCAATCGCGCGATCCGGGCGATCAAGGCCGCCGTGCCAGAGATCGCCGTGATGACCGATGTGGCCTTGGACCCCTATAATGCGCTGGGCCATGATGGGTTGGTGGTGGACGGGGTCATTCTGAACGACGAAACCGTCGAGGCGCTGGTGAAGATGGCTTTGGTGCAGGCCGAGGCCGGCGCGGATATTCTGGGCCCGTCGGACATGATGGATGGCCGCATTGGCGCGATGCGCGCCGCACTAGAGGCCCATGGCCATCAGGGGGTCGCCATCCTGTCTTATGCCGCCAAATACGCCAGTGCCTTTTATGGCCCGTTCCGCGATGCGGTCGGGGCGTCGGGGGCGCTGAAAGGTGACAAAAAGACCTATCAGATGAACCCCGCCAACGCGGACGAGGCGGTGCGGCTGGTGGAGCGCGATCTGCGCGAAGGCGCGGATATGGTGATGGTGAAACCCGGCATGCCCTATCTGGATATTTGCCGCCGGGTGAAAGACGCCTTTGGCGCCCCGACCTTTGCCTATCAGGTGTCGGGCGAATATGCGATGATCATGGCGGCGGCCAACAATGGCTGGATTGATGGCGACAAGGCCATGGTGGAAAGCCTGATGGCCTTCAAACGTGCCGGGTGTGATGGGGTTTTGACTTATTTTGCACCCCGTATGGCGCGATTGATCCGGGCTGGGTTGTAAGGCAACAGGCGAACTCCTGCCCGTGACTTTCGAGACAGGTGACAGCGGGCGGTTTGCCCGCTAAGCTATGGGAAACGGGGAATATACCTCGGGCATGAGGCGGAGCGAACAGATGACGCAAATTACCAGACGGACAGTTTTGGCCCTTGGCGGCGCGGGGCTGCTTGCGGCCTGCGATGGCGCGATCGGCGGCAATGGCGTGAATTCGAACGGTGCCGCGCAGATTGATGCACGGGTCAGTGCGACGCGCGAATATCTCTTCTCGCATTACCCCGGCACCCGCGATCTGGCGACCAAGGCGCAAGGTGTGCTTTACATGCCCTTGTTGACCGAGGCGGGCTTTGGCATCGGCGGTGGTTATGGCCGCGGGGCCTTGCAGGTGAATGGGGCGACGGTGGATTACTATGCCGCCACCCGCGCGACCATCGGCCTGCAAATCGGTGCGCAGCAATATGCCCATGCGCTGTTCTTCATGACCGATGCCGCACTGCAAGAGTTCCGCCGCGCCAGCGGTTGGGCGGCCTCTGCCGACATCCGCTTTGCCACCCCGCAAGAAGGGGCCTCGATCGGCAAACAGACCACCGAGCTGGACCCGGTGATCGGGCTGATCTTTGGCCAACAGGGCCTGATCGCAGGGGCGACCCTTGCGGGCGTGAAATACAGCCGCATCATTCCTTGATGGCAAGGCGCAGCGGGGGCGCTTCGCCCCCCGCACCCCCAGAGAGTATTTTCAAAGGCGCAAGCCTTTATGGCGTGGTGTTCAGCGCAGCCGCCGGATCAGGCTGGAGGTGTCATTCCGCCCACCGCCCATCAACTGCACATCCTTGTAAAACTGATCGACAAGCGCTGTGACCGGCAGGGCCGCACCGATCTGGTCGGCCGTTTCCAGACAGATTTTCAGATCCTTGCGCATCCAATCGACGGCAAAGCCAAAATCAAAGCGGTCTTCCAGCATGGTCTTGTGGCGGTTCGCCATCTGCCAACTGCCCGCAGCCCCTTGCGAAATCACCTCGACCACCGCCGCGCCATCAAGCCCGGCTTTTTGGCCAAAGGCCAAAGCCTCGGACAGGCCCTGCATCAAACCCGCGATGCAAATCTGGTTCATCATCTTGGCAATCTGGCCTGCCCCGGTCTCGCCCAAGCGGCGGCAGATCCGGGCATAGGCGTCCATCACCGGCTCGGCCTTGGCATAGTCAGCCTCGGGGCCACCGCACATGATCGACAGCGCGCCATTTTCGGCCCCCGCCTGCCCGCCCGACACCGGCGCATCAACAAAGCCAAGGCTGAGCCCGGTGGCAACGGCTGCTAATTCCCGCGTCACCTGCGCCGACACCGTGGTGTGATCGACAAAGATCGCGCCTTTGGCCATGCCTTGAAAGGCCCCGTCCGGGCCAAGACAAACGGCGCGCAGATCATCGTCATTGCCGACACAGGCCATAACAAAATCGGCCCCCATCGCTGCCGCGCGCGGCGTCGCTGCGGCAGTGCCGCCATGCTTTTGCACCCAAGCCTCGGCCTTGGCGGGAGAGCGGTTGTAAACCGTCACGGTATGGCCCTTGGACATCAAATGCCCCGCCATCGGGAACCCCATCACGCCCAAGCCAAGAAACGCCAGTTTTGCCATGAAGCCCCTCATCTGATTGCCGTTTGCGCCCTGATGCACTAGGACTGCATCCGGTTCCCGCCGTCAAGGATGCGCCCGATGTTGACTGCTTTTCGTTGGATGGTGCGGATTGTCACCGGCCTTGTCGTGTTGACACTACTGATCGGCTGGGTGGCCTATTATGTGCTGTCACGGTCGTTGCCCGATTATGACGAGGATTTTGCGCTTCCCGGCATTTCGGCCCCGGTCGAGGTGGTGCGCAACAATGCCAACGTGCCGCATATCTTTGGCAAGTCCGAGGCGGATGTGTTCTTTGCGCTGGGGTTTGTGCATGCCCAAGATCGGCTTTGGCAAATGGCGATGCTGCGGCGCACGGCCCAAGGCAAGTTGTCCGAGATTTTCGGCGCGCGGACGGTGAAGATTGACGAGCTTTTGCGTCGATTGGACATTTACACGCTGGCCCAGCAATCGGTTGCGGCGCAAGATGCGCGCACCAAGACGGTGCTGGATGCCTATGCCGCTGGGGTGAACGCGTGGATCACTCAAGTCAACGCCGGGGCGCGGGGCCGTGGCGCGCCCGAGTTTTTCCTGTTCTCCAATGAGATTTCCGCTTGGTCTGCGGCGGATTCCATCGCGATCATCAAGCTGATGGCGCTGGATCTGTCATCGCATCTGGAAACCGAGGTGCAGCGCGCGCAGATGTCGCAAATCCTGTCGCCCGAGCGGCTCTCTGACATTTTGCCTGATGATCCGAGCCAAGGCGTGATCGCCCTGCCCCCCTATGCCAGCCTGATGCCCGGCCCCTTTGCCCCGCCTGCTAAGCAGCAGATGGCCTATATCGACGCCCCGCTGTCGCCCTTCCACTCCCGTGCCTTTGCCGGGGCCTCAAATGCCTTTGCTGCCCTGCCCGCGCGGTCGGCTGCGGGGGGAAGCCTTTTGGCCAATGACCCGCATCTGGGTCTGACCGCGCCGTCGATCTGGTATCTGGCACGGTTGGAGCTGCCGACAGGTGGCATCATTGGCGGCACGATTCCGGGTATGCCGCTGATGTTGGTCGGGCGGTCGGACAAGATGGGTTGGGGGCTGACCTCGTCTTATGTGGACGATCAGGATGTGGTGATGGAACGGGTGAACCCGGCCAATACCGAGGAATATCTGACCCCCGAAGGCCCGAAACCCTTCCGCACGGAGCAGACCATCATCACCGTCAAGGATGCTGATCCAGTCACCATCACCCAACGCTGGAGCGAATCCGGGCCAATCCTGCCCGGCAGCCATTACGATCTGGACAGCGTCACGCCGCCGGGGGCTGTCGCGGCGCTGGAATGGACCGCGCTTTCGGCGGCAGACACCTCGATGACAGCCGGTCTGCAGTTGATGACGTCGCAATCGGTGGCGGAGGCGATGGAGGCAGGGCGGCTCTTTGTCGCGCCGAGCCAGAACCTGACGCTGGCCGATGGCACGACCATTGCGCTGCAAACCATCGGTGCCATTCCGGCCCGCGACGTGTCGCATGTCACAAAGGGCCGGATGCCCGCGCCGGGATGGGAAGGCAAGAACCGTTGGACGGGCGTGCAACCCTATGACCAAAACCCGCGCGAGGTGAACCCTGCGAGCGGAATCATCGGCAATACCAACAACAAGACCGTCGATCGCCCCTTCCCCAACCATGTGTCCTATGACTGGGGCGACACCCAGCGCATCCAGCGCTGGCTTTCCCTGATGAAAGCGCGCGAGGTGCATACCCGCGACAGCTTTATCGAGGCCCAGCTTGATACCGTTTCCCCGACCGCCCGCACCATCCTGCCCTTGATCGGAGCCGATCTGTGGTTCACCGGCGAACCCGCCCCCGATGGCACGCCCGAACGTCTGCGCCAGCGCGCGCTGATGCTGCTGGCCGAGTGGAACGGCGAGATGAACGAACACATGCCCGAACCCCTGATCGCCGAGGCATGGCTGCGCGCCCTGCAAGATCGGCTGACGCGGGACGAGATCGGTCCCTTGGCCGATGGCTTTACCCACCCCGAGGCCGAGTTTCTGGAGCGCGTCTATCGCAACATCGGCGGGGCGTCGGTCTGGTGTGATGTGATCCAGTCGGCCGCGGTGGAAACTTGCGCCGATATCGCCCGCATTTCGCTGGACGAGGCGCTGTTGGGGCTGGTGGAAACCTACGGGCCAAAACTGGAAAGCTGGCGCTGGGGCGATGCGCATCAGGCCACGCATGACCACCCGGTGTTGGGCGATGTCGCAGGGCTGAAATTTTTCGTCAATATCCGCCAATCAACCAGCGGCGGCGACACCACGCTGATGCGTGGCCGCACCAAGGGCACTGGGCCGAACCCCTATCTGAACGTCCACGCCGGGGCCTATCGTGGAGTCTATGACTTTGCCGACCCCGACAGTTCGGTGTTCATCCTGTCCACCGGGCAATCAGGCCACCCCCTGAGCCGGTTCTATGATGACATGTCCGAACTGTGGCGGCGCGGCGAATATATCCCGATGAGCCTCGACCCCGAATTGGCCCGTGGTGGCGCAGTGGGGATTACCGAATTGACCCCAGAGCCGGCAGAATGACATCCGCCCTCCCCCCCGCGCTGATCCTGCGGCCACATGGCCGCTTGGGAAACCACATCCTGCAATGGGTGACCGGGCAGACCCTGGCCGCGCGGGTGCCGGGGCTGACCTTGTCAAACTATCGTCTGCCAGAATTTGGTCTCGTCGATCAGGGCCTGTTGCGGCGGCATTTCTTCCTGCCTTCGATCTTCAATCAAGACAGCGATCTTGATCTGATTGCCGATCTGATGCGACAGGGCGACATGCCCTTGGCCCGGCTTTACTGCATGGTGCTGCAAGCCGATGCCTTGGGCGACCCCGAGCGGTTCCGGCGGCTATTGCCCGCCACCCCCGTGCCAGAGGACGCAACCGCCGGACCGGGCGAGATCCTGTTGAATGTGCGGGCAGACGAAATCCTGAAAGCCCGGCACAAGGATTACGGGCCGATCCCCTTGGGGTTTTACACCGCTGTCTTGCGGGAAACCGGACTGCGGCCGGTGTTCATGGGGCAGCTTGGGCAAGACCATTACTCTGACCTGTTGCGGCAAAGTTTTCCCAATGCCCGGTTTCTGCCCAGCCGGGGCGTGATGGCCGATTTCAACGCCTTGCGGCAGGCGCGGCATCTGGCCCTGTCGGTCAGCACCTTTTCCTGGGTGGCGGGCTGGCTCTCGCGGGCGGAAAGTCTGCATTTACCGGTTTTGGGTATGTTCAACCCTGCCCAACGCCCCGACGTCGGGCTGCTGCCCCGAGAGGATGCCCGGTTTCACTACTACGGCTTTGGTATCCGTCGCTGGACCGCGGCCCCCGACCAGATCGCGTCGCTGACCGATCCCACCCCCGCCCCGTTGTTGACGGCAGATCAGGTCGACACCTTGCGGCGCGATGCAGCAAGCGCCCGTGCTGCGGTTCGTGCTGCCGACGCTGCCCGCCTGATGGCCGCCGCCGCCCTCAGCCGGCCTTTCCTACCGGTGTTGCGCAAGCTATATCTTCGGAAATGACCACGCTCCTCACTGCCCGGCTGCTGCTGCGCAAACCGCGCCCCGCGGATGCGGAGGCCTTGCATCTGGCGATGCGTGAACCCGCCGCGATGCGCTACTGGGCGCATCCTGAACATGAGACGTTGGATCGAACCCGCGCCTATGTTGCCAAGATGATCGCCGCAGAGGCGACGGGCGGGGATGAGTTTGTGATCGAACATCAGGGCATGGTGATCGGCAAGGCCGGCATGTGGCGCCCACATGAGATCGGCTTTCTTTTGCACCCCGATCACTGGGGCGTGGGCTTGGCCCGTGAGGCACTGACCGCCCTGATCGCGCATCTTTTCTCCACCCATGACACCGACCATCTGACAGCCGAGGTGGATCCGCGCAATGCGGCCAGCCTTGGTCTTCTGACCCGGATGGGATTTGTGGAAACCCACCGGGCGGAAAAGACCCTGCAATGGCGGGATGAATGGTGCGACAGCGTGTATCTTCGGTTGGACAAAGCACCGGTCGAAAGCGAGGCCTAAAGTTCGCGGTAGCGCTTTTCCTGCCGGGCCGTCCACAGCACGGAAATCTTCCAGCCGTCCTCGCCCATCTCTTCCGCCTCGACCACGCCTTCGGCATGCAGGAAGGCCCGCCGCTTGCCCTCCGCAAAGCCAAGATGCAGATCGCGCCGGGATTTTTCTTCGTCAAAGGCCTGCGAGATGGCGGCGAGAAGATCATCAATCCCTTCGCCTGTCAGGGCCGATACCGCAAAGACCCCCGCCCGGTTGTCAGCCTGCTGCAAAAGCGCGGCCCGCTCGGTGCCTGCCACCTGATCCAGCTTGTTCCACACCTCGAACATCGGCACGTCCGGGTTGACCTTGAGGCTGGCCAGAATTTCCGCCACATCGGCGGCCTGTTCGGCGCTTTCGGGATGGCTGATGTCGCGGACATGACAGATGAGATCGGCCTCCAGCACCTCCTCCAGGGTAGCGCGGAACGCGGCGACCAGTTGCGTCGGCAGGTCAGAAATGAACCCCACCGTATCCGACGCGATCACCTTGCGGCCCGACGGCAGTACAACGCCGCGCATCGTCGGATCCAGCGTGGCAAACAGCATGTCCTTGGCCAAAACATCGGCCCCGGTCATCCGGTTGAACAATGTCGACTTTCCGGCGTTCGTATAGCCCACCAAAGCCACCACTGGAAACGGCACCTTGCGGCGCGCGGCGCGGTGCAACTCGCGGGTTTTCACCACCTTGTCGAGCTGCCGCTTCAGGCGGATCACCTGATCGTCAATCGCCCGCCGGTCCGCCTCGATCTGGGTCTCCCCCGGCCCGCCAACAAAGCCAAAACCGCCGCGCTGACGTTCAAGGTGGGTCCAGGCCCGGACCAGACGCGTGCGCTGATAGGACAGCGCTGCCAATTCCACCTGCAACACCCCTTCGCGGGTGCGCGCACGATCGGCAAAAATCTCGAGAATCAACCCGGTCCGGTCCAGAAGCTTGACGCCCCATTCCTTTTCCAGATTGCGCTGCTGCACGGGCGATACCGGTCCATCCACCAGCACAAGATCGACATGCAAGGCCTTGATGCGGGCCTGCAACTCTTCAACTTTGCCCGATCCGAACAGCGTGCCGGGATGCAGCTTCGGCAGCCGAACCACCTCGGCCCCCAGCACATCGATATTCGGAAGCGCCCCGGCCAAAGACACGGCCTCGGCCAGCCCATGTTCGGGCAAGCGGCGCGTGCGGGCCGTTTTCAGATCGGGATGCAGCACATAGGCACGGGTGACCGGCTTTGCGGTGTCATGCGCATCCTCATGCTCATGCGGATAAAACCCGCTGTCCTCAGACTGCGGGTCATTGTCGAACGGATCGTCGGTGGGATCGCCGCTCAGTCTTCGCCCTCGTACAGGCTCAGCGGTCCACCCGGCATAATCGTGGAGATCGCATGTTTATAGACCAGCTGCGACTGACCATCGCGGCGCAAAAGCACACAGAAATTGTCAAACCAGGTGATCATGCCCTGCAGCTTGACCCCGTTGATCAGAAAAATGGTGACCGGAACTTTGGATTTCCGGACTTGGTTGAGAAAGGCGTCCTGCAAATTCTGCTTATCGGCGGCCATTGTTTTTGTCCTTGTTAACCGTCGCGCGAACAGTCGCGCTCTGCGTATTCGCTGTTGAAAACGGGCGAACACAACAAGTATCGCCCGCCAAGCCCGGAGATTCCAGCATAAAAACAAGCATTCCTGCCGTCGCATTCGGGCTTTTTCAATGATTTGGCACCTCTTGGCAGGGATTTGCCTGTGGCCGCGCCCCGCCGGGTGCTGATTTTCCGATCAGAGAATCGCCACCGTGACAGGGGCCTTCTGCCCGTCAGGCCTCGGCGGCGTTGGTCTTCACCGCCAGCCGATTGCCGGGCCACAGGCTCAATACAGACCAGCCGATCGCGGGCACCACGCCCAAGGCCACGGCCAAAACCACGATCCCCGGCAGCTCCCATGTGCCGCCCAGCGACAAAAGCGCCAAGGCAAAGGCGCTGAGTGGAAAGGTAAAGCTGCCCCAGAGCGGCGAAAACCCGGCAACGGTGATCCAGCGCGCCGCTGACAACAGCCCAAGAAAGATCACCATGCCAAGGCCGACGAAACCAACCGCCAGCCCCGGCGCTCCGATCTGGCCAGCCACCAGCGACAACAGGGCCGCGGGCGCCAGATGGATCGCCAGCAAGGGGCGCAAAGGGCCCGGAGGTTCTGAGCGCCAAAGCTGCCAGACCGACACCGCCCAGATTGCCAGCGCCAGCCCCATGGTGGCCCAAAAGATCGCCGTCGCCAGCCCCAGATAACCCAATTGCGCCAAAGGCCCTGCCCCCACGATGAACCCGACAAAGGCCAGATGAAAGGCGGGGCTGACGCTGCGCGCGTCCGGTGACAGTTTGGCCAGCGTGGCCAGCAGCAAGATCGCCATCCCAGCATGCGCCACCAGCGCCGTCAGCACCAAGACCAGCGCCAGCCGTGGCGCATAGGGCAACAGCACGGCCGCGGCCGCCATCCCCGACATTGTCGAGGCCGCCAATCCCGCCCGCCCCGGCAAGACCCGCATATCTTCGGCCAGAACGCCAAACCGCCGGATCACCTTGACCGTCAGCGCCGCCAGCGCAAAGGCCCACAGGATCAACAGCGCGCCCAAAGCCGCCTCGACCAGCCCACCAAGGGCCGAGGACGAGAGGCCCAGCACCGCCATGCCCTTGCGCGCCGCCAGCCCCAGACCAAGCAGCCCCAGCAGCGCGGGAAAAAGCGCCGGCGGAGTGCGCGCAAAGAGCTTCGGCTTGCGGGGCGGAAACTCTGGCGCCGGGTAGGCGCGCGGGCGACGGTCTTTTGGTGCTTCGGACATGGGAAGGCTCCTTTGCGCGGCAGCATCACAGAAAATCCCCCCCCAGAGCAAGGGCCCACGCGGCCCCGGTCCCGGCCTTTACCTTGGGCCAAATATCCAAAAACCGCCCGGCGTCACCGGGCGGTCCTTCTTCACATGGCTCGCACCCTTGGCAGAGCGCTGGGAAATTTTCCGGTCATCACAGCAGGAAGGGGAACCAATCTTGCCGCAAGACTTGGCCTTCCACCATGTCATGGCCCGGAAACGGCGGCGAGGTGCGGCCCGGCCGGGTGACATAGCGCGCATCATCGCCCAAAAGCCTGAGCGAGAACGCCCGGCGGCGGCTGGCGGCATTGTTGCCACGCGCGCCGTGCAGCGTCAGATAGTCAAAGGCCACCGCATCCCCCGGCTCCATCTCCCATTCCATCACTGTCATGCCTTCGGCATCGGGATCGGGGACGGGCATGTATTTCTCGCTGTCGGGATAGAAGCTCGTCTCGGCCAGCCACCGCGTCGGCAGCACTTCCTTTTCCCAACGGTGGCTGCCCGCAACGCAGCGCAAGCTTGCCTCTTTCACCGGATCCAGTGGCGACCAAAAGGAGACCGTCTGGCGCCCCTGCACGAAATAGTACGGCCCATCCTGATGCCATGGCGTCGGCTTCGAGGTGCCGGGTTCTTTGACCAGCACATGGTCATGGAACATCTGCACCCGCGACGACTGCATCAACTGTGCCGCCACCTGCGCCACATCCGAACCCTTGATGACGCGCTCGAACTCTGGAATGCGGGTCCAGTTGCAATAGTCGTCAAAGAAGCGACCGCCCTCGCCCGGCTTCAGGTTTTCCGCCCCATAGGGGCCGGGTTCGGCCATGTTGCGCTCGATCCCGGCGCGCAACGGCTCCACCCAGTCCTTCCACAATCCTTTGATCAGCACGACCCCGTCCCGCTGAAAATCCGTCACCATCTTTTCGGTTACAACCGTCGCCATCTGGCCCCTCCATTCCTGCTTTGCCAAAGCTATGTCTCAGCCCTATCATTGGCGCAAATCATACCTTTCAATAAAGGTCATAACCCAATGCTATCCCTGACCCTGCGCCAGATCGAATATGCCTGCGGCGTTGCCGCCCATGGCGGGATGAGCGCGGCGGCAGGCGCGTTGCATGTCAGCCAGCCCGCGCTGTCGGTGGCGTTGGCCCAGCTTGAGGCGCATCTGGGCCAGCCCTTGTTCCTGCGCCGCCCCGGCGGACGGCTGATGCCGACGAGTTTCGGCCAGCGCTGGCTGGCCGAGGCCGAGGAGGCTTTGCAACGCCTGACCCGGCTTGCCGATCCCGCGCGACTGTCGGGCCAAACCCTGCGGCTGGCGGTGTTCGAAGACCTTGCCGCCTCCTGCCTTGGCCCCTTGCTGGCCCGCACCGCCGACAGCATCGACCTGCGCCCCAGCCTGATGGGGTTTGAGGAGTTGGCCCAAGCCTTGCCCCAAGGCCGGGCCGATCTGGCGCTGACATGGGATCTCGGGCTGGAATCCGGGATCGCCCGGCAGATCATCGCGCGCATCCCCCCGCACGCGGTGCTGGCGGCAACCCATCCGTTGGCCAGCTGCCCCACGCTTTCCTTGCAGGATTTGGTGGATCATCCGCTGATTTTGACAGATCAGGGTCTGTCGATCAGCCATATGCGTGGGCTTTTCGCCCGCGCGGGATTGCAACCCAGCCTTGCGCGGCGGGCGGCAACGCTGGATCTGATGCGCAGCCTTGCCGCCAATGGTTTGGGCGTCGGTCTGTCTTACACCAACCCCGCAGCGCGGCTGTCACAAGACGGCAAACCCTTGGTCACGCGGCCGATCCATGATGCGGGCAGCGAGGCCATCGTGCTGGCTTGGGTCAAGGGCAATCCGCCTGCCCCGGCGCAGGACCAATTGGCACAGGCCCTGAGCGATCTTATCGCGGCCCCAGCCTTTCCAGATCGCCTGTCCTGACCGCCTTCCGCCTTGTGATTCCGCCCAAAGCCGCTAGAAGCGAAGGCCACCGCAACCGAGGTTTGCCATGACCCTGACCCCAGCTGTCGCCCCAAGCTTCGCCCTCGTCGCCGATATCGGCGGCACCAATACCCGCGTTGCCTTGGCGCAGGGCGATGTGGTGCAGGCGGGCAGCATCCGGCGCTATGCCAATGCGGGGTTTGCTGATCTGGAATCCGTGCTGCGGCTGTATCTGCAAGACGAAGGCCAGCCGCAGGTTGCCGGTGTGTGCGTGGCCGCCGCAGGGCCGGTGCGCGACGGCGTGGCCACGATGACGAACCTTGACTGGACGATCACCTCGGACGGTCTTCGCGCGGCCACCGGGGCCGGGCAAACCGCCATCCTGAACGATCTGCAAGCCCAAGGTCACGCGCTGGGCCGCATCGCGCCCCAACATCTGCGGCAGGTGATTTCCGGACCGAAAAAACCCGGTGCGGCGATGCTGGTGGTGGGACTTGGCACGGGTATGAACGCCGCCCCGGTGCATGAAACGCCGTGGGGCCGCGTGGTGGCGGCCAGCGAATGTGGCCATATCTCGATGCCTGTCCGGACCGACGAAGACCACCGCCTTGCCCGCTTTGTCGCCGAAACAGGCCCACATGCCCACGGGTTTGCCGGGGTCGAAGATGTGCTGGCGGGCCGGGGCCTTGAGCGGGTCTATGCTTTTGTCACCCATGAGGCGGGCACCCCGGCCGACAAGCGCGGCGCAGACATCATGGCCGATGCCGCCGCAGGCGAGGCGCTGGCCCTGAAGGCAGCGCAACTTTATGTCCATCTTTTGGGGCAGGAACTTGGCAATCTGGCGCTGATCCACCTGCCCTTTGGCGGGCTTTACCTGATCGGCGGCGTCGCCCGGGCTTTGCAGCCCTATTTTGACGCGATGAACCTTGCCGCACATTTCAAAGACAAGGGCCGCTTTGCCGAGTTCATGGGCAATTTCTCGGTCGAGATCGTCGAGGATGACTATGCCGCCCTGACGGGATGTGCGGCCTATCTGGCCGGCGGCGGGCAAGGCTGACACAGCCTTTCCCCGCCCGACGCGGGCGGGTTCTGCCCAATCCTGTCCTGCAACAGCGACAAAGGCCAGCGCCTGTCCCGCAGTTCAACTTGTCCTTAAAGCCTCTGCCACGCTCCCGTTATCCCGGCAGGCGTTCTTTCAAGAACTGCATCGCCACGCCAAGACCATCGGGGGCAATCCCATGCCCTGCGCCTTGCATGACATGGCCAAAGGTGTCGAACCCCGCCGCCACCAGCGCATTGCCGGCGGCCTGCATTTCCTGAAACGGCACGACATCGTCGCGGTCGCCGTGGATCAGCACCACCGGGGGCTTCACCTTCATCTCTTGTGCCAAGACCTGCGGGCGCAACAGGCGGCCCGAAATCGCCACCACACCCGCAATCACCTGATCGCGGCGGGGGGCGACATGCAGGCTCATCATGGCCCCTTGCGAGAACCCAACCAGCGCCAAAGCGGCGGGGGTCAGCCCTTCGTCGGCCAGACGCTGATCGAGAAAAGCGTTCAAATCTTCGGCCGCGCGGTTCATTTCAACCGCCGCATCCACCTCGGATGAGCCATCAAAGCGGGGGATCGGGAACCACTGCCGACCGAACGGATTTCCGGCACAGGGGCTGGGGGCATCGGGGGCCACAAACACCGTGTTCGGCAAATGATCGGCCAATGGATCGGCCAACCCCAAAAGATCTGCCCCATCCGCGCCATAGCCATGCAAAAACACCACAAGCGATTTGGCCTGCCCGGTTTTTGCCGCCACCCGACCGAATTTGAGTTCGCGCGTCATCTGATGCCTTCCCGCTGCTTTGCGACCCGGTAGTAAGCCCAAAGAATACGCGCCGCAACCGATCGCCATGGGCTCCATTGCACGGCCATTGTGCGCAAGGCGCGTTCCTTTGGCCGCTCTGGCAGATCGAACAACACCCGCGCCGCCTCTTGCAGCGCCAGATCGCCGGGGGCGAACACATCTGCCCGGCCAAGGGCGAACATGGCGTAGATCTCGGCCGTCCACGAGCCGATACCGGGAACGGCTGTCAGGGTGGCAATCACCTGCGCGTCAGGCAGTCCGCGCAAGCCGTCAAAATCAATGTCGGATTGCGCCAGCGCCCGGCCATACCGCGCCTTTTGCCGCGACATGCCCGCCGCGCGACAGGCCTCATCGCTGGCTGCGGCCAAGGTGGCGCGGTCGGTCAGCCCCGCCGCTTGCATCCGTCGCCAGATCGCATCGGCAGAGGCGATGGAAACCTGCTGACCGGTGATCGCATCCAAAAGGGCCGTGAACCCATCGGGCTGGCGGCGCAGCGGCAAAGGGCCGATCTGCGTCAAGGCATAGGCAAAGCGCGGTTCGGCCTCTGCCAGCCAATCGGCCCCTTCGGCCACACAATCCAAGCTTTCGATGATCCGTCCTACCATGGCCGCCACCATGGCCCGCGCTTGCCCCGCATGACAAGCCCCCGGCCCCGCCCCAGGGCCCTGGGATACATTTTCCGCTTGCCCGGCCTGCGCGCCGGGACTAGCCCTGTGCCCCATGACCCTTGATATCAATGACAGCCTCGCGAAACGCAACGTTCTGGTGCTGGTGGCGGCCCAAGCCATTCTTGGTGCGCAGATGCCGATGATCTTCACCATCGGCGGCTTAGCCGGGCAAAGCCTGGCGCCGAATGCGTGCTGGGCGACGCTGCCGATCAGCTTCATCGTCATCGGCTCCATGCTGACGGCCACCCCGATTTCCGCCTTTATGACCAAACATGGCCGCACGGCGGGGTTTATCTTTGGTGCACTTGGTGGGGCCTTTGGCGCCGCCATTGGCGCGGTTGGATTGATGCTGGCCTCGTTCCCGATCTTTCTGATCGGATCCCTCTTTACCGGCATCTATATGAGCGCGCAGGGATTTTACCGCTTTGCCGCCGCCGATACCGCATCCGACAGCTTCCGGCCCAAAGCGATTTCCTGGGTGATGGCGGGGGGGCTGTTGTCGGCAGTTTTAGGGCCGCAGTTGGTGAAAGTGACCGCGCAATCCATGGTGGTGCCCTTCCTTGGCACCTATCTGGCCGTGATCGCGCTGAACCTGCTTGGCATGTTCCTGTTCATCGGCTTGCGCATCCCGAAACGGCGGGCCGCCGTGGCCGGCAGCCCGGTTGGCCGCACGCGGGGCGAGTTGTTGCGCACGCCCACGATCGCCGTCGCGATGATCTGTGCGACCGTGTCCTATGCGCTGATGAACCTTGTTATGACCTCCTCGCCCCTCGCCGTCGTCGGCTGCGGGTTTGAGACGCGCAACGCCGCCGATGTGGTGACCGCCCATGTGCTGGCGATGTATGCGCCGTCTTTCATCACTGGCCATGTCATTGCCCGACTGGGGGTAGAGCGGGTGATCGCCATTGGCCTTGTGATCCTTGCCGGTTCGGGCGCGGTTGCCATGGCGGGGGTCGAGTTGGAGAACTTCTTCATCGCCCTTAGCCTCTTGGGCTTTGGCTGGAATTTTGGCTTCATCGGCGCGACGACCATGCTGGCCAATGCCCAACGCCCCGAAGAACGCGGGCGGTTGCAGGGGTTGAATGACCTCGTGGTGTTCGGCGGCGTGACGCTCGCCTCGTTTTCCTCGGGCGGGTTGATGAACTGCTCGGGTGGGTCGGTGCAGACGGGCTGGCAACTGGTGAACATGGCCATGCTGCCCTTCTTGATCCTTGCGGGCGGCGCGCTGATCTGGCTGTGGATGCGGCCGCGCGAAACCCGCTAAACCCGTCCGATCACGGCGGCCTGCAGCAGCCCCCAGCGGCGGGCGAATTCCGACAGCCCCATGCCGCCTGCGGCCACAAGGCCCGGCGTGTGCTCCACTTGGCGCAACAGGCCACGTGTCTGCCATGCGACCAGCGCGGCGGCTTTCGGCACCTTGCCGCGGGCCAACGCCAGCTTTTCCAGCCCCATGACGGCCAAATCTTGGATCACGATGGGCCTGCCATCGGGCAAAGGCAGACGGCCGCGGGCCTCAAGTTCCGGCACGGCGCGCAGGTAATTCGCCAGCCCCATGGCCCAGCCCAAGGCCCGCGCGGCGGTCTCATCGGTGCCGCCGCAGGCCTTGGCGGCAAGCCACATCAGGCCCGCAGCCGTATCGTCCAAATAGACGTCAAAAGCGTCTAGATCTGCAAAAGGCTCGCCATAGGCATCGTGCAGCCGGGCCGCGATCAGGCTGTCGATAACCTCCAGCGGCAGCCCGACCTCTTGGATCACCGCGTGAAACGGCCCGGCCACTTCATGCGCGCGCGGTGCGGGCTCGGCCACCACATCGCGCCACCACTGCAGACGCATCTCGGCGATCATCGGCTCTTTCGACACCCAAGGCGCGCGGGCGACCTCAAGGTTAAAGGCGTAAAGCGGAAACAGACGCGCGCGCGCCGCCGCAGGGGTCGCCATCACCGCGGCAAAGCGATCAGGATCGCCGCGCTGGACGATCTCGGCACAGGCGGCGACACTCATGCGGGCACCCGCATGTCACGCACCAGCTTCCAGTTGATCGCATCCAAGAGCGCCTCGAACGAGGCATCGACGATATTCGCGCTGACGCCTACGGTTTGCCAGCGGCGCCCCTGCCCGTCCTCAGAGTCAATGATCACCCGCGTCACCGCCTCGGTGCCGCCATTGGTGATGCGCACCTTGAAATCCACCAGCTTCATATCGTCGATGCAGGCCTGATAGGGGCCAAGATCCTTGGCAAGCGCCTTTGACAGCGCGTTGACCGGGCCATGGTCCTGCCCGGTTTCGTCCATGCTGTCGCTGACCGACATCGCCTTGCGATCCCCGATCTTCACCACCACGACAGCCTCGGACAGACTGACCATGCGGTCGTATTTGTTTTTCCGCCGCTCCACCGTCACCCGGTAGCGTTTGACTTCGAAGAATTCCGGCAGAAGGTCCAACTCGCGGCGGGCGAGCAATTCGAAACTGGCCTGCGCGCCGTCATAGGCATAGCCCTGATCCTCGCGCTCTTTGATAATCTCAAGGATACGACCAAGGCGGCTGTCCTTGGCGTCAACCTCAATCCCCGCGCTGGCCAACCGGGCGCGCAGGTTTGATTGCCCCGCCTGATTGGACATCGGAATGACGCGGGCATTGCCCACGGTTTCGGGCGGGATGTGTTCGTAGGTGGTGGGGTCTTTCAAAATGGCGCTGGCATGCAGCCCCGCCTTATGGGCAAAGGCCGAGGCCCCAACATAGGGTGCCGCGCGCAAGGGAACCCGGTTCAGAATATCGTCCAGCGTGCGGCTGATCTTCAGAATCTTTGTCAGCCCCGCCTCAGAAACACCTGTTTCAAAACGAGATTTAAAGGGATCCTTCAGCAGAAGAGTTGGGATCAGCGTCGTCAGATTGGCATTGCCGCAACGCTCGCCCAAACCGTTCAAGGTGCCTTGGATCTGCCGACACCCGGCCTCGACCGCCGCCAGTGAATTCGCCACCGCATTGCCGGTATCGTCATGGCAATGGATCCCCAAGTGATCCCCCGGAATGCCCGCCGCAATCACCTCACCCACGATACGGCCAACTTCGGAGGGCAAGGTGCCGCCATTGGTGTCGCACAGGACCAGCCAGCGCGCGCCCGCCCCCAGTGCGGCCCGCAGGGCGGCAAGGGCATAGTTGGGGTTCGCCTTGTAGCCGTCAAAGAAATGCTCGGCATCAAACAACGCCTCGCGCCCTTTGGCGACGCAATGCGCGACGCTGGCCGCGATGCTTTCAAGGTTTTCTTCCAATGTGCAGCCAAGCGCGGTGGTGACATGGAAATCATGCGTCTTGCCCACAAGACAGACCGCCGGGGTGCGGGCGTCCAGCACAGCGGCCAGCACATCGTCATTCTCGGCCGACCGCCCGACCCGTTTGGTCATGCCAAAGGCCGTCATGGTGGCGCGGGTTTTGGGGGCCGAGGCGAAGAATTCGCTGTCGGTCGGATTGGCCCCCGGCCAGCCACCTTCGATGTAATCGACGCCAAGGGCATCCAAAGCCTCGGCAATCTGGCGCTTTTCAAGGGCGGAGAATTGCACGCCTTGGGTTTGCTGACCGTCGCGCAGCGTGGTGTCGAACAGCGAGAGACGTTCGCGGTGGGCGCGATTTTTCGACGAAAGATCGGTCATTTGAGCGCCTCCAACTTGGCCGGGTCGAACCCCGGACCGGGCAACAGCTCTACCCCTGCCTTCGACATACGCACCTCGACCCCTGCTTCCGTCAGGGCGGATTTCAGGGCATCGACCGGGGCAAAGTCTTTGGTCGTCATGGCATCGGCACGCAGAGCCGAAAGTCGGGCGGTCAACGCCGAGAGGTCTGGTCCCGCATCAATCCAAGACCCAAGATCATCTTCAAGCAGGCCCAGCAGGGCCGCCGAGGCTTTCAGCCCCGCAGCATCGCCTTCTCGCGCCAGATCATGCAGGGCCGCAATTGCGCCTGCGGTGTTCAGATCATCGGACAGCGCTTCCAACACGGACTGCGCGGGCGCGCCCGCCTCGACCCCGGCCACCAAGGCGCGCCACTTGCGCAAGGTCGCCTCCGCCTCCCGTGCCTTTTCTGCCGTCCAGTCCATCGGCTTGCGGTAATGCGTGGACAAATACACAAACCGGATCACCTCACCCGGCACGCCTTGATCCAAGAGATCCCGCACAGTGAAAAAGTTGCCAAGGCTCTTGGACATCTTCTTGCCCTCGACCTGCAACATCTCATTGTGCATCCAAACCTTGGCAAAGCCCGCTTCGGGATGGGCGCAGCAGCTTTGCGCGATCTCGTTTTCATGGTGCGGGAATTGCAGGTCAAGCCCGCCGCCGTGAATGTCAAACGACGCGCCCAAAAGCTCATAGCTCATCGCCGAGCATTCGATATGCCAGCCGGGGCGACCGCGGCCCCAAGGGCTGTCCCAGCCCGGCAGATCGACGTCTGACGGCTTCCACAGCACGAAATCCATCGGGTCTTCTTTGAAGGGAGCCACCTCTACCCGAGCGCCCGCGATCATGTCATCGACCGAGCGGCCCGACAGCGCACCATAGTCTTTGTACGACCGTACACGGAACAGCACATGGCCGTCCTTGGCATAGGCATGCCCGCCGGCGATCAGCCCTTCGATCATCGCAATCATCGCGCCAATGAATTCGGTGGCGCGGGGTTCGTGGTTGGGCCGCCGCGCGCCCAAAGCATCCATATCAGCATGATACCAGCTGATGGTTTCCTCGGTCCGCTCGCGGATCAACGCCTCTAGGCTGCGGGGATCGCCCGCCGCCTTGCGGGCCTGCGCGGTCGCGTTGATCTTGTCATCCACGTCGGTGAAATTGCGCACATAGGTGACGTGATCGCCCCCATAGACATGGCAGAGCAGCCGATACAGCGTGTCAAACACCACAACCGGGCGGCCATTGCCCAGATGCGCGCGGTCATACACCGTCGGGCCGCAGACATACATCCGCACATTCGACGGGTCCAAGGGCGCAAAATCTTCTTTTTTGCGCGTCTTTGAATTGTGCAGTCTGATCGTGACCATGTTCTTTCCCGTCGCTCGCCCTCGGCGCGGGTCTGTCGTGATCCTTTGAGGGAATGGAGACGGGCCCGCGTGACCTATGTCAGCAGGTAATGCAGCAAATGCCGATGATGCCCGTCTGTCTCATGACCCTGCCCTAGCGCAATTCCCTTGCCCCGCCAAGCATTTTCACCAAGGTTGCGTCGAACCTGTTTTGCCATTACTTAACGGGTTAAGTTAATAGGGGCTTGCCATGAATCACGATGATCTGAACCAATGGTCGAAACGCGCCGCCGATTGGGCGACCGACTATCATGCAGGTCTGCGCGACCGCCCCGTGCGGGCGCCTTTGGTTCCGGGGGCCATTGCCACGCAACTGCCGGCAAGCCCGCCCGAAGCGGCCGAGCCGATGGAGGCGATCTTTGCCGATTTTGACCGCATCGTGCCGCCGGGGATCACCCATTGGCAGCACCCGCGCTTTTTCGCCTATTTCCCCGCCAATGCCTCTCCTGCGTCGATGCTGGCCGAACAATTGGCCAATGCCATCGCAGCGCAGGGGATGATCTGGCAAACCTCGCCCGCCGTGACTGAGGTTGAGCAGGTCATGGTGCAATGGCTGCGCCAAAGTCTGGGCCTGCCCGAAGGTTTCACCGGCACCATCCATGACAGCGCGACGACCGCCACCTTGTCAGCCGTCCTGACGATGCGCGAACAGGCGTTGGGGTTTGAAGGCAATCTCAAGGGCCTGTCCGGCGCGCCCCGCCTGCGGCTTTATGCCAGCGCCGAGACGCATTCCTCGGTGGACAAGGCGGCGCGTCTGGCGGGGATCGGGCAGGAAAATCTGGTCAAAATCCCGACCGATCAAAGCCTGTCGATGAAACCGGGCGCCTTGGCCGGCGCAATCGCGGCGGACCGCGCGGCTGGGATGTTGCCTGCCGGCGTCATCCTCTGCGCGGGCGGCACATCGGTGGGGGCGTTTGACCGGATCGCGGAGTGCATCGAGGTCGCCCATGCGGCGGGCCTGCCGGTGCATGTCGATGCGGCTTGGGCGGGGTCTGCGATGATTTGCCCAGAATTCCGCGACTTGTGGGCCGGGATTGAGGCGGCCGACAGCATCATCTTCAACCCGCATAAATGGCTGGGCGCTCAGTTCCAATGCGCCGTGCAATTCCTGCGCGACCCCACCCCGCAGGTGAAAACCCTTGGCCTGCGCCCGACCTATCTGGAAACCGCGGGCAAAGAGGATGTTGTCAATTTCAACGAATGGACCGTGCCCTTGGGCCGCAACTTCCGCGCGTTGAAGCTGTGGTTTACCTTGCGCGCCTATGGGCTTGAGGGGCTGCGCGCCCGCATCCGCAACCATGTCGCGTGGTCGCATGAGGCGTGCGAGGCGTTGCGTGCGCTGCCCGGCGTCAGCATCACCACAGAGCCGCGCCTGTCGCTGTTCACCTTTGCGCTAAAAGACGATGCCGCGACCGAGGCACTGCTCAACAAGATCAACGATGATGGTCGCATCTACCTGACCCAGACCCGCCACGGTGGGCGCTATGTGATCCGGGTTCAGGTCGGTCAGTTCGACTGCACGCGCGACGATGTGATGGCCATCCCGCAGGTGGTGGCCGCGTTGATGTAAGGCCGATCAGCCGTTCTTTTCTTCCAAGATCAGCCATTCTTCCTCTGCCGCCGCCAACGCGGTTTGCCGTTCGGCAATCGCGGCGGTGGCCTTGGCGAATTTGGCCGGCTCACGGGTGAAAAGATCGGGATCGGCGATCAGCGTGGACAGTTTGGAAATTTCGGATTCCAGCTTTTCCATCACACCTGGCAGGGCCTCTAGCCGCTTCTTTTCGGTGAAGCTCAGGCCATCCGCCTTCTTCGCATCCTGCTTGAGAACAGGCTGAGAGGTGTTTGATTTTACGACAACTTCCTCAGTCACCTTCGGGCGTTGTGCGGCGTAATCCGACCAGCCGCCGGGATAGGCCGTCGCCTTGCCCTTGCCCTCCAGCGCCACTGTCGCCGTTGCAACGCGGTCGATAAAATCACGGTCGTGGCTGACCAGCAGCACGGTGCCGTCATATTCGCCCAAGATGTCTTGCAAGAGATCCAGCGTCTCGACATCGAGATCGTTGGTCGGTTCGTCAAGGATCAGCAGGTTCGACGATTTCGCCATCAGCTTGGCCAGCAAAAGCCGCGCTTTTTCCCCGCCCGACAGCGCCTTGACCGGCGCACGGGCTTGGCGTTCGTCAAACAGGAAATCCTTGAGATAGGCCACCACATGTTTCGGCGTGCCGCGGACCAAGACCTGATCTGACGCGCCGGACACCTTCATCAGGGGATCGCCGGTCAGGTTTTCCCACAGGCTCGCCTCGGGGTCGAGTTGCGCGCGCGTCTGATCGAAAACCGCGATCTCAAGATTGGTGCCAAGGCTGACACTGCCGGTATCGGGGGCAATCTCGCCCACCAGCATTTTCAAAAGCGTCGTCTTGCCCACCCCGTTGGGACCAACAAAGGCCACCCGGTCGCCGCGCAGGATGCGCATGTCGAAATTCTTGATAAGTGTCTTGTCGCCGTAGGTCTTTGAAATCCCGACCGCCTCGATCACCTTCTTGCCGCTGGTCGTGGTGCTTTCCAATTCCAGGGCGGCGGTGCCTTGACGGCGGATCTGGCTGGACCGTTCGGCGCGCAGTGCCTGCAACGCCCGCACCCGGCCCATGTTGCGCTTGCGCCGGGCCGAAATGCCCTCGACCGCCCATTTTGCCTCGTGCTTGATCTTGCGGTCCAGCTTATGGCGGGCCTCATCCTCTTCAGCCCAAACGGTTTCGCGCCATTCTTCAAAGCCGTCAAAGCCAGATTCGCGGCGGCGCACTTCGCCCCGGTCGATCCACAGCGTCCCGCGGGTCAAGGCGCGCAGGAAGGCCCGGTCGTGCGAAATCAGCACAAAGGCGGAACGGGTGTTCGAAAGCTCGGCTTCCAGCCATTCGATGGCTTGAATATCAAGGTGGTTGGTCGGTTCGTCCAACAGCATCAGTTCTGGCGCCTCGGCCATCAGCTTGGCCAAGGCCGCGCGGCGACGCTCGCCGCCAGAGGCCGTGGCAACCGGGGTTTCAGGATTGAACTTCAACCCTTCGGCCACGACCGACACCTTATAGGCCTCGCCCTCGGGCAGGCCCGACGCCGCGTAATCGCCCAAAGTGGCATAGCCCGAAAGATCGGGGTCTTGCTCCATATAGCCCACGGTGATGCCCGGCGGCACGACGCGCAGGCCGGCGTCCGCATCAACCAGCCCCGCCATCACCTTCATCAGGGTGGATTTGCCAGACCCGTTGCGGCCAACCAGCGCCACCCGATCACCGGGTTGCACCACAAGGTCAAGGTTGTCGAAAACCGGGTTGCCGCCGAAGGTCAGCGAGATGCCGGAAAGCTGAAGAAGGGGTGCGCGTGCCATGGGCGAGGCCTATGCGGGCGCGCGGGCCGCGTCAACCCGCCAAGGCCCGAAGGGCGCGGCTGCGTGGGGCGGGGATATGGGCAACCTCGACGGCGGTAAAGATGTGGAGCGTGTCGAGATCGGCGTCGATCACCGCATGATCGCTGACCCAACCGCCAAGCCCGAGATAGCTGCGCAACAACGGCGGCATGGCGGCAAGCGCATGGCGCGGATCGCAAGCGATGTCCGGCAGAGAAATCGCAGCCCCCTTGCGGCGCGGCGCCAAGGCGGCCGGGGCGAGGTGGTTTTGTTTCAAATGCCCCAGCGCCGGGCCGTGCAACGCCGGATCTGCCCCCGGAAATGAGGTGCAACCAAACATCAGGCCAATCTGGTTTTCATCCACCATCCGGGTGATCGCAGCCCAGGAAAGCCGCAGGATATCCGGGTCTTGCACGGCGGGATGGATGCAAAACCGCCCCAGCTCCATCACGGGCGCGGGATAGGCGGTCAACACATCAAGATCATAAAACTGCGCCGAATAGCTTTCGATGATCCGGGGGGCGGGCAGAAACATGATCCGGAAACAAGCCAGCATTTGCCCGCCTGCCGCTTCGATCAGGATATGGCGGCAGCAGTCGTCAAAGCCGTCGCTATCGCGCCCTCCGGGGGGGGCCAGCCCGCGCGCGGCAACAAAGCACAGGTGGCGCAATTCCTGCGCCCGCACGAGATCGTCCGGCGTTTCGGCCAGCCGCGCCACGAGATGTCCTTTTGCCAGCCGCATCACATGATGGTTCCCCGACTTGGCAGAAGGCCAGCCGCGCCCTAGATTTGCGCCAGTCCGACCCTGCATGCAAGCGAGACGGGGCGATGATACAGGGCTGGTGAAAAAGGGGAGATACAGGTGACGAAACTGCAAAAGACCGATGCCGAATGGCTGGCGCAGCTGGGGGAGCTGGCGTTTCAGGTGACCCGGCGGGCGGCGACAGAGCGGCCCTTCAGCCATCAAGGGTTCCCCAAAGGTCCCGGCACCTATCGCTGTGTGTGCTGTGATGCGGCGCTGTTTGATGCGGCGACCAAGTTCGAATCGGGCTGTGGCTGGCCCAGCTTCAACGCCGCGTTAGAAAATGACATGGTCGAGGAACACGAAGACCTCAGTCATTTCATGCGCCGTGTCGAAGTGCGCTGCCATCAATGTGAGGCGCATCTGGGGCATGTCTTCCCCGATGGCCCGCCGCCCACGGGCCTGCGCTATTGCATCAATGGCGTGGCCGTACGGTTCGACCCCGAGGCATAAGAAAAGCCGCCCCCGAAAACGATCGGCGGGCGGCTTTTGCAAAACCCCACTGGTGCAGTGGCTTATTGATCGATGAACTGATCGGCCCGCAGTCGGCCAATATTGCCCAAGAGCTGCTTGAGGAAGCCCATACCCTTGATGTTGCTGTCCGTCACACGGCGCGAAATCGCCACGACCTGACCTTTTTCAAGGCCAAAGCGTTCGATATTTTCCACCACGCCGTCCTCGGTAAAGGTGATCGACACAACCTGACGGTCGATTTCCTTGGGCTGCATGGCGCCGAAATGCTTCCAGCGGCTTTGCACATAGAACCAGCCCACATCGTTCAACAACCCTTGGCTCGACGGGCGGCCCAAGGTGGCCTCAACCGTTTCACGATTGTCGCTGCCAACTTCGATCAGCGCGAGTTCCTCATCCGTCGGAACATAGCCATGGTTTTGATAGACCGCTGCACAAGAGGCGAGAAACACCACCCCGGCCACCATAAGCGCAAGCGCCCGGCCAAAGCCCGCCATTCGCGCCAAAACAGCTTCCGACATGCAAATCCCCTGCCCTTAGTGGCCCGTCATCCCCTTGGTCTTGCATGCAGCGCCCTGCGGCACTATCGAATTGACCAGACAGGACCAGACCTGTGCGCCCAAGGCTTACAGTGGGAATTGGTCCGGTTCAAGAATACAAACGGGCAGCTGGCCCGGCAGGAGGCGGAAGAATGACCGAAACGCGTAAGACCAAGCCCAAGGAAACATCCGAACTGCGCTTTGTCACCAAATCGCTGGCGGCCCGCAAACCCACCCGCTTTGACTTTTGCCCCGATGCGCCTGCGCGCGCCGCAATGGCCTCGGCACTGGGCCTGATCGATGTGCCTGCGCTGCGGCTTCAGGGCGAATTGCGCCCGGTTGGCCGCCATGACTTCGATCTGGTGGCAGAATTGACCGCCCGCGCGGTCCAGCCTTGCTCTGTCACGCTGGCGCCGGTGCCTTGCAGCTTGCACGAACCTGTCCATCGCCGCTTTAGCGTTGAATACACCGCGCCCGAGGGCGATGAGGTGGAAATGGCCGACGACGAGACGGACCCCCTGCCCGAAGTTCTCGACATTGCCGAAATTGCCGCAGAGGCGCTTGCGCTGGCCTTGCCGCAATACCCCCGCGCACCGGGCGCGGAATTGGGCGAGGCGGTCTTTGCCGGTCCGGGCGTTGCCCCGCTGTCGGATACCGATCTGCGGCCGTTCTCCGGTCTTGCCGCCCTTGCCGAGAAGTTGAAAAAGCCTTCATCGGGCTCATCATCAGAAGGGTGAAGAAAGGGTCTTGCGCCCCCGCAGAATCCGTCTATGTTCCGCGGCTCATTCGGGGTCTTCGGGCCGGGGCATTTGCTTTGGTCGATCACGCTGGAAACAAAGGAAAATCCGGGGCCTGTCCCCCTTAATTCGAGGTCGAGACATGGCTGTCCCGCAGAACCGCACCACCAAATCGCGCCGCAACATGCGTCGTTCGCATGACGCTCTGGTCGCTGGCAACCCGCAAGACTGCTCGAACTGCGGTGAGCTGAAGCGCCCGCACCACGTTTGCCCGTCCTGCGGCCATTATGACGCCCGCGAAGTCGTGGCGACCAAGGCTGTCGACATGGACGAGGACGCGGCGTAAGCCGCCCCTCTCTCGCGCCTGACTGATGGCAAGCGGAACCGAAATTCCGGCTCAGACGGTCGCAGGGCGCGAGGGGCCTTCCCTCACAGTCATTTCGATTGACGCGATGGGCGGCGATCACGGACCGGCGGCAGTTGTCGCCGGTTTGGTGCTGTCTGCGGCAGAGTTGCCCGATGCCCATTTCATCCTGCATGGCGATCAGACTGTATTGACCCCCCTTCTCGACCGCGCGCCTGCGCTGCGGTCGCGTGTTGATTTGCGCCATGCCGACCGCGTGGTGACGATGGAGGACAAGCCCGCGCAGGTCATGCGTCATGGGGCGGGCACCTCAATGTTTTCCACGATTGATGCGGTGAAGAACGGCGAGGCGACGGTGGCTGTCTCTTGCGGCAACACCGGTGCGCTGATGGCGGTTTCCATGCTGCGTCTGCGCAAGTTGCCCGGCGTCAACCGTCCGGCGATTGCGTGCTATTGGCCGTCTCGCAATCCCTCTGGCTTCAATGTGATGCTGGACGTCGGCGCAGATATTAAGGCCGAGGCAGCCGATCTTCTGCAATTTGCCGCCATGGGCACCTCTTATGCCCGCAACAGCCTTGGGCTGCCGCGTCCCCGCGTTGGCCTGTTGAACGTCGGCACCGAAGAACACAAGGGTCGCGCCGAACTGCACGAGGCCTTTGCCCAGATGACGGCGGCAGCCAGCGCGGGTGAGTTCGACTTCGTGGGCTTCGTCGAAGGTTCGGATATCCCGTCAGATCGGGTTGATGTCATCGTGACGGATGGTTTCACGGGCAATGTGGCCCTGAAAACCGGCGAAGGCACCGCAAAGCTGATTTCGGGCTTTCTGCGCGAGGCGCTGACCTCCACCCTCTTTGCCAAGATCGGTGCGCTTTTGGCGATGAAGGCCCTGAAACGTCTGCAGGCCCAAACCGACCCGCGCCGGGCCAATGGTGGGGTGTTTTTGGGGCTGAACGGAACGGTGATAAAATCGCATGGTTCGGCCGATGCGACGGGAATTGCCGCCGCGGTGCGACTGGCACATAAACTTGCCCGGGCCGACCTGACCAACCGCATTGCGGCACGCGTTGCCTCGACGGGCCTTGCGGGTTCTGTCCTTGCAGGTTCTGGGGTTGCAGGTTCTGGGCTTGCGGGGCAGGATGCCGCCGCAATAGGGGCAGAGACAGGGTCCGCTGAATGACAATACGCGCCGTGGTCAAAGGCGTCGGGCATTATTTGCCCGAACGCGTTGTGCCGAATTCCGAATTCGTGGCGCTGGTGGACACCTCCGACGAATGGATCCGGTCGCGCTCGGGCATTGAGCGGCGGCACTTCGCTGCCGAAGGTCAAACGACGGCAGACCTTGGCACCAAGGCCGCGCAGGCAGCCCTTGCCGATGCGGGTCTGACGGCGGACGACATCGACGCCATCATCGTCGCCACTTCGACCGCAGATTTCACCTTCCCGTCTTGTGCCACGATGATTCAGGCCGGTCTGGGCATGACGCGCGGCTTTGCCTTTGATGTGCAGGCGGTCTGTGCGGGCTTTGCCTTTGCGCTGACCAATGCCAATGCGCTGATCCTGTCGGGTCAGGCGACGCGGGTGCTGGTGATCGGTGCGGAAACCTTCAGCCGCCTGATGGATTGGACCGACCGCGGCACCTGCGTGCTGTTCGGCGACGGCGCTGGCGCTTTGGTGCTGGAGGCACAGGAAGGCCAAGGGACCACGGAGGACCGTGGCATCCTGTCGACCGATCTGAACAGCGATGGCCGCCACAAGGACATCTTGTATGTCGATGGTGGCACCTCGACCGGCGTGACCGGGCATTTGCGGATGGAAGGCAAAGAAGTCTTCCGCCATGCCATTGAAAAACTTGCTGAAACCGCCCACCGCGCCCTCGACAAGGCCGGTCTGAGCGCGGGCGATGTCGATTGGATCGTGCCGCATCAGGCCAATATCCGCATCATCGAAGGCACCGCGAAAAAGATGCAGGTTCCGATGGACCGGGTGATCGTCACGGTGCAGGACCATGGCAACACCTCGGCGGCCTCGATCCCCTTGGCGCTGTCGGTTGGCAAGGCGCGCGGGCAGATCAAAGAAGGTGATCTGATCGTGACCGAAGCGATCGGCGGCGGGCTCGCGTGGGGCGCGGTTGTTCTGCGCTGGTAGTATCGCCAGAGAGCCGCATTAAGGCGCGTCTCCAAGTCTTTGATATTGACTCGGAAAACCGATCCGCTCAATCTGCCTCAATAACCCGGGGGGGATATGATGAGCGAAAAGACTCTAACGCGGATGGACCTGAGCGAAGCGGTGTTCCGCGAAGTCGGCCTAAGCCGCAACGAATCGGCCAATCTGGTCGAATCTGTGCTGACCCATATGTCGGATGCGCTGGCATCGGGCGACACGGTCAAGATTTCCTCTTTTGGCACCTTTTCGGTGCGCGACAAGACGGCCCGAGTCGGCCGCAACCCCAAGACTGGTGATGAAGTTCCGATCTCGCCCCGGCGGGTTCTGACCTTCCGCCCCTCGCATCTGATGAAAGATCGCGTGGCGGCCGGCAAGAAGAAGTAATGAAAGGACCGGCGGATGGACAAGTCGCCTGACGCCTTCCGCACCATCAGCGAAGTGGCCGAGGTTCTCGAAACCCCGGCCCATGTGCTGCGGTTCTGGGAAAGCCGTTTCCCGCAGATCCGGCCCGTCAAGCGGGCTGGCGGGCGTCGCTATTATCGGCCTGCCGATGTGGCGCTGCTTTTGGGGATCAAGCATCTGCTGCACAACGAAGGCATGACGATTCGCGGTGTGCAAAAAGTGCTGCGCGAACAAGGCGTTCGTCATGTTTCCGCCCTCTCGGGCCAAGAAGTGGCCGAAGAAGGCGACAATGCCGAGGCTGCCTTGGAAGCTGCGCTTGCCGCGAATTTCGGCACGGTGGCGGATGAGGTGACCCTGCCGCAGGACCAGATCGAAACAGCCCAGATCGTCGCGCTGGAAGATGCTTTGCGCGCCCGCAACATCGAGGTGGAACGGGTCGAAGGCGCAGCCCCCGCCGATGTCTTGCCGCTCTTTGACCATGTGGCCAGCACCGCAGCAGTGCAATCCGTTCCCGATCAAATTCAAGCCAAGCCCGTTGCGCGTGCCCCTGCCCCCCCGGCCCCAGAGGCCCCGATGCTGGAAGATGCCACACCGGAAGATCTGGCAGATGACGGTGCAGCGCTTGACGCCGTCACACCTTTGCACTCCGCGCCCTTGCCCGCCGATGCCTCGCTTTTGGATCGCCTGCGTGCTTTGCCCGCGGGCGCCCTCGCCATGGCCGAGGCCCGCGCCTTGCGCGATCAATTGGCGGCCCTGGCCAACCGCATGACCACGCCCCCGCCGCAAGCGCCGCTGTGATCAGTTTATGGGGATGGGCAAAAGGATGCGCTTTCCCGCTTGCGACCGGCCGGAATATCGTTATGAAAGCGCCTATTCGTCGGGCCGTAGCGCAGTCTGGTTAGCGCGTCCGTCTGGGGGGCGGGAGGTCGAGAGTTCGAATCTCTCCGGCCCGACCAATACAAAGCCGCCCGCCTGCCAACCGGCAGCGCGGGCGGTTTCGTTTTCGAAAGGGGCCCGATATGGCGGAAACTAAGACCATGATGTCTCCGGGGGTTCTGCCCGCGCAAACCTTGCGCCAGATGATCGCCTCCGGCGTCCTGTCCGGTCAGCCCGCGATTCTGCCCGACCAGATCCAACCGGCCAGCCTTGATCTGCGACTGGGCACCGTCGCTTATCGCGTGCGGGCCTCATTCCTTGCAGGCAATGGGGCGCGCGTCGCTGACCGTCTGGCCGAATTTGAGATGCACCGGGTCGATCTGACCCATGGCGCAGTTCTGGAAAAGGGCTGCGTCTATGTCGTGCCTTTGATGGAATCGTTGGCCCTGCCGCCGGGAATCACGGCGGTCGCCAATGCCAAATCCTCGACCGGGCGGCTTGATCTTCTGACCCGCACCATCACCGATGGTGGCACCGAATTCGACCGCATCCCCGAAGGATACACCGGCCCGCTCTATGCCGAGGTCTGCCCACGCTCTTTCTCGGTCCTTGTCCGCGCCGGACAGCGGCTGAATCAGATTCGCTTCCGCCAAGGCCAGTCGGTGCTGACCGATGCCGAACTGCGGACGTTGCACGCCGCCGATCCTTTGGTGTCGGGCGAGGCGGTGATTTCCGAAGGTCTTGGCTTTTCGGTCGATCTCAAACCGGCCAAGGGGGATCTTCTGGGCTACCGCGCCAAACCGCATACCGGGGTGATTGACCTTGACCGGATCGGCCAATACCCCGCCCGCGACTTCTGGGAAGAGGTCCGCGCCACCGACGCCCGCATTATCCTTGATCCGGGCGCGTTCTACATTCTGGTCAGCCGCGAGGCCGTGACCATCCCCCCCGATTACGCCGCCGAAATGGCCCCCTATCTGGCGATGGTGGGGGAATTCCGCGTACATTACGCTGGCTTTTTCGACCCCGGGTTCGGCCATGCCGCCGCAGGCGGCAGCGGCTCGCGCGGGGTGTTAGAGGTGCGCTGCCACGAGGCTCCCTTCGTTTTGGAACATGGGCAGGTCGTCGGCCGTCTGGTCTATGAACGCATGAGTGCGCGGCCCGACACGCTTTATGGCGCGGGGATTTCCTCGAACTATCAAGGGCAAGGCCTGAAACTGGCGAAACAATTCCGCATGGAGTAAGCCATGTCTGCATCTGGGGCCCCGCTTTCGGGCATCACCGTTCTGGATCTGACCCATGTGCTGGCCGGGCCGTATTGCAGCCATACCCTGCAAGATCTTGGGGCAAAGATCATCAAAGTCGAACGCCCCGGCACCGGCGATGACACCCGCGCCTTCCCCCCCTTCACCCAAGGCAACAGCGCCTATTTCGCGGCGTTGAACGCGGGCAAACAGTCGATCGCGCTGGACCTGAAATCGCCCACCGATCGCGGCATCCTCGACCGGCTTCTGGCCCGTGCCGATGTGGTCTTGGAAAATTATCGCCCCGGCGTGATGGAACGGCTGGGCTATGGCTGGGAGACACTGCACGCCCGCCATCCCCGCCTGATCTATGGCGCGGTGTCAGGCTTTGGCCATAGTGGCCCTGATGCAGCCAAACCGGCCTATGACATGGTCGTGCAAGCCCGCGGTGGGGTGATGAGCATCACCGGCGAAGAAGGCGGCCCGCCCGTGCGGGTTGGGGCCAGCATTGGTGATATCGTGGCGGGAATGTTTCTGGTCCAAGGTGTGCTTGCCGCCCTCTATGACCGCGAAAAGACCGGCCAAGGCGCCAAGGTCGATGTCGCTATGCTGGACAGCCAATTGGCCATTCAGGAACATGCCATCGCGCTGACCTCGGCCACCGGAACGGCGCCCGGCCGCACCGGGGCCCGCCACCCGACGATCACGCCGTTTTCCACCTATCGCGCGGCGGACGGCTTTTTTGTGATTGCCGCCGGCAATGATGCGATGTTCGCACATCTGTGCAAAACGCTCGACCTGCCGCTGAACCCCGCCGACCCGCGCTTTGCCAGCAATGCCGCGCGCTGCGACAACCACGCGCTCTTGAAACGGCTGATCGAGGCGGTGACCCTCGAACACCCCGCCGCCCATTGGATCGAAAGGCTTGAGGCCGCCGGTCTGCCCACCGCCCATGTGCAAGACATGGCCGAAGTGCTGCGCGATCCGCAACTCCTTGCCCGCGCCATGGTGCTGCCGGTCGATCCCGATGCCAAAGGCAACCGCTTTACCGCGCCCGGAAACCCGATCAAAATGTCCACCCTGCCCGAACTTGATCATCGCCCCGCCGCGCCGCGCCTTGATGGCGACCGCAAGGCCATCCTGAACTGGTTGAATGAATGACTGCGCTGCGCCTCGACACCGCTACCCTGCCCCACGCCACTTGGGACGATCCCGCCAAGGGCACGCTCACATGGCAAGGCCTGTTTTCCCAAGGGACCACCGCGACCGACAGCCTGACCTGCGGCGTCGCCACCATCCAGGCGGGGCAGCATTTCGCCGCCCACCGCCATGCCCATTCCGAGGTCTATTTCGGCCTGGAAGGCACCGGCACCGTGGTGATCGACGGTCAGCCGCATGAGCTGTCCCCCGGTGTTGCCCTGTTCATTCCCGGCAATGCCGAACATGGCATCCCCGTCGCGACCGAAACCCTGCGCTGGTTCTATACGTTTGCCGCCGACAGTTTTGATGAGATCACCTACCGCTTTTCCGACACCTGATTTCATCTTGGTCCAAATACTCCCGCCGGAGGCGTCACCGGCCAAATGCGGACGCTCCGCGGGGAGTATTTTTGCCAAGATGAAATCTCAGATGAATTCCGTGACATGAGGCGCGTTTGCGCCGCAACTTGGGGGAAAGACGACGCTTTCCGGCCTTGCCCCTGCGCGCGCCGCAGCTAGAACAGGGGGGCGCACAGGAGGCTTTCCATGTCTGAAGACGCTTTGGTCATTTTCACCCCCTCGGGCAAGCGGGGGCGGTTTGCCGTCGGCACACCGATCTTGCAGGCGGCCCGGTCGTTGGGGGTTGATCTCGATTCGGTTTGTGGTGGGCGTGGGATTTGCTCCAAATGCCAGATCAGCCCCGGCTATGGGGAATTCTCCAAGCATGGCGTGACGGTTGAAGATGATGCGCTTTCGCCGTGGAACGCGGTGGAGGAGCGCTACAAATCCAAGCGCGGCATGGCGCCGGGGCGGCGTCTGGGCTGTCAGGCCAAGGTGATGGGCGACGTTGTCATCGACGTGCCGCCAGAATCCCAAGTTCACAAGCAAGTCATCCGCAAATCCGCCACCCAGCGCGATATCGTGATGGACCCGGCCACCCGCGCGCTGTTCGTCGAGGTGGCAGAGCCCGACATGCACAACCCTTCGGGCGATTTTGAACGGCTGAAAGAGGCGCTGACCCAGCAATGGGGCGTCGGCGATGCTTTGGCCGGTCTGGATTTGATGGCGCGTTTGCAGCCTTTGCTGCTTCAATTACTTGCGCTTCAGTAACATCACGTAATGCACCATAAGCAATATTATTAAATACGGTGTCATTAAAAAGCACCACATCCTGACTCACCAAGGCAAATTGAGCACGTAAACTACTTAATCGCATTTGACGTGTATCCACTCCGTCCAGCAAAACAGTACCTTGTTGGTGCTCATAAAAACGAGGGAATAAATTCACCATCGAAGTCTTGCCCCCACCAGAACGAGATCGGAAGAGCGTCGTGTAGG
>CALBSG010000156.1 GCA_937927675.1 uncultured Paracoccaceae bacterium | reverse complement strand
CCACACTGGGTGGCGGCATCGTGCGCAACGACACCGGCGTCTATGAAGGCGGCGAAATTTCGATGTTCTACGACCCGATGATCGCCAAGCTTTGCACTTGGGGCCCGTCGCGCGCCGAAGCCATCGAAGAAATGCGGTTGGCGCTGGATACGTTCGAGGTCGAAGGCATCGGCCATAACCTGCCCTTCTGCTCGGCCGTGATGGATCATCCGCGCTTCAACAGCGGGAATATCACCACGGCCTTTATCGCCGAAGAATATCCCGATGGCTTTAACGGCGCGGTCTTGGACGAGGAAACCCTTGCCCGTGTGGCGGCCTCTGCCGCCGCGATGAACCGGGTTGCCGAAATCCGCCGCACCAAGATTTCCGGTACGCTCGACAATCACGAACGCCGCGTTGGGGATGATTGGGTTGTCACGCTGCAAGGCGTCGACCTTGCCGTGAAAATCGCCGCCGATGCACAAGGCTCCAGCGTGACCTTTGCAGATGGCAGCACCCGCCGCGTCACATCGGATTGGACGCCGGGCCAGCCGCTTGCGCGCCTGATGGTCGATGGCAAGCCTTTGGTGATGAAGGTTGGCAAGATCTCGGGCGGTTTCCGTCTGCGGCTGCGTGGGGCAGACCTCAAGGTGCATGTCCGTACGCCGCGTCAGGCAGAACTGGCCAAGCTGATGCTGGAAAAACTGCCGCCCGATACGTCGAAATACCTTCTGTGCCCAATGCCGGGCCTTGTGACCAAGATCATGGTCGAGGTTGGCGACGAGGTGCAGGAAGGTCAGGCGCTGGCCACGGTGGAGGCGATGAAGATGGAAAACATCCTCAAGGCCGAAAAGAAGGGCGTCGTCAAAGCCGTCAAGGCCGCCGCAGGCGCCAGCCTGAAGGTCGACGATGTGATCGTGGAATTCGAATAAGCCGCCTTCTCGGTGGCCTAAATATCCTGCGGGGTCCGGGGTGCCAAACCTCGGGGCCTGCCGCCAGAACCAAACGTAGGACCATATCATGCCCACCCGCGCCGATTGGGAAAAGACCGCCGCCAAGGAACTCCGCGACAAGCCGCTGTCCGGCCTGACGTGGCAGACGCTGGAAGGTATCGCGGTCAAGCCGCTTTACACCGCGGAAGACACCGCGCATCTGCCGCAGATGGGCGAAATGCCGGGTATTGCCCCTTTCACCCGCGGCGTTCGGGCCACGATGTATGCGGGCCGCCCTTGGACGATCCGGCAATATGCCGGCTTCTCGACCGCCGAGGAGAGCAACGCCTTTTATCGCAAGGCGCTGGCTGCGGGCCAACAGGGCGTCTCGGTCGCCTTCGATCTGGCCACGCACCGCGGCTATGACAGCGATCACCCGCGCGTGGTGGGCGATGTCGGCAAGGCGGGCGTCGCGATCGATTCCGTCGAGGATATGAAGATCTTGTTCGACGGCATCCCGTTGGAAAAAGTCTCGGTTTCCATGACGATGAACGGCGCGGTGATCCCGATCCTCGCCAATTTCATCGTCACGGGCGAGGAGCAGGGCGTTTCGCGCGCCGATCTGTCTGGCACCATTCAGAATGACATTCTGAAGGAATTCATGGTCCGCAACACCTATATCTATCCGCCCGAACCCTCGATGCGGATCATTGCGGATATCATCGAATACACCTCTGCCGAGATGCCGAAGTTCAACTCGATTTCGATCTCGGGTTATCACATGCAAGAGGCCGGCGCGAACCTTGTGCAGGAGCTCGCCTTCACCCTTGCCGATGGTCGCGAATATGTCCGCGCTGCGATTGCGCGCGGCATGAATGTCGATGATTTCGCCGGGCGTCTCAGCTTCTTCTTCGCCATCGGCATGAATTTCTTCATGGAGGCGGCGAAACTGCGCGCCGCACGGATGCTGTGGACGCGCATCATGCAAGAGTTCAAGCCGCAAAAAACCGGCAGCCTGATGCTGCGCACCCATTGCCAGACGTCCGGCGTCAGCTTGCAAGAGCAAGACCCCTACAACAACGTCATCCGCACCGCCTATGAGGCGATGGCAGCAGCCCTTGGCGGTACGCAATCCTTGCACACCAATGCGCTGGACGAGGCGATTGCGCTGCCGACCGAATTCTCGGCCCGCATTGCGCGCAATACCCAGCTGATCTTGCAAGAGGAAACCGGCATCACCCATGTCGTCGATCCTTTGGCCGGATCGTACTATGTCGAAAGCCTGACCCATGAGCTGGCCGAAAAGGCCTGGGCTTTGATCGAAGAGGTCGAGGCGATGGGCGGGATGACCAAGGCGGTTGCCTCGGGCATGCCCAAGCTGCGGATCGAAGAGTCTGCGGCCAAACGGCAGGCCGCGATTGACCGGGGGGACGAGGTGATCGTCGGGGTCAACAAATACAAACTGGGCAAGCAAGACCCGATCGACATTCTAGATATCGACAACATGAAGGTGCGCGAGGCACAGATCGCGCGACTGAAAGCCACCCGCGCCGCCCGTGATGAGGCGCAGGTCAAGGCGGCGTTGGCAGAGTTGACGGCCCGCGCCGAGAAGGGCGGTAATCTGTTGGCTGCCGCAGTCGATGCTGCCCGCGCGCGGGCCTCCGTTGGGGAGATTTCAGACGCCATGGAAAAGGTCTTTGGCCGCCACCGTGCGGAAGTGAAAACTTTGGCGGGCGTCTATGGTGCCGCCTATGAGGGCGACGCCGGGTTCGAGGCGATCCAGAAGGACGTTGAAGCCTTTGCCGAGGAAGAGGGCCGCCGCCCACGGATGTTGGTGGTCAAGATGGGCCAAGACGGCCATGATCGCGGTGCCAAGGTCATCGCCACCGCCTTTGCCGATATCGGTTTTGACGTTGATGTTGGCCCCTTGTTCCAGACCCCGGAAGAGGCGGCACAGGATGCCATCGACAATGATGTGCATGTGATCGGCATCTCGTCGCAAGCCGCGGGTCACAAAACCCTTGCCCCGAAACTGATCGAGGCGCTGAAAGCCAAGGGGGCGGGCGATATTCTGGTGATCTGTGGCGGCGTGATCCCGCAGCAGGACTACGATTTCCTGATGTCTGCGGGGGTCAAGGCGATCTTCGGCCCCGGCACCAACATTCCAGAGGCTGCCAAGAACATTCTGGGTCTGATCCGCGCCGCCCGCGGCTAAGCCATAACCTCGCAGCTCCGGCGCCCGCCACAGGGCGCCGGAGTGCAGCCTTTAGGCCGGCCGTGCGATCCGCAGCACGGTGTATCCGGCCACAGCCGCCACGGCTGATCCAAGCAGAACCCCAAGCCGCACCATGTTCATCATCTGATCGCCCTCATAGCTGAGTGAGCCGATGAAAAGGGACATGGTAAAGCCAATCCCTGCCAGCAGCGACAGCCCCCAGACCATGGCCCAGCTTACCCCCTGCGGCAGGCGACCGAGGCCCAGCTTGACCATGGCAAAGGTCGCACCAAAGACCCCGATCTGCTTGCCAAGAAACAGCCCCGCCGCAATGCCAAGCGGCAGGGGCGCGACGAGATCGGTCAGCGCCACCCCCGACATGTCCACCCCGGCATTGGCCAGCGCAAAGACCGGGGCAATGCCGAAATTGACATAAGGGTGCAGCCCATGTTCCAGCGCATGCAGCGGTGATTTGCCAAAACGGTCTTTCAGCGGGATGCAAAACGCCGTCACCACGCCTGCGACGGTCGGGTGGATGCCGGATTTCAGCACAAAAAACCACATGATGGCGCCCAATAGAACAAAAGGCGCGATGCGATGCGTCCGGCGTAAGGCAAGCACGACCAATCCCGCCAAGGGCAGCGCGGCCCATGCAAGAGAGCCCAGATCAATGCCTGACCCATAGAACAGCGCGATGATCAGGATCGCGCCCATGTCATCCAGAATGGCCAGGGTCAGCAGAAAAATCTTCAGCGCGGGCGGAACACGCCGCCCCAAAAGCGCCACCACGCCGACGGCAAAGGCAATGTCGGTGGCCGCCGGAATGGCCCAGCCCGCCTGCAATTCAGGATGCGCCCGTGTGACCAAGAGAAATACCGCCATCGGGGCGATCATCCCGCCAAGGGCGGCGACGCCAGGCAAGACCACATCGGCAGGGTTTTTCAACCGCCCCTCTCGCATCTCGCGCTTCAACTCCAGCCCGATCAGAAAGAAGAACACCGCCATCAGCCCGTCATTGATCCACAGGATCAAGGGTTTGGACAGGCCCGCATCGCCAAAGGCCACCGTGAACTTTGTGTCCAGAACCGCATGATAGCTGGCAGACAGCCCGGAATTGGCCAAGATCAGGGCAAGGGCCGCGGCCAGCATCATCAGGACACCGGCAAAAGCCTCGTGCTGGACAAGGCGAATAAAGAACCCAGAGGTTTTCAGCTCATATGGCAAGGGCGGCTCCTGCAAGGATCAAAGATCGGTCTGTGGCGCGGGGGGCGGCGCGCTGTCCGGCAAGGGGGGCGGGGCAGGGGCGTCGGGCTTGCGACGGATCAGGATGTCGCCATTCTCCAACCGCTCTGGCGCTTCATAATTGGTCAGATCATCGACCAGCGCCAAGAGTTCCAGCATCTTTGGCTGCAGATCGCGCAGCGCCGGTTCCATCTCTGACAGCGCCTTGCCCATCTCGTCCAAGGTTGGCTCCATTTCGGACATCAGCCCCTTGAGCAAGAGCTTGGCGCCCTCTTCCATCAGGCTGAAACCTTCCTCCACCTCCTCGCTTTGTGGCGCGGTTTGGGCCAAGGCTGGCCCCGAGAGGACAAGGGTAAGGGCAAGAATATACTTTTTCATCGTACCAATATGGGGCGCGGCCCCCCTGGTTTCAATCAAGCACGAGATCCAGCGTAACCGGAAAATGGTCCGAAGCGGTCAGAATGGCATCGCGCAACTCTGGCACGGCCGTGACCCCGGGGTCGTTGAACGGGTGCCAGATCCGCCAATTGGGGCGGCGGGCTTTCAGGTTGGGCGACACCATGATGAAATCCAACAGCGCCTCAAAGAACCGGCGTTGCGGGGCCGCCCAGAACCGGGCGGTTGTGGGCGACATGCCGGTGCGCTGGGCCAGTGCCATGCAGGCGTGCGGGTCGAACAACTGCCGGTCGGGCGGGGCGTCCAGACCCATGGCGACCTCGATCCCGGAATGGCCGAACAGCTTTTCATATTCATCCAAGCCCGGACCATCGTTGAAATCCCCCAAGACGATCAGATTGTCCTTGGCATCCAGATGCGCGTCGATCCGGCGGCGCAGCCATTGACACTCGGCCAATTGCTTGCGGCGGTTTTCGATGGAAATCCGGGTGAATTGCGCCTCGGACATCTGGCCATGCGGGGCCTTTGATTTGGCGTGAACCCCGATCAGATGCAAAGGGTGGCCGTCCGCGGTCAGTGCAAGCTCTAGCGGAGGTTTGGAAAAGCGGATCTGTTCGGCCACGCCGTCAAGATCAAGATCGGCCCGCAGCGAGGTGTCAAAACGCGGCGCACCATCCGCGCCATGGGCGGGGGCCGGCTCTCCCAAAGGCAAATGATGGGCGGTGATGCGGTCGGGATCGTAAAGAAAGGCAAGCTCTTGTTCGGTTTCCGAGGCAAAGCCATGCAGCGCCCGGCGGGTTCGCAGCCCGAAGGCTCTGGCAAAATGTTCCAGCGCCCGCACGGTGGACCGTTTCGATCCCTGATCCGGGCCTTCGATGATCATGATCCCGTCGGCATCAAGCGCCGTCAGCACGATGGCAATCGCCCCCAACTGGTCACGCCGGGTGGTTTGGTACCGGGACGACCATTCATTGTCTTCCAAAAGCCTGCCCCGGTCATCAAACAGCGCGTTGAACCATTCGATATTATAGGTCGCAAGGCGCAGTGGGCGTTTGGCCGAGGGGGTCATGCCGCCACCCTGTCGCGTAAATCTTCCCAAGCGGCATTGATGGCGATCAGCCGGCGTTCGGCCAGAACCACAGCTTCGGGCGGAACCCCTCGGGCGATCATCGCATCAGGGTGGTTTTCGCGGACGGCTGTTTTCCACGCCGCCCGGATATCGGCCAGCGAGGCGTCGTGCGGCACGCCCAAGAGATCATAGGGGTCGCGGCTGGCGCCATCGACCAGCCGGGCGCGAATGGCGCGGTAACAGCGCGCATCCAGCCCAAAAATCTCGGCTGTGTGGGCCAAAAAGGCGTCTTCGTCCTCGTGCAGGATGTCATCGGCCAGCGCGATGTGAAACAGCCCCTCGATCAGGTCGATGAACAGCGCGCGATTGTCGGGATGGTCCTTGTCGGTGAACATCGCGGCGATCTTGCGGGCATAGGCATCAAAGCCGGCCACATCCTGCCGTGCCAGATTGAAGACGCGGGCGGCATTGCGTTCCTCTCCGGCGGGCAGGGTGAAGACACGGCGAAAGGCCGACACCTCGTCGCGGCTGACAGTGCCATCGGCCTTGGCCAGCTTGGCCCCCAAGGCTATGAC
This sequence comes from uncultured Paracoccaceae bacterium, assembly GCA_937927675.1. Classification (GTDB taxonomy): domain Bacteria; phylum Pseudomonadota; class Alphaproteobacteria; order Rhodobacterales; family Rhodobacteraceae; genus Tabrizicola_A. The sequence continues at coordinate 17,294 of CALBSG010000156.1, read as the reverse complement.
CGCAATGGTGAAACCGACCGAACGTTCAGGATCTGGCGCGCCACGCAGGTGATCGAACACCACCGAAAGGGGCTCTCCCTTGGTGAGAGAGGAAACGGCGGCGCTGATGCGGGTCCAGATCGACATGGGGCAAGTTTAGCTGGGGAAACTCGCCTTGTCAGGTCAGGATTTTTTGCATCAGGATCAGGTCGAGCCAGCGGTCCCATTTGCGCCCGGCCTGGGCCACGCGGCCACATTCGACATAGCCGAGGCGCGCGTGAAACGCCCGGCCTTCGGGATTTTCTGACGAAACACCGGCAACCATGACATGCGCGCCCTGCGCCCGTGCGTGGTCTTCGAGTGCCATCATCAGGGCGCGGCCGAAACCTTGGCCCTTGATTGAGTTGTACATATGTACAGAGTGTTCCATGCTATGGGCATAGCCGGGGCCACTGCGAAATTGTCCATAGGTTGCATGGCCTTGCACCATGTCATTGACCTCGACCACCCACCATGGCGTGCCTGCCGCGATTTGGGCGGCGATGGTGGCTGGATCCTTTTCGGCCGTGGTAAAGGTGGCCAGACTGTCGCGGATCACCTCATTCCAGATGGCGGCGATGGATGGCGCATCTTCGGGGCGGGCTGGTCGGATCATTCCAGAACCCGCCGCCCGTGGGGGGTGTCAAAACTGGCCCGCATGGCCTTTGCCGGGCCGGGCAGGATGACCACGCGCGGATCGTGAAACAGCGGTGCAAGGGCGGATTGCAGGGCATCGGCCTGCGGATGGGCGATTTCCAGCCGGGTCAGGCGGACATGGCTTTCGGGAAGGGCGCGGGCGGGGTGCAAAGCGCCTTCCCACTGGATCAGCGCCGGAAATCCGCCGTCAAAGGGCAATTTGCCATCAGCCGGAACGGCCATCTGCCAGCGATAGTCCCCCCGTTGCAGACTGACGGGAACCCCGGTTCCTGCCGGGGCAAGCGAGAGGTCGTCACTTATATTTTTCGAACTTGCGACCCAGTTTGTAAGCCGCGGAGGCCCATCAAAATTGTCCAAATCGAACCATCTGGGCCAAGCGGGCCGGGGTGCGGCAGGGTTGGCTGCAATCACCTCTAGATAAAGATCGCCCAGACCCAAAAGTCGGTTGTGGGTTGCCATATGGGGATGCTCGCCACCGCCCGCCAAGGCCACACCCAAGGCTGCCTCGACCATGTCAACACCATCGCCTAAGCTATTGGCGGATATGGCGATATGGTCGAATGTCAGCATCAGGCATCAACCACTTTTGTTGCGGCTTTCAGCGCCAGCGCCAGCGAGGCGAAGCGGGCTTGCGCCACCTCACCAAACAGGCCACGCCCGGTTTCGGTCAGGCTCAACTCCAAGGTCTTGCGGCGCGGCTGCCATTCCATCGACCCGGCCTGCGCCGGATCCCCCATGGCGAACATGGCGCCGAACCGCATCGCCTTGCCCAGAACCTCGGCATCGCGGATTTCATCCTCGCTCAGCAGGCGGAACATCGGTTCCAAACGGCTGCCCGCACGGCTGTTCTTATAGCGGTGCAACAACGCGAGGCCCAAGAACACCCGACCGGGATGGTCCAGGCCGCCAAGGTTCGCCCGCGTGGCATTGTCAAAACAGGCCTCGGCGCGGAAGTCGGGGTGGGCGCGCCATGTGGTGTCATGCAACAGGCAGGCGGCCTTGATCAGGCGCACACGTTCCGGCGTGGCGCCCTTGAACAGCGGTTCAAGGAAGGCGAACAGCTTCTTTCCAAACCCCGGCATACGGGCCTGCGTCTGTTCGGACATCCGTGCCGCTTCGATCAGCGGATCCCGCCGACGCAGCTTTTCGGGCATCTGTTCATACAAAAGCCCCTCGCGGATGCCATAGGAGGAAACGTCGATCTCTGAAGGCTTCAAAAGCTTGATAAGCTCGCGCATGACCTCGCAGGCCAAGGGAACCAGCTCCATGCGTTCCGGGCTGGTGCCGGTGCGGGCGCGCAGAATGGCGAGATCTGACGCCTCGATCCAGTCGATGGTATCCAGTAACCCCTTGGGCGTCATGCGATATTCATGCAAAACCGTCAGCGGATAATTGCGCCGCTCCATGTCCAGTCGCGCGATGACCCGCCACGATCCGCCCACCAGATAGATGCGCTCGCCTTCGGATTTGATCTGGCCTTGTGCCTCTTTCAGGACGCGGTCGATATGGACGGCCCGCTTTTTCGACGTGTCGGCCACCTGTTGCAAACGGAAGGGGCCAAGCGGGGTTGAAACGCGCTTGCCCACCTTGCCGTCACCGATGCGCGCCAACTCCATCGAGTTGCCGCCGATGTCGCAGACCACGCCCTTGGCATCAGGCCAGCCCAAAAGCACGCCCTGCGCGGAAAGCCGGGCCTCTTCGCCGCCGTCGATCACCCACATCTTCAGGCCCGTGTCCTGCAACACCTGCAGTTGGAAGGCTGGGCCATCCTCGGCCTCGCGTACGGCGGCGGTGGCAACGACGGTCAGGGTTTCAATCCCCATGCCCTTGGCCAAAAGCGAAAAGCGTTTCAGTGCCGCCAGCGCCCGCACCCGGCCATCGGGCGAAAGCTTGCCGGTTTGCGCCAGCCCCTTGCCAAGGCCACACATGATCTTTTCGTTGTAAAAATACGCGGGAGAGCGCGCAGCGCCGTCGAAAACCACCATCCGGACCGAGTTCGACCCGACATCCACCACCCCCACGCGGGACAGCGCGCGGGCAGAAGGGTCATCGAACAGGGGGCGACCAAAGGGGCCGTGGTCTTCGTCGGTGTCGGGAAGGGCAGCGTCGGTCATTTTGGCCTCAGGTCAGTTTCGGTACATCCTTGGCGCCAGCCGTGCCACGGCCCGACAGCGAAGGATTTTCCATAAAGAAGCGGTGGCAGTTGAAGGCAGAGCCATCGGTAGGGGCCAGGTCGCGGGCGTAGCGGCCATCGGGGCCAAGGATCCAGCTTTGCGCCTCGTCTGCAAGGTTCGCGGCCATGATCTGCCCGACAATCTGGGCCTTTACCGTATCATTCTTGATCTCGACGAGTGTTTCGACCCGGCGGGTCAGGTTGCGGCCCATCCAATCGGCAGATGAGATGAAGACGCGTGCCTTTTTGTCCGGCAAACCGCCGCCATTGCCAAAGCAGACGATGCGGGAATGTTCCAAAAACCGCCCGACGATGGATTTGACACGGATGTTTTCCGACAGCCCCTTTACCCCGGGGCGCAGGCCGCAGATGCCGCGCACGATAAGGCTGATCTTCACGCCCGCCTGACTGGCGGCATAAAGCGCGTCGATCACCTGTGGCTCAATGAGCGAATTCATCTTGGCCCAGATTTCCGCAGGCCGCCCGGCGCGGGCATGTTCCGCCTCGGCGGCGATCATCTCCAGAAGGCGGGGCTTCAGGGTGATCGGCGAAAAGGCGATATTTTCCAACCCCTGCGGCTGCACATAGCCCGACAGGTAGTTAAACACCTTGGTCGCGTCACGCCCCAGCGCAGCATCGCAGGTGAAGAAAGACAGGTCGGTGTAGATCCGCGCGGTGATCGGGTGGTAATTGCCGGTGCCATAATGGGTGTAGGTCACCAGATGATCGCCTTCGCGGCGGACCACGGTCGAAATTTTTGCGTGGGTCTTGTAGTTGATAAACCCATAAACCACATGCGCGCCCGAGCGTTCCAGCCGTCGCGACTGGCGGATATTGGCGGCCTCGTCAAAGCGGGCCTTCAATTCGACCAGTGCGGTGACGGATTTGCCCGCCTCTGCCGCCTCGCACAAGGCCCCGACGATGGGGCTGTCCCACGAGGTGCGGTACAGTGTCTGCTTGATCGCGAGAACGTTCGGATCGCGCGCCGCCTGTTCCAGAAAGCGGATCACCAGATCAAAGGTTTCGTAGGGATGGTGCAGCAGAATATCCTTCTGCTTGATCGCAGCGAACATGTCGCCTTCGTTGTCCTGAACCCGTTCCGGCACGCGGGGGATGAAGGGGGGCCACAGAAGATCAGGATGCGAGGACAGCACCAATTCCTTGAGATCGGCAATCCCGAGCAGCCCGCGCACCTCGACGGCTTCATCATCCTTGACGCCAAGTTCTTCCATAATAAGCGCGCGCAGATCCTCTGGCGCCCCGGCCGAGAGTTTCAGGCGGATCACCTCGCCCCGGCGGCGGCGTTTCAGCGCGGTTTCAAATTCGCGCACCAGATCTTCGGCCTCGTCCTCGACTTCCAGATCGCTGTCCCGCAGCACGCGGAACAGGCAATGGCCGCGATCGGTATAGCCGGGGAACAGCATGTCGAGGTGCAGAAGCAGCAGTTCTTCCAATGGCAAGAAGCGATGCTCGCCGTCGCGGCTGGGAAGGGGGACAAAGCGGGCGATTTGCTGCGGGATCGGCAAGAGCGCCTTCAGTGTGCGGTGGTCGCTTTCGCGTTCCAACTCAAGTGCCAGCGAAAAGCCGGTGTTGGGGATGAACGGAAAAGGGTGCGCCGGGTCAATCGCCAAGGGCGACAGCACCGGGAAAACATTGCGCAGGAAGTGGTCTTCCAGAAATTTCAGATCGCGGCCCGTCAGCTTTGACCGGGTGGCAAGGGCAATGCCCTGACCCTCCATCTCGCGGCGCAGGCGTTTGAAGACCGATTGCTGCATCTGCATCAATTCGCGCGCATCCGCATGAATCAGCGCCAATTGCTCGGCCGGGCTGCGGCCATCTTCGGACAGGGTGGAATTCCCTGCCTTGACCAGCGCGCGCAAACCGGCGACGCGGACGGTGTAGAATTCGTCCAGGTTGGTCGCGGAAATCGACAGAAAGCGCAGCCGCTCCAAAAGCGGAACAGCCGGGTTCGATGCCTCGTCCAGAACGCGCCAGTTGAAGGCGAGCCATGAGATTTCGCGGTTGAAGAACCGGCGCGGGCCCGTGATTTCCTCGGTTGGGAGGGTGACGGGCTCGGGGAAGGGGGCTTTGAGGAAGTCTGCGATGGTCATATCGGGGGGATACCGGCAAAGTGTGTCACTTGCGTGACAGGATCTCTATGTCATTCACATGACAGTGTTTCACTCCGGTTCTGCCCTGTCCAGCAATTCGGCGGCCAAGGCGCGTGTGACGGGGCGGCCAAGCGCCAAGGCATGGGCGTCAAGCGCCGCAACCAGATGCCGCGCGGCGGCGATGGAGCGGTCCATCCGGGCGGCCAGATAGGGGATCAGGTTCGGCGGCACGGCGATTTGGCGGTCGGCAAACAGTTTGACCAGCACAGCGGACAGTAGGGCGTCATCTGGCGCCTCCAGTCGGGCGATGGCGATGGATTGCATCCGGCTGAGAAGGTCCGGCAGGCGCAACTCCCAATCCCGCGGGGCTTGGCGGGCGGTCAGTAAAATCTGACCACCGCTGTTCATCTGATGGTTCAGCGTATGAAACAGCGCCTCTTCATGGGTGTGCAGACCCGCGACGGTATCGGCATCCTCTACCACCAGCCGGGCGGGCAGCGTGGTGGGGTCAAGGTCCGGCAGGGCGCTGGCCGCCAAGATCTCCGCGCCGCTCTCATCTGCCCAGATATGGGCAAGATGGGTTTTGCCCGCGCCAGCCGGGCCGATCAGCAACAGCCGATGTTGCGGCCACAGTGACCCGTCGGCCAGCACGGCAACGGCGGTGGCATTCGCAGGCGAGGGGAAAAACCCCGCGCGCGAAAAATTCTCGGTCGCGCCAAGGTCAAAGGCCAATTGGCGCGGGATCACGCCTGATCCTCGTCTTCCGGGATGCGGCCGGCAATGCCCTGATAGAGCAGGCTGTCATGGTACTGACCCAGTGCAAAGCGGGTCAGAACGCCCAAAGCGGCGGCAACAGGCACCGCGATCAGCATGCCAACAAAGCCAAAAAGCGTGCCAAAGGCGGAAAGCGCGAACAAAAGCCAGACCGGATGCAGGCCCACTGATTTGCCAACCAGTTTCGGCGTCAGCACATTGCCTTCCAGAAACTGGCCCATGGCGAAAATGGCCGCAACGATCCCGATCTGCACCCAATCGCCCCAGAACTGAAACAGCGCCAAACCAATGGCCAGAGCGCCGCCGATGATGGCGCCCACATAGGGAATAAAGGTGATCGCCCCGGCAATCGCACCCACCACAAGGCCAAATTGCAGCCCCGCAAGCATCAGCGACACCGAATAATAGATGCCCAAGACCAGACAGACCGACAATTGCCCGCGCACAAAGGCCGACAGAACCGCATCAATCTCGCGCCCCAGACGGCGGACCACGGGGGCGTGATCGCGCGGCAAGAGATGGTCAATGCGTTCGACCATATGGTCCCAGTCGAGCAGCAGGTAAAAGGCCACGACGGGCACGACCAGCAAGAACACCACAATGGAAATCGCGCCAGCCAGCGAACTGAGCACCCCTTCGGCAAGGGCGGCCCCCTTCGATTGGATCGTGGTGCCAATTTGGGCCAAGCTTTGCCGGATGGTCGAGGTGTTGTCGGCAAGGTCGGGGAAACGCTCCAGCAAGAAGCCTTGCAGGCGCTGCGCAATGTCGGGGGCCGCGTTGATAAGCGCGGTCAATTGGTTGACCAGCGACGGGATGACCGCAAGGACCAACGCCACGAAGATCAACATCGCAGCCGCCGTGATGACCGAGGTGGCCGCAACCCGGCTTAGCCCCGCGCGCTCCAACCGGTCCGCGACCGGATCAAGGAAATAAGCCACGGCGCCGCCGACAAGAAACGGCAAGATCACCCCGCCAAGCGCCCAAAGCGCGACGAAGAACACGGCCAGAGCAATGCCCCAATATTTCGCCTGCTCGCGGATCGGTAGTGACATATCCGTACCCTTTCGTTGCCTTTGCTCACATTGCCCATCAAGGGGCAGGTTTCAAGGGGAAGGGGGTGTCATCCCCCGGGCGGGTACCGGGGCGCGGGGTGCAATGACCTCCGGCGAAACCCCGCCAGTTGCAGGGATGTGACTTGCCACCCAAAGCGGTCGGCGTAGACTTTGCCCATTGATTTTGGAGGTTCCCATGCGTTGGATTGGCCGCTCCCTGATGGCCCTTGTGGTTTTGGCTCTGCTGGCGGTCGGGGCGCTGTTCCTGATCCCGGCAGAGCGGATTGCCGGGCTTGTGGTGGGGCAATTCAACACTCTGACCGGGCGGCAATTGGTGATCGAAGGGGCCATTCGCCCAACGATCTGGCCGGTGCTTGGCGTCAAGACCGGCAAGGTTTCCATTTCCAACGCGGATTGGTCGGATCAAGGCCCGATGTTTCAGGCCGAAGCGCTGGAAATTGCCGTCGATCTAGGCTCGCTCTTTGGCGGTCAGGCGCGGATCAACGCGGTCACGGCAGTCGGGCCGGTTCTGGTTCTGGAACGCGCCAAGGACGGGCGGGAAAACTGGATTTTCGGGGGCGAGAGCGGCGGCACCGTCAGCGCGGCCACGCCCGGCGTCGGTTCAGATTTTACGCTGGACAAAGCCTTGATTTCAAATGGTCGCGTGATGTTTCTTGACCATAAGACCGGCACGCAGATTGATCTGACGGCATTGGATCTGGAAACTGCGATTGCCGATTTCGACGGGCCTGTCCGCGTGCAGATGTCGGCCCAAAAAGCGGGGGAGCCGTTTACGCTGGATCTGACGTTGGGCGCGTTTCGCGATTTTCTGGATGGAAAGCTTGGTCCGGTCGAGGCCGTCTTTGCGGCCGGGCAGGCGACGGGCAGCTTCACCGGTCAGGCCGGTTGGAACCCGATGGCCGCCAAGGGCAGGCTGGATGCCGATCTGGGCACGCTGGCCGAGGTGGCACGCCTGATGGGGGCCGCGCCGCCGGCCCTGCCGCAGGGCTTGGGTGCCGGTGGCGTCAGCGTCAAGGGCGATGTGACGCTGACGGGAAAAGGCTCGGTCCACTTGCGGGGTGGCACGGTGGTGTTGGACGATACCGTGCTGGCGGTCGATGCCGATCTGACCCAAGGCGAGGCGCGGCCCAAACTGGCGGCCAAGGTGGTTGCGGGGGCTTTGACCCTTGTCAGCGCGGGCACCGGCGGCGGGGCGGGCGGTGGCATGCAGGCCGAGGGCTGGCCAAAATCGCAAATCGACGTTTCGGGTCTGTCGGCGCTGGATGCGGACATCTCACTGACCGCCGATGGGATTGATCTGGGCGTCGCGCGGCTGGGGACAACGGCCTTGAAGCTGACAATCGACCGCGCACGCGCCGTCTTTGATCTTGCGCGTGTGCAGGCTTATGGCGGCACGATTTCCGGCCAATTCGTCGTCAATGGCCGCAAGGGCCTTTCGGTTGGCGGCGATCTGGCCTTTGTGGGCATGGACCTGCAAAATCTGCTGCGCGACTTTGCGGGCTATGAGCGGCTTGTCGGCACCGGTGATTTGCGGCTGAAGTTCCTTGGCTCTGGCCCCTCGGTCGATGCGATCATGCAAGGACTGGAAGGGTCGGGCACGTTGGCGCTGGGCCGGGGCGAGATTTTGGGTCTGGATATCGGCGGCATGATCCGCACCCTGGACACGAGCTATGTTGGCGAAGGGCAAAAGACCATCTTCGACAGCTTGAACGCCAGTTTCACCATCGCAGGTGGTGTGCTGCAAAATGACGATCTTATCATGGCCGCGTCCTTTGCCCGTGTCGCCGGAGAAGGGAAACTGGGTCTTGGTGCGCGCACCATCAACTATCGCCTGCGCGCCGAGGCGGATCTGGGCGAGCAAAGCCTGACCGCCCCCATTCTTATCAAAGGACCATGGGCCGATCCGAAGATCAGTCTGGATCTCGAAGCTTTGGCGCGGGAAAAACTGGATCTGGAAAAGGCCAAGCTGGAGGCCGAGGCCCGCGTCAAGGCGCTGGAGGCTGAAACAAAAGCCAAAGCCAAGGCCAAGCTCGAGGAGGAATTGGGCGTCGTGCAGGGCGAAGGCGAAACGCTTGAGGAGGCGATCAAGCGGCGGGCCAATGAGGCGATGACCGAGGAGGCCGCAAAGGCGCTGGAAGAGTTGCTGAACGGCAATTGAAAACCGCGCGCCCCAGACGGCCGCCGGGGGCGGTGCAGCCAGTGCAGGCTTCTGGTCAATCCAATTAAAAAGGGCGGCCTATCGGCCGCCCTTGGGTTTCAAAAGCTGTCGGATCGGCTTAACGCCGACGATCCCGCCGCGCGCTCATCGGCTGGAAGGCGACGCCGACATGGGCCTCGCAATAGGGTTTGCCAGCGATGGACGGCAGACCGCAGAACCAGAAATCCTCGGTTGCCGGATCGCCGATCGGCCATTTGCAGGTCCGTTCGGTCAGTTCCATCAGCGTCAGTTTCTTGGCGCGCTTTTCCACTTCGCGGACCGAGGCCAGCGCCTCGGGCGAAATCTCGTTGGCCGAAGGCTGCGGCGGCAGCGGCTGGCCAGCGGGAATGATCGCCTTGCGGATCGGCAGGGCGGTGACATTCGATGGTGCGACCGGGGCCGCAACGACAGGGGCCGCCGCCGGAGCGGGGCGTTCGGCCGCAGGTTTGGGCGCGGGCTTTGGCGCCGCAGGCTCTGCCGGTTTGGCAGCGACCTCGGGCTTTGGCGCGGCCGGAGCGGCAGCTTCCGCCTCATCCGCCATCGACGCACCTTCGCCGGCACGATTTGACAGGCCCAGCCGGTGGACCTTGCCGATCACGGCATTGCGGGTGACCCCGCCCAGCTCTTTCGCGATCTGACTGGCGGACTGGCCTTCGGCCCACATCCGTTTCAGCGTTTCGACGCGTTCGTCGGTCCAGGACATCATCACCTCGCCAAGGCCATTTCGGCCATTCTAATCGGGACGGTATCCGATACAAGGCGAAGGGGCGGGAATCAAGCGCCGAGAATGACACGACACGAGGACATCGCATGGCACATGACTGGCAAACGCAAAAGGCCGAGACCTTTGCCACCTTTAAACAAGGGTCGCGCGGGGTCAAACTGCCGAAAGAGGCGGTTGTGGTGTTTTTCTTTCTGGCAGAAGAAGTGAAGCCGAATTGGGCTGCGGCGGAAAAGGCATTGCGCGCCCGCGGCTTTGTCACCCGCCACGACGCCGATCAGATCGAGGCCCGCACCCCAACCGCGATTCCGATCACCGCCGAGGCGATCTGGGATTGGGAAAAGGCCGGCACCGAAGAAGTGATCGAGTTTGATTTCTGGCCGGATGGCTGGGAAATCGAAGACTGAGCGCGCATCGTCGCCGTTCCGGCGCTCTTTGCGCGGCGGCGCCCTAGGGCGACAGGCTTGGGTCTGGCCGGGCAAAGATGAGTATTTGGAAAGGCGCAAGACCTTTGGCGGCAGGCTCTTTGTCTTGCGCCTTTTGAAATACTCTCGGGGGAGCGGCCTTGGAACAAGGACGCGCGGGGGGCGAAGCGCCCCCGTTTTTTTTATTCGGTCAGGACGCCATTCACCCAAGTCGCCTGAATGGCACGATCATCGCCCATCATGATGGTGGGGAAAAGCGCCTGCCAGATATCATCGGCTCGCCTTGTGGCCTGTTCGATGGCCGGGGTCGAGGCGAGGTCGAGGATCACCAGATCGGCCTCCATTCCCGGCGCGATGGTGCCGATCTTGTCTGCTGCATGCAGGCTGGCGGCACTGCCGGCGGTGGCGAGCCACCACAATTCCGCCGGATGCAGGGCGCGACCCATGAGCTGGCCGATCTCATAAGCGGCGGCCATGGTGCGCAGCATGGAAAAGGACGACCCGCCGCCGGTGTCGGTCGCAAGGCCAATCCGATGCCCTGCGGCCTTTAGCCCGCCCATGTCGAACAGTCCCGAGCCGATGAAGGTATTGGAGGTGGGGCAATGAATGAGGCTGGCGTCCACCTCGGCCAGTCTGGCCTTTTCGCGGTCTGTCAGGTGAATGGCATGGCCATAAAGCCCGCCTTTGCCCAAAAGCCCGAAAGCCTCATAGGTGTCGAGATAGTCGCGCGCGGCGGGAAACAGCGATTTGACCCATTGGATTTCGTCGGTTTGTTCCGACAGGTGGGTTTGCATCAGGCAATCGGGGTTTTCGGCCCAGAGCGCGCCCATGGCGGTCAATTGATCCGGGGTCGAGGTCGGCGAAAACCGCGGCGTGATGACATAGGACAGGCGGCCCGTCCCGTGCCATTTGCCAAGCAGTGCCTTGCTGTTGTCATAGGCCGTTTGCGCCGTGTCGCGCAGGCCCTCGGGGGCGTTGCGGTCCATGCAGGTCTTGCCCGCCCAGATGCGCTGGCCGCGGGTTTGCGCGGCCTCAAAGATGGCATCCACGCTTGCGGGGTGAATGGTGGCATAGGTGCAAAAGCTGGTCGTGCCATGGGCCAGCGTCAGCCCACAGTAACGGTCGGCCACGCTGCGCGCATAGGCGGGGTCGGCAAACCGCATTTCCTCGGGGAAGGTATAGGCGTTCAGCCAGTCGATCAGCCTTTTGCCCCAGGAGGCAATGATCGCCGTTTGCGGGTAATGCACATGGGCGTCGATGAAGCCGGCCGAAATCAGCGCGCGGCCATAATCGGTGATTTTTGCCGTGGGGTGAGCTGCGCGCAGGGCGGTCGCCTCGCCCAGATCCACAATTTTGCCCTCTGCCACCAGAACCGCGCCATCTGTGATATGGCGGGCTGCAGAAAGACCTTGGGCGAACGGATCGCCGGTGAAGGTCAGCACTTGTCCAAGGATGAGATCGGCCATAAGCGCTCCGCATTGCTCGTGACGACAGCCTAGCGCCTTATGACAATTTGGTAAATTTCCAAGGCCCCCCTGTTTTGCACAAAACAGTTTCGCTAAGGATGGGAAAGCGGGGGGCGTGATGGACGAGAATCTGGCCGTGATGGACGAGGACGAGGTGCACGCTGATCGCGTGGCGGCCATCCTTGCGGCTGTCGAGGCGGCCGATACCCAGCGTCTGACCGCGCTGATGGAGCCGTTGCACGCCGCCGACATCGCTGACCTTCTGGAACAGATCGGCCCTTCGGATCGTGGCGCACTTTTGGCGTTGTGGTCGGGCGAGATTGACGGCGAAATCCTGTCGGAGATCGACGATGCGATCCGCGAGGAAGTGATCGAGGCCCTGCCGCCCGAGGTCGTCGCCGAGGCGATGCGGGAACTCGACACCGATGATGTTGTTGATATTCTTGAAGATCTTGAGCCTGAGGAACAGGACAAGATTCTGGAGGCGCTGGAGGATGCCGACCGTGTCGCGGTCGAGCAGGCGCTGGCCTATCCCGAAGATTCTGCCGGCCGCCTGATGCAGCGCGAAGTGGTCGTCGCCCCCGAATATTGGACGGTGGGCGAGGCGATCGACTATTTGCGCCGGGCCGACAACCTGCCGGATCAGTTCTACCATGTCATTCTGACCGATCCGCGAATGAAGCCGGTGGGCTATGTCACGCTGGGACGCATCCTGTCGGCGCGTCGGGACGTGGCGTTGAAATCCATCACCGAAGACAGCTTTCGTATCGTCGAAGCGACCGATCTCGAAGGCGATGTGGCCTATATCTTCAACCAATATCACCTGATCTCGTGCCCTGTGGTCGATGCGGGCGGGCGGTTGGTTGGCGTTATCACCATTGATGACGCGATGAACGTGCTCGACGAGGAGCATGAGGAAGACATGCTGCGTCTGGCGGGCGTCGGCGACGAGGCATCGGTCAGCGATGGTGCGGTGGAAACCGTGCGTCAGCGGTTGCCTTGGTTGGCGATCAACCTGTTGACGGCCTCGTTGTCGGCCGTGGTCATCAGCCAGTTTCAGCATACGATTTCCACGCTGGTGGCGCTTGCCGCCTTGATGCCGATTGTTGCCTCGACCGGCGGGATTGCGGGCACGCAATCGCTGGCGGTGGCGGTGCGGGCCTTGGCGACGCGCGACCTGACGCAGGCCAACGCGGCCCGTGTGGTGCGGCGCGAGGTCTTGGCGGGCATGATGAACGGGCTGGCCTTGGCGGCCATTCTGGGCGTTGCCGGGTCGCTGATCTTTGCCGATTGGCACCTTGGGTTGGTTTTGGGGCTGGCAATGATCGTCAATCAGGTTGTCGCCTCGCTTGGCGGGGTGCTGGTGCCGTTGGGCCTGTCGAAAATGGGGCTTGATCCGGCGCTGGCGAGCGGGACTTTTGTCACCACTTTGACAGATGTGATGGGGTTCTTTGCCTTTCTGGGCCTCGCCACGGTGGTGCTGATATGACGGATCTGATCGAGTTGAAGGCCGAGGCGCGCAAAGCGGCCTTTGCCGCGCGGAAAGAGGCCTTTGCCCGGGGGCAGGGGCAGGCGGCCGAAATCTTGGCTGATTTTCTGGCGGGGCAGGCCGGCAAGGTTCTGGCCGGTTACATGCCGATGCGGACCGAGATTGATCCCTTGCCCGCGATGGCCGCGCATCAAGGCCCGGTTGGGGTTCCGGTGATCCTTGGTCCGGGGCAGGCGTTGAAATTCCGCGAATGGACCCCCGGTTGCGCGATGCAGGAAGGCGCCTTCAAGGCCTATATCCCGGTCGAAGGCGTCTGGGTGGAGCCAGAGGTGGTGATCGTGCCACTGGTGGCCTTTGACGCGCGCGGCTTCCGGCTGGGCTATGGTGGCGGGTTTTATGACCGCACACTGGAAGGTTTGCGGGCGCGCCATGCGGTGATTGCGGTGGGCTTTGCCTTTGACGCGCAAGAAATGCCGCAGGTTCCGATCGAAGATACCGATCAGAAGCTGGACTTCATCATCACCGAAAGCGGAGTTCGGGCGTTCTGAGTCCCCCTCTGGCGGCTTTGTCTTTTCGATGCGGCTACTTGGCGATCTTTTCGTCGCGCACAAACATATTGCCCCAAGCCCGGTCGATCAAGTCTGGCGTCATCTGATAGGGGATGCGCTCAAACTCGCAGACCGCGATCATCTGGTCGATCAGGAAGGTCGGCTGGTAATTGGCGAAATTCATATCGATGGTTGGGTATTTGGTCTTCAGCAGATGCACCAAGGACCGCTCGTCCAGCGCCATCTTTTTCTTGCGTGCCACCATGGCAAAGATTTTCAGGAACATTTCCTGATTGGGGCCGTCAATCTTGATCTTGAAGAAAATCCGCCGGAGTGCGGCGCCGTCGAAGATTTCGTTGGGGTGAAAGTTGGTCGAGAAGATCACCAGCGTGTCAAACGGCACGGTGAACTTTTCGCCTGATTGCAGTTGCAAGATGTCACGCGCCTCTTCCAAAGGCACGATCCAGCGGTTGACCAGTTTTTGCGGCGGTTCAGCCTGACGGCCCAAGTCGTCAACGATGAAAATCCCGCCTGAGGCCTTGAGTTGTAGGGGCGCGGTATAGGTGCGTGCGGTCGGATTGTATTTCAAATCCAGCATGTCCAGCGTCAATTCCCCGCCGGTGATCACGGTGGGGCGTTCGCAGAACACATAGCGGTTGTCGAACTTGTTGCCTGTGCGGCGCAAACTGTTGGGGTCATCCACCGCCGCCTCTGCCGCGGAATGGACGATCGGGTCGTAAACCGTGATGACTTGCCCCGCATATTCGATGGCGCGCGGCACATAGATCTTGTCACCAAGAGCGGCGCGGATCCCATTGGAAATACTAGATTTTCCGTTGCCGGGCGGGCCGTACATCAGGATGGATCTACCGCTTGAAACCGCCGGACCAAGGTTGTCGATCAGGTCTTCGGGCAGGATCAGATGGCCCATGCCCTTCATCAGATCAGGCCGGGTCATCTTGATGTCGCGCACCGATTGACGCTTCATCTGCACGGCGTAATCGGCCAAAGGCACCGGCAGCGCGCCGTAATATTCCGACTGGCTCAGCGCGTCCAAGGCGCGCGATTTGCCCGCATCGGTCAACTGATAGCCCATTTCATTGCCCGAGGTGGCATGCAGGGTGCCGGTCGCTTCCAACAGCTTTTGGCCACGTGCCATATCCACCAATTCCTGCGTCAGTGGCACAGGCAGGCAGATGGATTGCGAAATCTGGCTGACCAGATCGGCATTGGTGCGGAACATGGTCTTCAACAGGATATCCCGCATCATCACCAGCGAAAGGCCGGTTTCCGCCAGCGTTTTCGGCTGCGGCGGGGCCAGAACGCCGGGGGCGGGGGGCGGCGTCACTTGCATGTTCATCGGCGAAACCTCGTGCAACGATTCCCCCGCAGGTGGGGGGCATTGTTGCCAGTTAGCCTTGGAAAAGCGGCATCACTGCGGCCAAAAGGTAAAAGATCAGTGTCCCGGACAGGGCCAGACCCATGGGGAAATCCTTATGGGTCCAGCTGGCCCAATCGGCCGTGGCGGTGCGAAAGGCCGGGATCAACCGGGCGAGCCGATGGCTGGCAAAGGCGCCGAGCAGGCAGGCTGCAAAGAGACCCAGCACAAAGCGCAAATCTGCCCCGATAAAGAAGGGCGCCATGGCGGCGGCGAATTTGGCATCTCCGGCGCCAAAAAGCCCGGCCGCATTGCCAACAAAGCCAAGGACCAGCACAATGCCCCCCAGCGCCAAGGCCCAGAGAAAGGCCTTGAACGGCAAAAGCCCCAGTAGCAAAAGGCCAAGCCCAACGGCGACAAAGCCCGCGCCAAGGGCCAGCACCGCCTTGTTCGGAATTTTCATCGACTTCATGTCGGACCAGGCCACCCAAATGCCAATCGGCAGGGCAGGGATCAGCAAAAGCAGCGCAGCAAGCGGGGGAAGGGCGGTCACGTCAGCTTTCCAATGCGTCAAGGCTGCGGACAGCCGCTTCGAAATGCTGCGGATGGGTATCGATGGCGTTTTGCAACAGCCCCTTGCCCACCGTCACATCGCCCTGTTTCACCGCGGTCAGGCCCAGTGTGTAGAGCAGTTCAGCCTGCTCGGTCTGGGTCATTTCGATCACCGGCAGGTCATATTTGCGCTGGGCGCCGCGGGCCATCACAAGGTTGTTCTTGGCGGTGAACAGCGTCGGGTCATAGGTCAGGGCCTGCGCGAACAGTTTTTCGGCACCGGCGTAATCTTTGCGCGTCAGTTTGGAAAAGCCCCAGTTGTTCAGCACGCCCGCCGGTTTCGACGTAAGTCCGGCGGCGATTTCATAAAAACTGTCAGCCTTTTTCCAGTTCTTCTTGCTGTCGGCGACCATCGCCTCCAGCCGATAGCGTTCATAGGTTTCATGCGTCGGCGGGATCTTGTTCAGTTCCGCCTCGGCGCGCGCCCAGTCATTGGCGCGGATCAAGGCATCGGCCAAGGACACGCGGTCATCCATGGTGGCGTCGGGATGGGCGATGACCTGCTCCCATGTCGCCACGCCCTGCGCGGTTTGGCCCGCCCGGATCAAGGATTTCGCCAAGCCGCGTTTCAGATCAATACGATCAGGGTTTTCGCTGCTGGCTTTTTGGAAATAGGCGACCGATTCCTTGGGGTCGCCCACCGTCAGCATGATGTCCGAGAGATTGGATTCATCGATCACGTTGACCGATTTGATCGCGCGCTGCACTTCGGAATTGCTCTGCGTTTTGTTGCAGGCGGCAAGACCAAGGCTGGCGGCAAGCGCGGCCGTCAGGAAAACCGGGTGGCGCATTTTGCGTCCTTTTTGACTACTCGACCACTATCGCCCCGGGTGGCCTAAAGCTGCGTCAGAAGCACATATGCACCGGTGCCGCGCCGCATCAGGTTGTATTTCGGCTCTGCCGGGCCGTCTTGGGGTTCAGAATACACAGCGTTTTCGCTTCGAGCGATAGCAAGTTTCAGATTTTCCCGGATCGAGTCCGTTTCGCCACTGTCCAAGGCGAAGGCCTGCTGAAACACCACCCGCGCCTCGCCCACCTTGCCGCGTTCCATCAGCACAACGCCCAGATTGTTTTGGGCGGGCACAAAGGTCGGGTCCAGTTCCACCGCGCGGCGCAGGATCTGTTCGGCCTGACCCAGCCGGTCGAGCTTCAGGTTGGCCGAACCGATGGCCGACAGCACATCCACATTGATGCCCTGTTCGGCCGCGGCGCGCAGATAGGCCTTCAGCGCCAGATCATATTCGCCAGCCTCCATCAGCCGATGGCCGACCAAAAGCCCATCAACGCCCTTTTGATGGCCATTGACGGCGGGTGGGCGGTTGGCCTTTTCGGCAAAGCCAAGGCCGCCCGAAGAACAGGCGGCCAGAACAAGCAAGACGGCAAGCGCCGGAAGTGATCGCACGGGGCAGACCTTTGCGTTACGGACCAGCCCCCATCGACAGGGTGGTGGCAATGCCATGCACCGACGGCCCGATCAGAATGATCAAAAGCGGGGGCAAGGTAAACATCATTGTGCCAAGGGTCAGCTTGGTCGGCAAGGTGTTTGCCTTTTCTTCGGCCCGCATCACGCGCTTGTCGCGCATTTCGGCTGAGTAGACCCGAGATCGGAAGAGCGTCGTGTAGGGAAAGAGTGTCTTCGCCTGTGTAGATCT
>CALBSG010000155.1 GCA_937927675.1 uncultured Paracoccaceae bacterium | reverse complement strand
AGACGTGTGCTCTTCCGATCTGCAAACAACAGGGCCGCGCACGCGCGCATCACAATCGCCGGCGGGGCGGGTTTGCGCCCGCCCCCGCGACCCGCTACACCGGTTAAACATGACCATGCCCCGCGATAGTGCTTTTGAAACGTCTCAGGCCGAGATCAATGCGCTCTCGGATGCCGCGCTTTTGGTGCTGTATGCTCGGGGTGACAGCGATGCGGCACGGGTCTTGACCGGGCGCCATCTGGGGCGGGTTTACCGATTTGCCGCCCGTGTGCTGGGGGATCGGGCCGAGGCCGAAGATGTAGCCCAAGACGCAATGCTGCGGCTGTGGCGGGTGGCGCGCGATTGGCGGCCCGGCGAGGCGCAGGTGTCGAGTTGGCTTTACCGCGTCACGGCGAACCTTTGCATCGACCGCCAGCGCGCCCGCGCCCGCCGCCGGACCGAGGCGTTGGACGATGTGGCTGAACCCGCCGATGACAGGGCCGACACCGAAAGCGCGCTGATGGCCCGCCAGCGTGCCGATGCCTTGCAGACCGCACTGGCCAGCCTGCCAGACCGCCAGCGCCAAGCTGTGGTGCTGCGCCATATCGAGGGGCTTACAAACCCCGAAATTGCCACCATTCTGGACATCGGGGTGGAGGCTGTTGAAAGCCTGACAGCGCGCGGCAAGCGTGCCTTGACCGCAGCACTGGCCGGGCAAAAGTCGGCCCTAGGCTTATGAGAGGGGATGTGATGCGATGACCGAAGATGATCTTGACGACCTGTTCGCCGTCGCCCGGTCCGAGACCCTGCCTGCACCCGTCGGGCTGATGGCGCGGGTGATTTCTGACGCCGAGGCGGAACTCTTGGGCGGGGATGCCTTGGGTCGCGCGCAGCCACGGGGTCGGCGCCAAGCCACAGGCCTTTTCACCTATCTTGCGGGGCTTTTCGGTGGCACCGGGGCGCTGGCGGGCATGGTCACAGCCACCGTCGCCGGGTTCTGGCTTGGCTTTGCCCAGCCCGCCCCCATGAGCATAATGAGCGCGGCCTTGACCGGAACCAGCGCCGAGATTGACATGATGCCGGGCATTGATGCCCTTTTGGACGAGGCCCCGTGATGACGCCCCCCCCCATGGACACCCAATCCGTTGTAAAGCCCAATTCGGGTAAAGGTTTGCGTATCGCGCTTGCGCTGTCGGTCGCTGTCAATTTGGCGGTTCTGGGGCTGGTTGCCGGAGTGATGCTGCGCGACGGGCCTGGGATGCGCGGGGCCATGGTGCGCGATCTGGGCTTCGGCCCCTATACCGAGGCTTTGCGCCCCGAAGACCGCAAGGAATTGCGGCGTGCCCTGTTTGAAAAAGCGCCCGAGATCCGCGAAACGCGCCGCCTGATGCACGAGGATATGCAAGCGCTTTTGGGCCTTCTGCGCGCCGAGCCCTTTGACGGGGCCGCGTTCCGCAATCGGATGGAGGCGCAGCACGAGCGGATGGAACACCAGTTGCAGCTGGGACAAGGCCTGTTGCAAGATTTCATCGCCGCAATGCCCGCCGACGAACGCCGCGCCTTTGCAGATCGGCTGGAGGCGGGCCTGCATCATCACAAGGACCGTGAGGACCGGGACGCGCCTCGCGACTGAAACCGCCTCAGGCGGCGGCGCGGCTGATCGTTACCTGATTGCGCCCGGCGGTCTTGGCCCGCAGTAGCGCCCGGTCTGCCCGGTCAAAGATATCTGTCACGGTCTCGACATGGGCCGGCAGTTCGCCCGCCTCCGAAATCGCCAGACCGATGGACAGGGTCACCGGCAGGTCTTGTGTGGCGTTCAGGTGGAAGGGGTGCTCGGCCATCACCGTGCAAAGCCGCTCGGCGATAAGTCGGGCCTCGGGCAGGGCGATGTTCGGCAGCGCGATCAGGAATTCCTCCCCCCCGATGCGCGCGACCAGATCGCCTGCCCGCAGGTTTTGCCGCAGGCGCTGGGCCACTTCGACCAGCACCGCATCGCCCGCGGCATGGCCGAAGTGGTCATTGACCGATTTGAACCGGTCGATATCCGCCACCAACACCGCAAACATCGCGCCATTTGCACGGGCGCTTTCCGCAATCGCTTGCAGTTGCGCCAAGCCGTAGCGCCGGTTGTGCAGACCTGTCAGCGGATCAATCACCGCCAGCCGCAACCCGTTGCGGACCGAGGCGCGCAGCTGGTCACTTTGGGATTTGATGGCCAACAGGCGTTGCAGCCGCAGCGCAAGTTCGTCGGCCGGGGTTGTTGGGCTGACGATGTCATTGGCCCCAAGGTCAAAGGCGATGGCCGCCGAGGCCGTGCTTTTGGCGCTGCGAAACATCACAAAGGCGGCGTTGCGTGTGGTAGCTCGGCTGCGCAGATCCGACATCAGGCGCAATCCGCCACCTTGAATATCAAGGTCGGCGTCGATCACAAAAAGGTCGGCAACCGGCTGGCTATTCTGCCCCTGAGACAAGGCTTCTTCTGGGCTCATCACCACGATTTTTCCGCCAAGTCTTCCTGCCAGATGACGGCGCAGCGACAAGGTGGTTTCGGGGTGCTGCAGGATCAGGGCAACCGTGCCAGGGCCTTGATAGAGGCTGGGCTTTTCGGCCAGACCAAAAGCCGGGAGCCTGCTGGCGGTTCCGCCAAAATCAGACCCGAGATCACTGCCAAGCGCGGAAAGCGTTTCATTGGCGCGAACAAGGCTGCGGATCCGGGCCATCAGCGTCTGGTCATCCAGCGGTTTCACCAGAAAATCATCTGCCCCGGCGCGAAACGCCTCAACCCGGCAATCGGTGGCTTGGCTGGCAGAGAAAACAACGATCGGAATGTTGCGTGTCACGGGATCGGCGCGCAGGCGGCGCAGCACATCGGCACCGGGCATGTCGGGCAGCATGCAATCCAGCAAGATCAGATCGGGCGGAGACGCCTTGGCCAGTGCAAGGCAGGTTTTCCCATCCCCCGCCACCTCGGGCAGATAACCCGCTGCGGTCAGTTTGACCTTCATGACGATGCGATTGGTCGCTACATCATCAACAATGAGAACCTTGCCGCCCATCTTCCCCAAGCCTGTTTCGAGTTCCCCGTCCGCTTCGGCAACGCTGGGGCCCAAAAAGGCTCACTGTGTATGATGCGGATCGTGTCTTCACTTTGCCTACCAAGTGGTTAAGGAATCCTTTCCAATTGGGTAACAGAAGTGTTCAAATCCTTCTCTTTTCTGTGAATAAGTCTGGGGAAAAATGGTGAATCGGCAAGAATCCGCTGAAATATTGGCCCTGCAGGCCCTCGGCTGGCTGCTTGGCCAGCCCGACGAGTTGGGGGGATTCCTTAACGCTTCTGGCGCATCCTCTGGCGATCTGGGGCGTCTGGCGCGCGATCCGCATTTTCTTGCGGCGCTGGTGGACTACCTTTTGGAGACGGATGACCGCGTGCTGGCCTGCACCCGTGCGCTTGATCTGCCCCCCACCGCGCTGGGAGAGGCCCGACAAGGCCTGCCGGGCGGGCGCGATCCGCACTGGACCTGAGCCGTCGGCCGCGCCATGCTGCCAAAAACGGGGGCATGATGATCGACGCAGCAATCTTCGACAAGGACGGCACGCTTTTTGATTTTCGCGCCACATGGGGCGGATGGACGGCGCGGGCGATGGACTTTCTGGCCGGTCACGGTGCCGATCCGGGGGCGATGGGGCAGGTGTTGGGCTATGATCCTGCGACGGGGCATTTCGAAAAATCCAGCCCGGTGATCGCCTCGACGACGCCGGAATTGGTGGACATCCTGCATGGTTTCGTGCCGGGGATGGATAAGGGCTATCTTCTGGATGTGTTATCCGAACTTTCCGAAACCGCCCCGCAGGCCCCGGCCGCGCCCTTGCATCAGGTGTTCACGGCGCTGAAGGCGCGCGGCCTGAAGTTGGGCCTTGCAACAAATGATACTGAAGCGCCCGCGCGGGCACATCTGGCGGGGGCAGGCGTATTGGATCTGTTCGACTTCGTGGCAGGTTGCGATTCTGGTTGGGGCGGCAAACCTGCGCCGGGGCAACTTCTGGCCTTTGCCGGTCGGGTCGGGGTCGACCCGTCGCGCGTTGTTATGGTTGGCGACAGTCTGCACGATCTGCATGCGGGACTGGCTGCGGGGATGAAGCGTGCGGCGGTCCTGACCGGCATTGCCGAGGCTGCCGAACTGGCCCCCCACGCCGATGTGGTTTTGCCCGATATCAGTCATCTTGGGGTCTGGATCGACGCACAACGCAGGCTCTAGTCCGTTCGCGCGTCAAAAACGACAAAAAATGTCGCTGATCTGGTTCGCGCGCGGTCGAGGTTTCGGCCATCCTTGGCAAAAGCCCGACTGCGGGCGGCCAAGATGGGGATCAAGATGACCGATGACACCGCAGGACGCAAGCGCACGCGCGCCGGGGGCCGGGCTGGCAACAAGACCCGTGCGGGTTCGGCGGCCATCGACCAGATGCCATGGCGCATTCCGGTCAACCCCGACCGGCCGATTGAACCGCTGGATGCCGATGGCGTGCAGGCGATCCACAAAGGCACGATGCGCATCCTGAAAGAGATCGGCATCGAGTTCTTGAACCCCGAGGCGATTTCGCTTTTGAAAAAGGCCGGCTGCAAGGTCACCGGCGAGAATGTCCGCATGGACGAAGATTTCGTGATGGAAATGCTGGGCCATGCGCCCGAAACCTTCACCATCACCCCGCGCAACCCCGAGCGCGAGGTGGTGATGGGCGGCAAGCATATGCTGTTCGTCAACGTCTCCTCGCCGCCGAACGCTTGGGATCTGGAGCGGGGTAAACGCTCGGGTGATTTCGAGACGTTCAAGGAATTCATGAAGCTGACGCAGTATTTCAACTGCATCCATATCGCGGGCGGCTACCCGGTGGAGCCGGTGGACATCCACGCCTCTGTCCGTCACCTTGATTGCCTTTACGAAAAGCTGACGCTGACGGACAAGGTCGTGCATGCCTACAGTTTGGGAGCCGAGCGGGTCGAGGATGTGATGGAGATGGTCCGCATCGCGGGCGGCCTTTCGCATGCGGAATTCGACGCCAAGCCCCGGATGTATACCAACATCAACTCGGTTTCGCCGTTGAAACACGATTTCCCGATGCTGGATGGCGCACTGCGTCTGGCGCGGCGCGGTCAGCCCGTGGTTATCACCCCCTTCACGTTGGCCGGTGCGATGGCGCCTGTCACCATGTCGGGCGCGGTGGCGCTGTCGATGGCCGAAGGGCTCGCCGCGGCCGCCCTGCTGCAATATGTCAATCCCGGTTGCCCGATTGCGCTGGGCACCTTTACCTCGAACGTTGACATGAAATCGGGCGCGCCTGCTTTTGGCACCCCGGAATACATGCGCGCGACCCAAATGACCGGCCAGATGGTGCGTCATTACAAGGTGCCGTTGCGGTCGTCGGGCGTCTGCGCGGCCAACGTGCCGGATGGCCAGTCGATGTGGGAAACCTCGAACAGCCTTTGGGCTGCGGTGCAAAGCCGGACCAACATGGTCTATCACGCGGCAGGCTGGCTGGAAGGCGGGCTGATCGCGTCGCCTGAAAAGTTCATCATGGACTGCGAAGTGCTGCAAATGATCCAGCGCTATTTTGAGGATCCGATCTGGGCCACGACGCCTGACGACATCGCTTTTGATGCCATCAAAGAGGTTGGGGCAGGGGGCCACTACTTTGGCTGCCAGCACACGCAGGACCGCTATCAGTCGGCGTTTTACCAGCCCTTCGTCAGCGATTGGCGGAACTATGAGGCGTGGCAGGCGGATGGGTCACAATGGACGCCCGAACGCGCACATCGGATCTACAAGCAGATCATGGCTGAGTTTGAGGCCCCCGCCATGAATGGCGATCATCAGGAAGAACTGCGCCGCTTCGTCGCCAAGCGCAAGCAAGAGGGCGGGGCGCCGACCGATTTCTAAGCGCCTCTCCTTAGGCGCCTTCGGCTTCTCGTCGCGGGAAACCTCGACGAGCGGCGAAACCGACGCGGAGGGCGGTCAGGTGCGGAGTTTTTCCAGTCCCTGAACCGTCAATCCCGCAACCAAGCCCCAGAACGCCGCGCCGATGCCAAAGGCGGCGACCCCGCTGGCCGTGACGACCAGCGTCACCGTCGCGGCAAACCGGGTGTCAGCGGCGGCAAAGGCACCCGTCGCCGCCCCCATCAGCGGGCCAAGAAGGGCCAGCGCCACCAGCGCGACCATCAGCGCGGGCGGCAGGGCGGTCAGCACCGACAGGATCGCCGGGCTGAACAGGCCCAAGGCCGCCCAGAACCCGGCATAAACCAGCCCCGCTTTCCAGCGCTGGCCTGCGTCGGGGTGGGTGTCTGGTCCCATGCAGATCGCGGCAGTGATGGCCGCCATCGAGATGGTGTGCGCCCCGAACAGCCCCGACAATGCCGAAAGCCCCCCGGTTGTCAGCAAGCCCGCCCGCACGGGCGGCTCATAGCCATGGGCGCGCAGCGTGGCAAAGCCGGGCAGGTTCTGCGACGCCATGGTGACAAGGTAGAGGGGCAATCCAAGACCCAAAAGCACATCCAGCCGCATCTCGGGCAGGATGAATGTCGGCTGGGGTAGGGGAAGGCGCAGCGTGGGCCACAAGGCCTGCCCAAGACCAAAGGCCAGCACCAGACCCAAGGCCAAGGCCGCCAGAACCGCCAGCGCCGGATTCTTTAACCGCACAAGGGCAAAGACGGCCACCATGGGAAAGACCAGCATGGGCAGCGCCTGCGCGGCCCCGGCGCCCTTCAGGCAGAAGGGCAGCAAAACGCCGGCCAACATCCCGGCGGCAATGCCATCCGGAATTCGGGCCACCAGCCGGCCCAGCGGGCTGATCGCGCCTGTCAGGGCAATCAGGACACCCGTCAACACAAAGGCGCCAACGGCCTCAGGCATGGAAATTCCGGATGTTGCGGCAATCAGCGCGGCGCCCGGTGTCGACCACGCCAGAACCACCGGCACCCGCGTCCAGACCGACAGCAAGGCCGATCCAATGGCCTTAGCAAGGCAGATGGCAAAGACCCATGATCCGGTTTGTTCGGCTGTCGCCCCGACCGCCGCCGCGGCCGAAAGGACCAGCGCGATGGTTGAGCCATAGCCAACCAAAGCGGCCACCAGCGCCGAAGAAATCACAGATGCCCGCATGACAGTCCCCTTTTCGGGCGACTATCGCGACGCGGCGCGGGGGTTGCAAGAGCAGGGAGGGTGGAGATGCGGCGACCCCGAGGGAGGAGGAGAGGGGTCGCCGCGTTTCCGTATGGCCCGAGGGAGGAGGAGAGGGCCAGCGGATGGTGTGGCGGGGGTTCAAGGGAGGAAGAACCACCGCCCTGCCGAACGACCCCGAGGGAGGAGAAAGGGTCAGTCGGTAAACAATTTCGGGCGCGACACCCCCGAGGGAGGAGGAGAGGGGGTGCCGCTGATCCGAACGGCCCGAGGGAGGAGGAGAGGGCCGGTCGAAGGGAATAAAAAGGCGGCGGGCCGGGGAGGAGGATCGGCGCCGCCGCGCCTTGATAGGGGCCAAGATTTGGGAGGAGTGGCCCCCTCAGGGTTCTTACTTGCCGTAAGCCGCATCCTTGGCGACGGCAGAAATCATCGAGCGATGCAGGCCCAGATCGGCCAGATCGCGGTCCGACAGCGCCTGAAGCTCTGCCACGGTCTGCACATAGACGCGGCGGCGCTGGGCCATCAGTTGGATCGCGGCCAGAGGGTGCGCGATCAGATCACGAAGCGATACAGCCTCGGCGCGGTAGGTGGAATTCACATATGCCATGATGGCCTCTACTTTCGGTTTTACGAAGCTCGTCGCGACTGCTCACATCATCAGCTTCGTTTCGTTAGCGCTAAGATGGGGGAAATGCTGCAACTGCACAATATCCCCTTGTCGCATTGCCGCCATGCAGCAACCGCATGGCTGTCGGTCAAGAAAATGTCATGAATACCAATATCTTCGATGAAAGTTTGAGCAATTGGTCAACGGCGCCTTGCCCTTTGCCTTTTGCAGCGCAACTGTGCCAAAATCAAAGGCGAATTATGAAGATCA
This sequence comes from uncultured Paracoccaceae bacterium, assembly GCA_937927675.1. Lineage (GTDB taxonomy): Bacteria > Pseudomonadota > Alphaproteobacteria > Rhodobacterales > Rhodobacteraceae > Tabrizicola_A. The sequence goes on along the minus strand of CALBSG010000155.1, from coordinate 15,910 downwards.
GGGGGGCGACGATGGCGCTGGATCAAACGGCAGTGCGGAAGGTTCTGGCGGGGGTTGCCTGTCCGGGCGGGGGCGATCTCATCAGCCGCGATCTGGTGCGCGCGCTGTCGGTCGAGGGTGGCACCGTGCGATTCGTCATTGAAAGTGCCAGCCCGGACGAGGCCCGCGCGCTTGCACCGGTGCAGGCCGCAGCCGAGGCGGCACTCAAGGCGGCAGGGGCGGCTTCTGTCCAGATCGTGATGACGGCCCATGGCCCCGCGCCAAAAGCGCCGAACACCCCGCCGCCCAGCCTGAAGATCGGTGGCCACCCCACGCCGCAAACCGCCCCCGGCCCGCAACCGGTGCCGGGCGTCGCAAAGATATTGGTCGTCGGGTCGGGCAAGGGCGGGGTGGGCAAATCCACCGTGTCGTCGAACCTCGCGGTGGCGCTGGCGCGGCAGGGTCGCCGCGTGGGGCTGCTGGATGCCGACATCTATGGCCCCTCGCAGGCCCGGATGATGGGCGTCTCCAAACGTCCTGCCTCGCCCGATGGCAAGATGATCGAACCGTTGCGCGCGCATGGCGTCACCGTCATGTCGATGGGCTTGATGCTGAAAGAGGACGAGGCGGTGATCTGGCGCGGCCCGATGCTGATGGGCGCGATGCAGCAGCTTTTGGGGCAGGTCTTGTGGGGCGAGTTGGATGTCTTGGTCATTGACCTGCCACCCGGCACCGGGGATGTGCAGTTGACCCTTGGCCAGCGCACCAAACTTGACGGTGCGATTGTCGTTTCCACCCCGCAGGACGTTGCGCTGTTGGATGCCCGCAAGGCGATCGACATGTTCCACAAACTGAAAACTCCGATCCTTGGGCTGGTGGAAAACATGTCCACCTATGTCTGCCCGAATTGCGGGCATGAGGCACATCTGTTCGGCCATGGTGGCGTGGCGGCCGAGGCGGCCAAGCTGGGCTTGCCCTTCCTTGGCGAACTGCCTCTCGCGCTGGAGGTCCGCCTTGCCGGCGACGCCGGCACCCCGATCGCCGCTGGCGATGGCCCCGCAGCCGAGGCCTATGCCCGCATTGCCAAGGGGCTGATTGCGCAGGGTGTGGCGTAAACATGCCGGGTTTGCTGTGAAGCTGGCTTTCATGAACAGCGCGTCCGAGCCTATGGCCAAGGCCGCGCTGTTCGAGGCGGCGAAACCCTGACACATTTCGGAGCCGGATCGGCCTGACCGGCGTTGACTGTCGGTCGCTTTGCACAAGGATCTCGCCATGACCCATGCCATCCGCACTGTTTTGTGGTTCAACGGGCGCGGGCGCGAGGCGGCAGAGTTCTATTGTCGTCTGATCCCGGACAGTCACATCCTTAGCCGCTTTGGCAGCACTGAAGGTGGCCCCGACGGGGACCACACCTTTGAGGTGATCGACTTTACCCTGAACGGCGTGCCCTATCAGATCCTGGATGCGGGGGCGTATTTTCCGCTGACCGAATGTGTCTCGATCATGGTTGTGGTGCCGGATCAGGCCGAGACGGACCGGCTATGGGCGGCGCTGACGGCCGATGGCGGGGCCGAAAGCCAGTGCGGTTGGCTGAAAGACCGCTTTGGTCTGTCATGGCAGATCGTGCCTGACGGGGTGATGCAGTTGACGATGAACCCCGATCCCGCCGTCGCCCGCCGTGCCATGGCTGCCATGATGACCATGCGCAAGCTGGATCTGGCCGCCATTGAGGCCGCCGCCGACCCGACGCCACAGGTCTGAACGGCGCGGCGCACGCAGTCTTTGGTGACTTTGACCGCTATCTTCGGATGAACGGCAACTCCCGGCGCGAATCACTTACATGGGAAATCACGGGAATTGACTGCCTCCGGGCGGGATTTTTGCGGTTTCTTTGGGGTGTTCTGCGCTGTGGATCCCTCTGCGTTCCGCAAAGGTTCCAATTTTCTTTTCGGCGGCCGAGAAAAATTGGGAGAACATGGGAGCGGCGATGGCACCTGTGGCGTCTACCATATCTAGGCGGTAACGGCGCTGTGATCTCTAATTGTTGCTAGATTGTGATCAATTCACCAACAAAATCCTGTTCTCCGGCGCGTCGTCGCACAAGATATGCCCAGTATCTCCCAAACTTTTCCATTGCTTCCCATGAATTCCCATGGCATCCCTTTTGTATCGAAAGACGAGACGGTCAAAAAACGCGAGGGGCAGCGCAAGACCCCGAACAAAGGCGAAAAGACAGGCTCATACAGGCAACCGCTTTCGTCTGACGAGACAACAGAGATCCGGCGCGCAAGCGAGCAGACATCTCCCCCAGGTGGCAAGCGCGTAGGACGCCCAGCGATGGGACAGTGGCGGATCGGGTAGTGGCAGCAACCCGGTCCGCCTTTTCTATTTCGGGGCATCCGCCCCATGAGTGGAGCCGCAAGGCCGATGGCAAGTGAGGCGTTCAGAGGCGAGTTCTACCAGAAGGTAGACAGCAAGGCGCGGGTGTCGATCCCGGCGGCCTTCCGCCGTATTCTGGAAGCCGAAGATCCCACCACTGAACAAAACCCCCGTGCGCGCGTTTATATGGTCTATGGCGGCAAGCATCGTCGCTTTGTCGAATGCTATTCGCGCAGCGGTGCTGACGCGCTGGCCGCCAAGATCGAAGCGATGGAACTGGGCAGCCCCGAGCGTGACCGCGCGGAACGTGACCTGATCTCGCGTTCGGTGATGATCGAGGTTGAGCCTGACGGCCGCATCGTTTTGCCGCCCAAGGTGCGCGAAAAGATGGGCTTTCTGGGCGATGATCTGTCCGGCGGCGGCGAAGCCGCTTTTGCCGGTTTTACCAATCGTTTCAAACTGTACCGCCGCGAAGTTTACGAGGCGGAATTGGCAGAAGAAGATGACGATGATGGCATAGACCCGCTGGCCCTTGTGGGGCGGGCTTCAAGGGCGGGCTAGGTGATGACGTCAAGCGCAGCCCTGCCAGACCGCGCTTCTTCTGACCGCGCGCCCCATATTCCGGTTCTGCTGACCCCGTTGCTCGCGGCTGTCGCGCCGGTCAACGGGCTGTGGCTGGATGGCACCTTTGGGGCAGGGGGCTATACCAAGGGCCTTTTGGCGGCGGGTGCCGATTGTGTGATCGGTGTCGACCGTGACCCCTTGGCACTGGACATGGCGGCGGACTGGGCCGGGGCCTATGGCGATCGGCTGCGGCTGGTCGCGGGCAATTTTTCCGAACTCGACACCTACAGCGACACGCTGCTTGACGGCATCGTGCTGGATCTGGGCGTGTCCTCGATGCAGCTGGATCAGGCGCATCGCGGGTTTTCCTTTCAAAAGGACGGCCCTTTGGACATGCGCATGGCGCAAGATGGCCCGTCGGCGGCGGATCTGGTCAATACCACCGATGAGGCGGTTCTGGCCGACATCCTTTACCTGTTCGGGGAAGAGCATGCCTCGCGCCGCATCGCCCGCGCCATCGTCGAGGCCCGTGCCCGTGCGCCGATTGAAACCACGCTGCACCTGGCCGAGATCGTGGCAAAATGCTTGCCGCGGCCGAAACCGGGCCAAAGCCACCCCGCCACTCGCAGCTTTCAGGCGATCCGCATTGCGGTGAACGCCGAGTTTTCCGAACTGGTCGAAGGATTGATGGCCGCTGAACGGGCGCTGAAGCCGGGCGGAAAACTCGCGGTTGTCACCTTCCACAGCTTGGAAGATCGCATCGTGAAGCGCTTTTTGCAGCTGGCCTCGGGGCATGAGGCCAACGCCAACCGCTATGCGCCGGCGCGTGCCGATGAAACCGCCCGCTTCAATCTGATGACGCGCCGTGCGGTCGGGCCGGACGAGGCGGAACTGGCATTGAACCCGCGCTCGCGCAGTGCCAAATTGCGCGTGGCCATCCGCACCAATGCCCCGGCCAAGCGGCTGAATCCTGCCGATCTTGGCGCGCCGCAGCTGGTGCCGCAAAAGAAAGGACGCCGCTGACATGCGCCCGCTTCTTTATGTTTTGTCATTTCTGGCGGTGCTTGGGCTTGGGTTTTGGGCCTACCGCGAAAACTACACCACCCAAGCCGCCTTGCGCGAAGTGGCGTCCTTGCAAGACGATATCGCCAATCTGCATGAATCGCTGGCGATCCAGCGCGCCGAATGGGCCTATCTGAATCGGCCAGAGCGGCTGCGTGATCTTGCCGTGCTGAACTTTGACCGGCTGGGCCTGTTGCCGATGGAGCCGCACCAGTTTGGCCGTGCGGCCGATGTGGCCTATCCGCCGCCGCCGTCGATTGCAGATGGGGTGTCCGATGGGGTATCCGGGCTTGGCATCGACCAGCCGATGGACACAGCTGGCACGCTCAATGCCGACCCCGAGGTGCAAACCCCATGATCCGCACGCCGCTTCGCCCGCTTGCCCGCATCCTGCATGCCCGTGCGTCGGGGGCGAACCCCGACACGATTGAGCGCGAGAATCTGCGTCAGCGCCACGAGGTGATGCGCGACAAGGCCCGGGGGCGTGCCCAGTTGCGGCTCTTGTTCCTTTGCATGTGCTTCTTTTCTGCGTTCACGCTGGTGGGGGCCCGGATGGGCATGCTGTCGGCGTCAGAGCCGATGGAGCCGCGCAGCGCGGGTGCGGCGACCAATATCGCCCAAGGACGGGCCGATATCGTAGATCGCAATGGCCGGGTGCTGGCCACCAATATGTTGACCCATGCGCTTTATGTGCAGACCAAGGATCTGATCGATCCGGCCCGTGTCGCCCGCGAATTGGCGGCGATCTTCCCCGAACTCGACGGCCCGACGCTAGAGCGCCGCTTTACCGACGGGCGCAGCTTCCTTTGGGTGCGCAAGGTGATGTCGCCCGAACAGATGCAAGCGGTGCATAACATCGGCGATCCGGGCCTGCTTTTTGGTCCGCGCGAGATGCGGCTTTATCCGAACGGCTCGTTGGCCGCCCATGTTCTGGGGGGGGCATCTTTCGGGGCCGAGGGGGTGGATTCCGCCGAGGTGATCGGCACGGCCGGGATTGAAAAGGCGCTGGACGTCCGCTTGCGGGATCCGGCGCAGGCCGGGACACCGCTGGAACTGTCGCTTGACCTGACGGTGCAGGCCACCTTGGAAGAGGTGCTGCACACCGGCGTCATGCAATATGAGGCCAAGGGCGGTGCCGCGATCCTGATGGATGTGCATACCGGCGAGATTGCGGCGCTGGCCTCTTACCCGGCCTTTGACCCCAATGACCGCCCGAACCCCTTGGCTGATCCCAATGCCGAACCGGGCGACAGCCCGCTGTTCAACCGCGCGGTTCAGGGGGTGTACGAGCTTGGCTCCACCTTCAAGATCTTTGCCGCGGCGCAGGCGATGGAACTTGGGCTTGTGACGCCTGACACCCCGATCAACACCCAAAGCCTGAGCGTTGGGCGCAAACGGTTTTCCGAGTTTGACAATCACAACTATGGCCCGACCAAAACGGTGACCGAGGTGATCGAGGTGTCGTCGAACATCGGCACCGGCCATATCGCGCTGATGATCGGGGGCGAACGGCAAAAGCCGTTCCTGAAATCGCTGGGTCTTCTGGATGCCTCGCCGATCGAATTGGTCGAAGCCAAGGGCGCCCGGCCGCTGGTGCCAAAGAAATGGCCTGATGTGGTCACGGTGATGGCGTCCTTCGGGCATGGCATGTCATCCAGCCCGCTGAACCTTGCCGCTGCCTATGCCACGATTGCCAATGGCGGGACTTTGGTAAAGCCGACCCTGTTGCATCACACCACGCCGGAAATCGGCCCAAGGGTGCTGTCGGAACAGGTCGCGAAGGATTCCGTGATGATGTTGCGTCGCGTGGTGACCGATGGCACCGCCTCGATGGCAAAGATGGATGAATACGCGATTGCGGGCAAAACCGGCACGGCCGACAAGCCGCGTCGCGGGGGCGGGTATTACGAGGATAAGGTCGTGAACACCTTTGCCTCGGTCTTTCCCGCCGAAGCGCCGAAATATGTTCTGGTGGTGACGCTGGACGAACCGATTGACCGCACCGGCCCCGAAGTGCGCCGCACCGCTGGCTGGACGGCCGTGCCCGTCGCGGCGGAAATCGTGCGCCGCACTGCGCCGCTTTTGGGGATGCACCCGGCCATTGCACCGCAACCCGTTGATGGGCTAACTGCCGTCAAACAATAGATCTGGGGGCAACATGGCGGGCAGCGCAGCGGGCACGGCGGCAGAAAAACATCTTTCCGAACTGGGCCTTACCGCACGGGCCGGGCGCGATCCTTTGGTGTCCGGCCTGACCGTTGACAGCCGCGCGGTGAAAGACGGCATGTTGTTTGCAGCCCTTCCCGGTGCGCGCTGGCATGGGGCGGAATTCATCGGGCCGGCCTTGCGCATGGGGGCGGCCGCCATTCTGACCGATGCCGAAGGCGCAAAGCTGGCGGCTGAAGCCTTGGAAGGCAGTGCGGCTGCGCTTGTCATCGCCCATGACCCGCGTGAGGCTTTGGCCTATGCTGCGGCCCTGTGGTTTGGCGCGCAGCCTGCCACCATGGTTGCTGTCACCGGCACCAATGGCAAAACCTCGGTTGCGACCTTTACCCGGCAAATCTGGATGGCGCTGGGGCATGCGGCGATCAACATCGGCACCACCGGTGTTGAAGGCGCGTGGGAGGCACCCTCTGCGCATACAACCCCAGACCCGATCACTTTGCAGGCCATGCTGGCCGACGCCGCCGCCGCAGGCGTGACCCATGCCGCGATGGAGGCCTCCAGCCACGGGTTGGACCAGCGCCGCCTTGATGGGGTGCGGCTTGTCGCGGGTGGTTTTACCAACCTGACGCAAGATCACCTCGATTATCACCACACGATGGAGGCCTATGCCGAGGCGAAGGCGGGTCTTTTCACCCGTCTTTTGCCCGAAGAAGCCGCTGCAGTGGTGAACCTGAACGGGGCAGGCGGGGCCGAGATGCTGGCCTTGGCCGAGGAGCGGGGCCTGAAGACGCTGGCGATTGGCCGCGATCCCTTGGCCGAGCTGCGCATCACCGGGCAGCGCTATGATGCCACCGGGCAAGATCTGCGCTTTGACTGGAAGGGTGAGCCGTTCCAACTGCACCTGAACCTTGTTGGCGGTTTTCAGGCCGAAAACGTGCTTGTCGCCGCCGGGCTGGCCATTGCCGCCGGGGCTGCCGCCCGCGATGTCTTTGGTGTGCTGCCGCAACTGACAGGCGTGCGCGGCCGGATGCAGCTGGCCGCGACACGGAAGAACGGCGCGGCGGTCTATGTCGACTATGCCCATACGCCGGATGCGATTGAAACAGCACTCAAGGCGCTGCGCCCGCATGTGATGGGGCGCATTGTGATCGTCTTTGGCGCAGGCGGGGATCGTGACACCACCAAGCGCCCGCTGATGGGGGCTGCCGCCCGCGCCTATGCCGATGTGCTTTATGTCACCGATGACAACCCGCGCTCGGAAGAGCCCGCCGCCATTCGCGCCGCCATTCTTGCCGCCTGCCCGGATGCCAACGAGGTGGGCGACCGCGCCGAGGCGATCTTGCGTGGTGTTGATGCGCTGGGGCCGGGCGATGCGTTGCTGATTGCGGGCAAGGGTCATGAAACGGGTCAGACCATCATGGGGCAGGTTTACCCCTTTGACGATGTAGAACAGGCGAGCATTGCGGTTGCCGCCTTGGATGGGGTGATCTGATGGCCGCACTTTGGACCTCTGCCGATGCTGTTGCCGCCACGGGGGGCCGGTCCACCGTGGATTGGCAGGCCACGGGCGTCTCCATCGACACCCGAACCTTGCAACCGGGTGATCTGTTTGTGGCGTTGAAAGACGTGCGCGATGGGCATGACTTTGTGGCAGCGGCCTTGGCCAAGGGGGCTGCCGCAGCGCTGGTCAGCCGCATCCCCGAAGGGCTTTCTGCGGATGCCCCGCTGCTTGTCGTGGGCGATGTGCCGAAGGCGCTCGAGGATCTGGGCCGCGCAGGCCGTGCGCGGGCAACTGCGCGCGTGGTCGGCGTGACCGGTTCTGTTGGCAAAACCTCCACCAAGGAAATGCTGCGCGTGGTCTTGGGCGGGCAGGGGCGCGTGCATGCCGCCGAGGCCAGCTATAACAACCATTGGGGCGTGCCCTTGACCTTGGCCCGCATGCCCGTGGACGCCGATTTTGCCGTGATTGAGATCGGCATGAACCATCCGGGCGAGATTGCCCCCTTGGCCCGTTTGGCGCGCCCGCATGTGGTGATGATCACCACCGTGGCCCCGGCGCATCTGGAGGCCTTTGCCAGCCTTGACGGCATCGCCCATGAAAAAGCCGCCATCGTTGATGGGTTGGAGCCGGGCGGTGTCGCGGTTTTGCCCGCAGACCTGCCAGTGTCGCATATTCTGATGGCCAAGGCCGCCGAGGTCGGGGCCAAGACCTTTACCTTTGGCGAAATCGCCGGGTCCACCTATCGCATGGCGCAGGTGCAAATCGGCAATGAAGCGACAGTCGTGCAGGCTGATCGTGCTGGAAAGCCATTTCTTTACAAAGTGATGTCACCCGGCCGCCACTTTGCCGCTAATGGCCTTGGCGCGCTGGCCGTGGCCGATGCGCTTGGCCTTGATCCAGTCATCGCCGCCACCGACCTTGGCCGCTGGCTGCCCCCTGCCGGGCGCGGGACCCGCGAACGCATCGTGCTGGATGTGGTCGATGAAACCGCCTTTGACCTGATCGACGATGCCTTCAATGCCAACCCCGCCTCGATGCGCGCCAGTCTTGAGGTGCTGATCGCAGCCACCCCCGAAGATGGGCGTGGGGCCAAGGCCAAGGGCCGCCGCATCGCCATTCTGGGCGATATGCTGGAACTGGGGCCGACCGAGAGTGCGCTGCATGCCGCTATCGCCGAAACCCCCGGCCTTGCGGCGGTCGACACCATCCATTGCGTTGGTCCCCGCATGAAGGCGCTGCATGCCCTGCTGCCGCGCGCCCAACGCGGCGATTGGGTGGAAACCGCGGCCGAACTGTTGCCCCGTGCGCGCAGCCTGATCGACGCGGGGGACATCATTTTGATCAAGGGATCCAAAGGGATCAAGGTTTCGCTTGTGGTTGACGCGCTGCGCAAACTGGGGCAACCAGCCGCGCTGGCAAAGGGAGAGGCGTAATGCTTTATTGGCTCACAGAGTTCTCGGATGGCGGGGACTTTTTCAACCTCTTCCGCTACATCACCTTCCGCGCGGGCATGGCCTTTGCCACCGCGCTGATCTTTGGGTTCCTGTTTGGCCGTCCGCTGATCGACCTGTTGCGCCGCAAGCAGGGCAAAGGCCAGCCAATCCGCGATGATGGCCCGCAAAGCCATCTGGCCAAGGTCGGCACGCCCACCATGGGCGGGCTTTTGATCCTGTCAGCGCTGGTGTTTTCCACGCTGGTCTGGGCGCGTTTGGATAACCCCTATGTCTGGATTACCCTTTTGGTGACGCTGGCCTTTGGCCTGATCGGTTTTGCCGATGATTATGCCAAGGTGACCAAACAGAACACCAAGGGCGTTTCGGGCAAGGTCCGGATGCTGGCGGGTTTGGCGATTGCCGCCTTGGCCAGCTATGCGGCCGCAAGTTTCCACCCAACGGCCCTGACCAACCAACTGGCGTTGCCCTTTTTCAAGGATGCGTTGCTGAACCTGTCCGTTTTCTTCATTCCCTTTGGCATGTTCGTCATCGTGGGGGCCGCCAATGCGGTGAACCTGACCGATGGCTTGGACGGGCTGGCGATCATGCCGGTGATGATCGCAGGCGCCACCTTGGGCGTGATCGCCTATGTGGTCGGCAACTATAATTTCTCGGAATACCTTGGCGTCCATTTCGTGCCCGGTACGGGGGAGCTCTTGATCTTCACCGCAGCCCTGTTCGGCGCTGGTCTGGGCTTTTTGTGGTATAACGCCCCGCCCGCTGCGGTCTTCATGGGGGATACCGGGGCGCTCGCCTTGGGGGGGGCCCTTGGCGCGATTGCGGTCTGCACCAAGCATGAAATCGTGCTGGGCATTGTCGGCGGCCTGTTTGTGGTCGAGGCGCTGAGTGTCATCATTCAGGTGCTGTATTTCAAACGCACCGGCCGCCGGGTGTTTCTGATGGCGCCGATCCACCACCATTTCGAAAAGAAGGGCTGGGCCGAACCGCAGATCGTGATCCGGTTCTGGATCATCTCGCTCATCTTGGCGATGGTCGGGCTTGCCACGCTGAAAGTGCGCTAAGCCGAAGCCCCTTCCTTTGGCCTTTCGCTTGGCTTATCCCCTTGGCCAAACTGCCAAGGAGATACCCATGCTGCCCGTCAAAGGATTTTCTGGCCAGAAGGTTGCTGTTCTGGGGCTGGGGCGGTCGGGTCTTGCGACCGCCGCGGCGCTTCAGGCGGGTGGGGCAGAGCCTTTGCTTTGGGACGACAGCCCCGAGGCGCGGCAAAAAGCCGAGGAGGCCGGGTTCACCTGCACCGATCTGAGCCGACATGGCGCTTTGGACGACGCGGTCTGCCTTGTCACCTCGCCCGGCATCCCGCATCTTTATCCGACGCCGAATAAGGTGATTGCCCGCGCCCTTGAACTGGGTATCCCGGTCGACAATGATATTGGTCTGTTCTTTCGCAGCTTTGCTGGCCCCGAATGGGACAATTTTGAAACCACCCCCAAAGTGGTCTGCATCACCGGCTCCAACGGGAAATCGACCACAACCGCACTGATCCATCACATCTTGCAAGTGGCAGGCCGCCCCACCCAGATGGCGGGCAATATCGGCAAGGGGGTCTTGTCCATCGACCCGGCCCAAGATGGCGAGGTGGTGGTGCTGGAACTGTCCAGTTACCAGACCGATCTGGCGCGCGCGCTGACCCCGGATGTGGCGGTCTTCACCAACCTGTCGCCCGACCATCTGGACCGCCACAATGGCTTGGGGGGCTATTTCGCCGCCAAGCGCCGCCTGTTTGCGGAAGGCGGGCCAGATCGCGCGGTGATCGGGGTGGACGAGGTGGAGGGTCAGTTTCTGGCCGGGCAGCTGGCCATGGGGCCGGGGGATGATCGGGTGATCCGCATTTCATCGGGCCAAAAGCTGGAAGGCTTTGGCTGGTCGGTCTTTGCCCGCAAGGGGTTCTTGGCGGAATGGCGGCGCGGCAAACAGATGGCCTCGATTGACCTGCGTGCGGTGGCGGGGCTGCCGGGCGCGCATAACCACCAGAACGCTTGTGCCGCCTATGCGGCCTGCCGCAGTCTTGGCCTTGCGCCGAAGCTGATCGAAGGCGCGCTGCAGTCCTTTGCGGGCCTGCCTCATCGCAGCCAGTTGGTCGGCGAAAAGGATGGGGTGCGCTTTATCAATGACAGCAAGGCCACCAACGTGGACAGCGCAGCGAAGGCGCTGCAAGCCTTTCAAAAGATCCGCTGGATCGTGGGCGGCATGGGCAAGGATGGTGGGCTGCATGGGGTGGAGCCCTTCCTCGGCACGGTGGTGAAGGCCTATCTGATTGGCCATTCTGCCCGCGATTTCGCGCTGCAAATCGGCCAAACCCCGCATGAAATTTGCGAGACGATGGAGCGCGCAGTGGCCCGCGCCGCGGCCGAGGCGGAACCGGGCGAGGTGGTTCTGCTGGCCCCGGCGGCGGCGAGTTTCGACCAGTATCCGAATTTCGAAAAGCGCGGTGAGGATTTCACCGCACGGGTCAGGGCATTGATCGGCCAATAGGCCCGAAAAAAAAGGCATGTCGCGCCTTAATGGTGCGGAAGATGGGGGCTTCGCGCCCCCACGGCGGGATTGTGCCAATCCCGCCTTCCCCCGCGGAGTATTTCCAAAGGCGCAATTCCATGGCACCCGCTTTTGCCTTTCTACTGGCAAAGCGTCGGACAATTCGTTAGACTAGATGTTGTGATCCGGGGACAACCCGGACGCATTTCGAGCAGGCGTAAAACAGGCGGATTTTCCATGACTGAGATGGTCTATGGCTCCATGCCCGGCCGGGTGGCCGAGCCGGTCCTTCCTCGTTGGTGGCGGACCATCGACATCTGGTCGATGACCGCCATTTTGGTTTTGTTTGCCATCGGGCTGCTGCTGGGCCTTGCGGCCTCGGTGCCTTTGGCAGAGCGCAACGGGCTTGATCCTTATCATTATGTGCAGCGGCAGGCGTTCTTTGGGGGCGTGGCGATGGCGGCGATGGTCGGTGTGTCGATGATGACGCCCGACATGGTGCGACGCGTGGGTGTCGTTGGGTTTCTGCTGTCGTTTCTGGCGCTGGTCTTGTTGCCGATCTTTGGCACTGACTTTGGCAAAGGCGCGGTGCGCTGGTTCTCGTTCGGCTTTGCCTCTGTGCAGCCGTCGGAATTCCTGAAACCTGGTTTCATCATCCTGTCCGCCTGGCTGATGGCTGCGGCACAAGATCTGAACGGCCCGCCGGGCAAGTTGATTTCCTTTGGTATCGCGCTCACGGTCGTCGGCTTTCTGGCGATGCAGCCCGACTTCGGGCAGGCCATGCTGGTGCTGTTTGGCTGGAGCGTGGTCTATTTCGTGGCGGGCGCGCCGATGGCTCTGATTGGCATCATTTTGGGGCTGGTGGGCGTCGGCGGCTTTGTGTCCTACAATATGTCCGAGCATTTTGCCCGCCGGATCAATGGCTTTCTGGCCTCTGATGTCGATCCGCGCAGCCAGATTGGCTATGCCACAAACGCCATCCAAGAGGGTGGTTTCTTTGGGGTTGGCGTTGGCGAGGGGCAGGTGAAATGGACCCTTCCCGACGCCCATACCGATTTCATCATCGCGGTTGCGGCCGAAGAATATGGTCTGATCCTGGTGCTGATCATCATCGCGCTTTATGGCGCGATCACCGTGCGCTCGCTCTATCGGCTGACGCGGGAACGCGATCCGTTCACCCGGTTGGCGGGAACCGGATTGGCGTGCATCTTCGGGGTGCAGGCGATGATCAATATGGGCGTTGCCGTTCGTCTGTTGCCGGCCAAAGGCATGACGCTGCCCTTCGTGAGCTATGGCGGTTCGTCGGTGATTGCTGCCGGGATCACGGTGGGGATGCTTCTGGCCATGACTCGTTCGCGACCGCAAGGTGAGATGAGCGATATCTTCCGGAGAGGCAAATGACCGCACCTTTGCTGCTGATCGCGGCGGGGGGAACGGGGGGGCACATGTTTCCGGCCCAAGCCCTTGCCGAGGCGATGATCGCACGCGGCTGGCGGGTCAAGCTTTCGACGGATGCGCGCGGCGCGCGCTATGCGGGTGGTTTTCCCCAAGCGGTTGAGGTGGTCGTCTCTGGCTCTGGCACCTTTGCGCGCGGGGGGGCGCTGGCCAAACTGGCTGTGCCGTTCAAGATTGCGGGCGGTATACTGGGTGCTGCTGCCAAGATGCTGGCCGACAAGCCCGAAGTTGTGGTGGGCTTTGGCGGCTATCCAACCATTCCCGCGCTGACGGCGGCGTTCCTGACCGGACGGCCGCGGATGATCCATGAACAAAATGGCGTGCTCGGTCGGGTGAACAAGCTTTTTGCCCGCCGGGTTCACAAGGTGGCCTGCGGCACTTGGCCCACGGCCCTGCCGTCCGGGGTGACGGGAGAGCATACCGGAAATCCGGTGCGCGCGGCGGTGATGGAGCGCGCGGGCGCGGGCTATATCGCGCCGGGCGACTATCCGATGGATCTGGTGGTGATCGGCGGCAGCCAAGGGGCGCGGGTGCTGTCGGATGTGGTGCCAGCGGCCATTGCACAGCTTCCGGAAAATATCCGTCAGCATTTGCGCGTGGCCCAACAGGCCCGGCCCGAAGATCTTGACCGGGTGGTGGCAGCCTATGCCGAGGCTGGCATCATGGCCGAAATCGCGCCGTTCTTTGCCGATATTCCGCGTCGCCTGTCCGAGGCGCAGTTGGTCATCAGCCGTTCGGGCGCCTCATCTGTTGCCGATATTTCGGTGATCGGGCGGCCTTCGGTGCTGATCCCGTTTGCTGCCGCGACCGACGACCATCAGACCGCCAATGCACAAGGTCTGGTTGAGGCTGGCGGGGCCGTGCTGATCGCAGAAACGGCGCTTGACGCCGCGGGCTTGGCACAGCACATCACCGCCATTCTGGGCCAGCCCCAGCGTGCCGAAGACATGGCGCGCGCGGCCTTGGGGCAGGGGCGCCCGGACGCCACCATTAGACTTGTTGCGCTGGTCGAAGCACTGGCAGGAAAGGGTTGACGCGATGAATGCCACGAAATTGCCGTTGGAATTGGGGCCGATCCACTTTGTGGGCATTGGCGGCATTGGCATGTCGGGCATTGCCGAGGTCCTGATCACGCTTGGCTATCGGGTGCAGGGGTCGGATGCCAAGGCGTCGAAAATCACGGATCGTCTGGTGAAGCTGGGCGCGCGGTTCTTCGAAGGGCAATCTGCGACCAATATCGGCGAAGACGTTTCGGTGGTGGTGATTTCCTCTGCCATCAAAAAGGGCAACCCGGAGTTGGAGGAGGCACGTCGCCGCAATCTGCCAGTGGTGCGCCGGGCCGAAATGTTGGCCGAACTGATGCGCCTGCGGTCGAACATCGCGATTGCGGGCACCCATGGCAAGACGACGACGACGACCATGGTCGCGGCGCTGCTGGACAAGGGTGGTTTCGATCCGACCGTGATCAACGGCGGGGTGATCCACGCCTATGGCTCGAACGCGCGGGCAGGGGCCGGTGAGTGGATGGTGGTCGAGGCGGATGAGAGCGACGGGTCGTTCAACCGACTGCCCGCGACCATCGCCATCGTGACCAACATCGATCCCGAGCATATGGAGCATTGGGGCAGCTTTGACGCCTTGCGCAAAGGCTTTCTCGATTTCGTGTCGAATATCCCGTTTTACGGTTTGGCGGTCTGCTGCACCGATCACCCCGAGGTGCAGGCGCTGGTCGGTAAAGTCACCGATCGCCGCGTGGTGACCTTTGGCTTCAATGCGCAGGCCGATGTGCGGGCGGTGAACCTTCGGTTCGAAAATGGTGTGGGATACTTCGATATCCTGCTTCAGAATGAAGAAGAAGGTTCGAAAATTGAAGGTTGCACCCTGCCGATGCCGGGTGACCACAACGTGTCGAACGCGCTGTCTGCGGTCGCCGTCGCCCGCCATCTGGGCATGAAGAAAGAAGAAATTCGCGAGGCGCTGGCCTCTTTCTCGGGCGTCAACCGCCGCTTTACCCGGGTGGGCGAGGTGAATGGTGTGACGATCATCGACGATTACGGCCATCACCCGGTGGAGATTGCCGCTGTGTTGAAGGCGGCGCGGCAGGCGACCAAGGGGCGCATCATCGCGGTCCATCAGCCCCACCGCTACACCCGGCTTTCCAGCCTGTTCGAAGACTTCTGCACCTGCTTCAACGAAGCTGATGTGGTGGCCATCGCCGAGGTCTATTCGGCAGGCGAAGAACCGATCGCCGGGGCCAGCCGCGATGATCTGGTGGCCGGGTTGATCGGCCATGGCCATCGCCATGCCCGTGCGCTGATCGACGAGGCTGATCTGGCGCGCTTGGTCCGCGAACAGGCGCGGCCCGGCGATATGGTGGTCTGTCTGGGCGCGGGCACGATTTCAACCTGGGCCAACGGCCTGCAGGCCAAGCTGATGGGGCAGGCGGCCTGACGGAGGCCCGCGTGTGACACCGCTTACTCTGGGTGGGCTTTGGGTACTGGGGGCGGCCGCGACCGCCTTTTTGCCGATGCGGGCGCAGATGGTCCCGGGCCTTTTGCTCTTGGCTGCTGCGCCCGTCTTATTGGTCTGGATCGCGGTGACCCATGGCTGGCTTTGGGCCGCTTTTGGGCTTTTTGCCTGCGTCTCGATGTTTCGCCGCCCCTTGCGCCATCTTGCCTTCAAGGTCTTCGGTCGTTCGCTCGGGCTGCCAGAATGAACGCCGCTTTGGCCTTTGTCGCAGGGTTCCTGTGGCTGATCGCGGCCAATCTGATCGGCATGTTTCCGTCAAAGGATTACCATTGGTCGAACGCCTACAGGC
>CALBSG010000154.1 GCA_937927675.1 uncultured Paracoccaceae bacterium | reverse complement strand
TGCTTTGGCCGGTCTGGATTTGATGGCGCGCTTGCAGCCGCTGCTGCGCAAGGGCGAGTGGAAGGCCACCGTTGTTCTGAACAAGGGCAACCATGATGTGCGGCCGCGCATTCTGGATGTGAAGCCGGGCTTTGATGAGGGCGGGCTTTATGGCCTTGCGATCGACCTTGGCTCCACCACCATTGCCGCGCACCTGTGCGATCTGCGCGATGGGGCGGTTCTGGCCTCGTCGGGTCTGATGAACCCGCAAATCCGCTTTGGCGAAGACCTGATGAGCCGGGTCAGCTATGCGATGATGAACCCCGGCGGTGATGTAGAGATGACCCGCGCGGTGCGTGAGGCCATCAATGCCTTGGCCGCCTCGATCGCCGACGAAGCCAAGATCGATGTGAAATCGATCTACGAGGTGGTTTTCGTCTGCAACCCGGTCATGCATCACCTGCTGCTTGGGATTGATCCGGTCGAGTTGGGGCAAGCGCCCTTTGCCTTGGCAACCAGCGGAAGCCTGTCTTTGGATGCGCGCGATCTGGACCTGTCGAACATCAACTCTGCCGCACGGGTCTATGTGCTGCCCTGCATCGCAGGCCATGTCGGTGCCGATGCGGCCGCCGTTGCCTTGTCCGAAGAGCCGGGCAAATCCGAAGAGATGGTCCTGATCGTCGATGTCGGCACCAATGCCGAAATCCTTTTGGGCAATACCAAGCGCGTCTTGGCTTGCTCCAGCCCCACGGGCCCGGCCTTTGAAGGCGCGCAGATTTCCTCGGGCCAGCGTGCGGCACCGGGCGCGATTGAGCGGGTCGAGATTGATCCTGTCACCAAAGAACCGCGCTTCAAGGTGATTGGCAGCGATTTGTGGTCGACCGATCCGGGCTTTGCCGAGGCAACCAAAGGATCGGGCATCACCGGGATTTGCGGGTCGGGCATCATCGAGGCTGTGGCCGAGATGCGGATGGCTGGCATTGTGGATCAGGGCGGCTTGATCGGCGGGCCCGATCAGGTGGGCAGCCCCCGCCTGCAGGCCGAGGGCCGGACACATTCCTATATCTTGCATGACGCCAGCGCCGAGGGCGGGCCAAAGATCATGGTCACCCAAGGCGATATTCGCGCCATTCAGCTGGCCAAGGCGGCGCTTTATGCCGGGGCGCGGCTCTTGATGGATGAAATGGGTGTTGCAAAGGTCGACAAGGTGACGCTGGCCGGGGCTTTTGGCGCCCATATCAGCCCCAAGCACGCCATGGTTCTGGGCATGATCCCCGATGTGCCGTTGAACAAGGTGATTTCGGCCGGCAATGCCGCAGGCACTGGCGCGCGGATTGCGCTGTGCAACGTGGCAGCGCGCAATGCGATCGAGGCCACCGTGCATGAGATCCACAAGGTGGAAACGGCCATCGAGCCTCGCTTCCAAGAGCATTTCGTGAATGCCAGCGCCATTCCGAACGCAGTCGACGCCTTCCCCGAACTGTCCACCGTGGTGACGCTGCCGGATGTCAGCTTCAACACCGCAGGCTCGGGCGCCGAGGGCGGGCGCCGCCGCCGTCGCTGACAAAGTCTCACGCCCGGTCACGCCCGCGCGAGTGGGGTGAACCGGGCGAAACTCTCTCCCGTATTTCTTGTACCTGACCGGGATTGGCCCGGCTTGTTCAACGGGAGAATATTCATGAAAATCCGTCTTGCTGCCCTGGCCCTGCTGGGATCCGCCACATTTGCCCTTGCCGAAAACCCCATGGTGGGCGGGGCGGCGATGTATGAAGACAAGACCATCGTGGAAAACGCGGTAAATTCGGCCGATCACACCACGCTTGTGGCCGCCGTCAAGGCTGCGGGTCTGGTCGATACGCTGAACGGCGACGGCCCCTTTACCGTCTTTGCCCCCACCAATGACGCCTTTGCCAAATTGCCCGCGGGCACGGTTGAGACACTGCTGAAGCCGGAGAACAAGGATCAGCTGACCAAGATCCTGACCTGCCATGTCGTGGGGGCCAAGGCGCTGGCGGCCGATGTCACCAAGATGGTCGCCGATGATGGCGGCATGCACACGATCAAGACCGTGGGCGGCTGCGAGTTCACCGCCATGGTCGAAGGCGAGATGGTCAAGATCAAGGACGGTCAGGGCAATGTCGCCACGGTGACCATCGCCGATGTTCTGCAAAAGAACGGCGTGATCCATGTGATCGACACAGTCTTGCTGCCTGCCAGCTAATCCTGCATCCGGGGCCGGGCAAAATTTGCGCCCGGCCCCTTTTCCTTGCGCGCCCCGCATGGTTTTCTGCGCCCATGTCCCGGCGCATCCTGTTTCTTACCGCATCCCCCCGCAACGGCAGCAACAGCCGCCGCCTTGCAGCCCATGCCGCAGAGGCCCTGCCCGATACCGCAAAGGTGCATTGGCTAGATCTGAACGCCCCCGCCCTGCCCGCCTTCCGCGATCTGCGGCCCGGTCATCCGGGCGTGCCGATGGGGCGTCTGGGCGATGTGTTTGGCCAGATCATGCTGGCCACGGATCTGGTCTTTGTCGCGCCGATCTACTGGTATGCCTTCCCGGCCCCCTTGCATCTGACGCTGTCGCATCTGTCGGGCTGGCTGGATGTGCCAGAATTGCGGCTGCTGGACGGCTTGCGTGGCAAGCGCTGTTACCTCATCACCGCCCGCGCCGACCCGGATCCCTCGGTGCCCACCCAAGCCGAGGCCATGGTGCGCCGCAGTGTCGAATGGCTGGGCATGACGTGGGCAGGCGCGCTGCATGGCGTGGCCGATGCCCCCGGCGAGATCGAAGGAACCACGGTCTGGAACGAGGCCGCCCGCTTCTTGCGGACCCCCTGAATTCCAACCAAGCCGTCTTGACGCGCCGCGCCCCTTGGCTTAGGTCAGGCAGCGTTGCGGGTGTAGCTCAATGGTAGAGCAGCAGCTTCCCAAGCTGAATACGAGGGTTCGATTCCCTTCACCCGCTCCATCCCCCCTCTTGCCATGATCCCAACAAAAAGCGCGCAAGGTGCCCCTGCGCGCTGTGGTGCGTATGCTGCGGTTGTCAGTTGTAGATGAAGCCGTTGATGGGGTTCACCCGGCCAAGCGTGCCGCCGGCGTTTGCGACCTTGACGGCAGACCAGTCGCCTTTGGCCGAGACGTCGACGACCAGCGTGTCTTGCGTCACGCGGTTGCGCTCCCAATTGGCCTGATCGATCAGGATCGCCCGCTCGGAGACGACTTTGGAGACCACGGCGACATGGCCCTTGGGCATGGCGCGGCTGGCGGCAAAGGCCATGACGGCACCGACCTGTGGTTCGTGGCCACGCGCATAAACGCCCTTGGCTTGTCCCCACCAGGTTTTGGCATTGCCCTTGATCTCCACCCCCGAAACGGCGCGGGCGAAGGGCACGCACCACAAGCGCCCCTTGGGACGGTTTTCGATGGCCTCGGCGACGGCTTCTTTCACTTCGGCGCGGGCGGCGTCGCCGGCCGAAGCTGATTGCCCATGGCCCGGTTTCACCCGCTTGGCCGCACGTTCAGCACGCAGGGCGGTCTTTTCGGCCTTGGTTTTCGGGCCGAAAAAGCCAAAGAGCGGCTTTTTTGCCGGAGAGGCATAGACGATCTGCTGATCCTGTACCGGTGCGGGGGCTTCGGCATACGCTGCAATAGGAGCGGTCGCCATAAGGGCGGCAAGGGCAAGGATCAACGGCTTTGCAGTCATCAGAACGGGTCCGGCATTGTTAACACGTGCCGTCCTTGCCACGGCAGCGCGGGATGACCAAGCGCGGGTTTCCGCCGACGGCGAAACCTCGCCGATGGCAGCACACCCACCGGACACCCGCCAAGCGGCTTTCCTTTTGCCCCGCGCCGGGCTAGCAAGACCCATCCATCCGCAACCCGTGAACGGAGCTTTCCCATGGCGAATGAAATCAAGCGTATCGGCGTTGGCGCCCGCATGTCTGAAGGCGTGTGCTACAACGGCATCATCTGGCTGGCCGGTCAGGTCGGCAACCCGGGCGAAAGCGTCGAGGCACAGACCCGCACCTGTCTGGCCGAAGTCGACCGCATCCTGGCCGAGGCTGGCACCGACAAGACCCGCATCCTGTCGACGCAGATCTGGCTGTCCGACATTTCCACCTTTGCCGAAATGAACAAGGTCTGGGACGCTTGGGTTCCCGCAGGCCACACCCCCGCCCGCGCCACCGGCGAGGCCAAATTGGCGACCCCGGAATACAAGGTCGAGGTCATCGTGACCGCCGCGCTGAAGTAAGCGACCATACGGTACAAAATCAAAGGGGGCCGCGTTGGCCCCCTTTTTTCATGCTCTGAGAAAGGCGACCAGTGCCGCGGTTGAGCCGTCTTTGCCGGTCGTGCCCGCCTTGCCTTCCA
This sequence comes from uncultured Paracoccaceae bacterium, assembly GCA_937927675.1. Lineage (GTDB taxonomy): Bacteria > Pseudomonadota > Alphaproteobacteria > Rhodobacterales > Rhodobacteraceae > Tabrizicola_A. The sequence goes on along the minus strand of CALBSG010000154.1, from coordinate 19,758 downwards.
GCACCGGCTGCAGCGCCAGCGCCAGCTCCTTGCCCAGCTCCACGCCCCATTGGTCATAGGGGTTCAGGCCGAGAATGACACCTTCGACAAAGACCCGGTGTTCATAAAGCGCGATGATCTGGCCAAGGGTGAAGGGGGTCAGTTGCCGATAGGCAAGCGTCGTTGACGGGCGGTTGCCCGGGAAGACACGGTGGCGGGCTTGCCGCTCCAACTCAGGCCCAGTCAGGCCCTTTTTGACCATGATGGCGCGGGCTTCCTCAAGACTGCGGCCGCGCATCAACGCTTCGGATTGGGCGAGGCAATTTGACACCAAAAGCAGGTGCTGGTGGGCCAGCGCCGGCTCATGGCCATGTTGCGCCACAAGGAATTCGCAAGGCACCACGCGGGTACCTTGGTGGATCAGCTGATAAAAGGCGTGCTGGCCATTGGTGCCGGGCTCGCCCCAGACCACCGGGCCGGAATGGGTGGGCAGGTCAGACCCGTCGAGGGCCACGCGCTTGCCGTTGCTCTCCATTTCCAGCTGTTGCAGGTAGGCCGGAAGCCGGGACAGCCGCTGGTCATAGGGCAGCACGGCGCGGGTGGCATGGCTGCAGATCTGGTTGTGCCAGATGCCAACAAGCGCCAGCAACACGGGCAGGTTCTGATCGAAATCAGCGGTCAGGAAATGGTGATCCATCGCCCGGCCCCCGGCCAGAAATTCATCAAAGGCCCTGGGGCCAATGGCGATCATCAGGGAAAGACCAATCGGCCCCCACATCGAATAGCGCCCACCGACCCAATCCTCAAAGCCGAAAACACGTTCCGGATCAATGCCATAGGCGGCCGTCTTCTCTGCTGCGGTCGAGACGGCTGCGAATTGCGCTGCCGGCTTGGCCACGAGATCCGCCATCCATGCCTTTGCGGTATCGGCATTTGTCATGGTTTCAATCGTGGTAAAGGTCTTGGAGGCGACGATCACCAGCGTGGTTTCAGGGTTCAGACCGCGCAGCGTGTCGGCGATATGCGCCCCATCCACATTCGAGACGAAATGCACCGCCGGCCCATCGTGGAACGGGGCCAGCGCCAGCGTCGCCATGGCCGGGCCAAGGTCAGACCCGCCAATGCCGATGTTCACCACATCGGTGATGCGACCACCCTGCCCCTTAAAGCGCCCGGCGCGGATATCTTCGGCAAAAGCGGCCATCCGGGCGCGGGTAGCGCGGATGTCGGGCATCACATCGGCACCCTCAACGCGAATGACCGCCGCGTCATCGGCGCGCAAGGCGGTGTGCAACACGGCCCGGCCTTCGGTGTCGTTGATCTTGTCGCCCCCGAACATCGCGGCACGCTTTTCCGCAACCCCCGAAACGCGGGCCAGATCCAACAGCAGTGCCTTTGCCCGGTCATCAATGCCGGTCTTGGCATAGTCAAACAGCATACCATCCGCGCTTGCCGAAAAACGCTGTGCGCGTGCAGGGTCTGCCGCGAAAAGATCAAGGATGCGGGGGGCGCCCGCGGCGTGATGGTCGCTCAGACCTTGCCATTTGTTCGTCAAGGCTTACTCCGCCCAATGCACGGTTGCGTGGTCAAGAACCGCCCGCACCGGGGCCAGTTCCGGGGGCAGGGTTTGTGCGCGCGCCAGAGCCTCGCGCTTGTCCTGCCCGGTGATGAGAATATGGATATGCATAGCATCGCGCAGCACGCGCGCGGTCAGCGTGATCCGCGGCTCGCCCGCGGTCTCGGCGCGCAGCGCCATCAGGGGCGGTGCATCGGCGGCGAGCGCCTCCGCCAAATGATCGGCGCCGGGGAACAGGCTTGCCGTGTGCATGTCCGCCCCCATCCCCAACAGCAGGACCGAGATGGGCAGATGGGGCGCAAGGCCATCGGCCAGCGCCTGCAGCATCGGTTCGGGGGCCGCAGCCGGGGCGTAAAGCGGCACGAGGCGTGCGCGATGCGCTGGCCCCCGCAACAGCCGTTCGCGCAACAGCCGGGTGTTGGACCGCGGGCTGTCTTCGGGCACCCACCGTTCATCGTTCAGAAATACGGCAATATGGTCCCACGGCAGGTCGATCCCTGACAACGTGTCAAACACCGGCCCCGGCGTGCTGCCGCCCGGCACCGAAAACGACGCGGCGCCCTGCATCCGCACCGTCTCAGCCAATTCCGAGGCCAGCCGCCCCGCAAGCCCAAGGGCCAGCGCCTCGCGATCAGGGTATTCGATCAGCTCCATGGCCTTACTCCCGAATGTCGCGCCAGCGCCGCCCGTCGCGATGCATCAGCATCAAGGCGTCTTCCGGCCCCGACGACCCCGCATCATAAAGCTGCGGCTTGTCCGAGGTGCCCTCCCACCCCTGAATGATCGGATCGGCCCAGGCCCAAGCAGCCTCCACCTCGTCGCCGCGCATGAACAGTGTCTGGTTGCCGCGGATCACATCCATGATCAGCCGCTCATAGGCATCTGGAACATCGTCAAGATCGGCCCCCACGGTTTCGGCAAAGGACATGTCGAGCGGCACCTGCATCAAACGCATACCGCCCGGACCGGGTTCCTTGATCATCACCATCAGGTTCATGCCCTCATTGGGCTGAAGCCGGATCACCAGCACATTTTCGCGCCAGCCGCGTTCATCGTCAAAAATCGAATGCGGCGGCTCTTTGAAGGTGATGGCAATCTCGGACGAGCGGGCGCGCAGTTTCTTACCCGTGCGCAGATAGAACGGTGTCCCCTTCCAGCGCCAGTTCGAGATATGCGCCTTCAGCGCGATATAGCTTTCGGTGCGGGACTCTGCATTTTCGGCATGATCGGTGTACGCATCGCCGCCCTTTGTCGCGCGGTACTGGCCGCGCACGATGTCTTCGGGCTGAACCGGGTCCAAGGCACGGATCACCTTCAGCTTTTCATCCCGAACCGCGTCGGGGTCAAAGTGATAGGGCGGCTCCATCGCGATGAGGCACAACAGCTGCATCAGGTGATTTTGCACCATATCGCGCATCGCGCCCGATTTGTCGTAATAGGCCCCGCGCCCATCGACCGAAACGGTTTCGGCCACGGTAATCTGCACGTGGTCGATATATTCGGCCTTCCACAAGGGTTCGAACAGGATATTGGCAAAGCGCACCGCCATCAGATTCTGCACGGTTTCTTTGCCAAGGTAGTGGTCGATCCGGTAAATCTGCGCTTCCGAGAAGTGCTGGGCCAGAACCGCGTTCAGCGCCCGCGCCGTTTCCAGATCGCGGCCAAAGGGCTTTTCCACCACGATGCGCGATTGGGCATCGGCAATGCCATGGGCGTGCAGACGTTCGGCAAGATCGCCAAAGAGCGATGGCGCGACCGAGAAATAGAAGGCCCGCACCACGCTGTCGCGCATCAGGGATTTCAGCTGCGGCCAGCCGCCCTCGCCCTTGGCGTCAATGGCCACATATTGGATATGCTTCAAAAACTCGGCAAGGCTGGCCTCGTCACGGCGCGCGGCGGGAATGAACTCCTCCACCGCTTCGCGGACAAAGGCGCGAAAGCTGTCATCGGTCAACTCGGCCCGGGCGGCGCCAATGATGCGGCCTTCGCCGGTCATTTGGCCGGCCTGAAAACGCCGGTAAAGCCCCGGCAAGATCTTGCGGCGGGCAAGATCGCCGGTGCCGCCAAAGATCACCAGATCAAAGGGGTCAACGGGTATGACGCGCGGAGCCATGCTTGTGTCCTGCTGATTATGTTAGCGCTAACGGAGATCTTTTACCCCCGTCACGCGGGCTTGTCTAGCATTGCTTGCGTTGCCGCAACATGCCGCCCCTACCCTTCGTCCACCGCGACCCACGCCAAACGGCGGATACCGGGTTCGGCACCCAAACGCGCGATGGCCTGTTCAATCGCCATGTCGGTCAGGGCCTCGCCATGCACAACGGCGGTCAGCGTCACCTCGGCCTCTGTGGCTTTGGCGGAAAGTTCCGACATGTGCAGGCCATAAAGCGGCAGATGGCGCAGCAGCAGTGCGCGCATTGCCGCCTCGTCCGCCGCTGCAGAGGTCAGATCAACCCGGAAAGACCGGCCAATCTGCACCCCGGCTTTGGTGTGCTTTTTCAGGAATTTGACCAAGGGGCGAAGGCCAAGGTTCACAAAGACGACGCAGGCTGTCAGCAACAACGCGAACGGCCAGGCCCCGATCCCCGCCACCAACCCGACAGCCGCAGCGCACCACAGCGTAGCCGCCGTATTCAGGCCATGCACGTTGAAGCCGTCGCGAAAGATGATTCCCGCCCCAAGAAAACCGATGCCCGACACCACCTGCGCGGCGACACGGGTCGGTGAGACCTCATTCGGGACCAATTGCGAAAAGATCACAAAGCCAGCTGCACCCAAGGCGACCAGCGCATTGGTCCGCAAGCCGGCCATGCGTTGGCGAACCTGCCGCTCGGATCCGATCACTGCCCCGCAGGCCAGCGCGATGGACAGATTGATGGCTGCTACGTCAATTGGAACCAATGGATGTCTCCTCGTCGACTTCGTCGCGCGTCATTTGGGTGCCTGACGAGACGTCGAAGGCGCCGGGCTAACAGCGCGTTATGCCTCCAATTCGGCATCCCAGTAAAGATAATCCATCCAGCTTTCGTGCAGATGGTTTGGCGGAAAGCGCCGTCCGTGGCCCTGCATCTCTATCGGCGTTGGCTGGCGGGGCGCGCGATGCAAGGAAAGCCCCGATTGCTTCAGCGTTTTCGACCCTTTGCGCAGGTTGCACGGGCTGCAGGCCGCCACGACGTTTTCCCATGACGTGATCCCGCCCCGCGCGCGCGGCACCACATGGTCAAAGGTCAGATCGCCCCTCGACCCGCAATATTGGCAGCAGAATTCGTCCCGCAGAAAAAGATTAAAGCGCGTGAAGGCCACGCGCTTTTGGGGTTTTACATAGTCTTTCAGCACAACGACCGAGGGTATGCGGAAATCTTGCCTTTGGCTGCGGACCACTTGGTCATATTCCGCGACAATCTGCACCCGGTCCAGCACCGCCGCCTTGATCGCCTCTTGCCAAGGCCAAAGACTGAGCGGGTAATAAGACAGCGGTCGATAATCGGCATTAAGAACCAGCGCGGGAAACTGCCGCAGCGCTGCCGGATCGCGCACAAAATGGCTTCTGAAATCGCCGTCCATCGTCCGAGGGTTCCCCGTCATATCGGCATTCCTGTCTTTAACTATATCTTGGGTTTGCTTGAAGGCAAGACCCCGATATGCGGCAGAATGCTGTGATGGCGTGACAGGAAAATGACAAAGGCCCCGGACATGCCGGGGCCATCGTGTTTTGGCAAAAGGCTCAGGCCGCGGCGGTGACGGCGCGCCCGGTCAAAACCTTGACCAGATTGGCGCGATAGGCTGCCGTGCCGTGCAGGTCAGAGATCATGTCGCCATCATCGACCGTCAGGCCCTGCAGGGCCTCGGCGGTAAAGGATTTCGACAGCGCCGCCTCGGCCTCAGACCAGCGGAAGACGCCATTGTTCGACGCCCCGGTGACGGCCACCCGCACGCCATCCTTGAACTGGGCCACGAAGACCCCGGTCAAGGCGAAACGGCTGGCGGGTTGGTTGAACTTCACATAGGCGGCACGCAGCGGGATCGGCAAACGCACCTCGATGACGAACTCGCCCTCGTCCAGCGCTGTCGAGAACATACCCTGAAAGAAATCATCCGCCGCGATCTTGCGCTTGTTCGTCACCACCGTGGCTGCGCTGGCCAGCACCGCCGAGGGATAGCAGGCCGAGGGATCATTGTTGGCAATCGAACCGCCGATGGTCCCGCGCGAGCGTACCGCCGGATCGCCAATCCCCCCTGCCAAAGCGGCGAGCGCGGGGTAATGCGCCGCCGCCTCTTTCGCGACAACCGCATGCGGCGTCGCCGCCCCGATATGCAGCCCGCCATCGCCCCGGCAGACGCCCTTCATCTCGGCAATCCCGGTCAGGGATACCAGAACCGAAGGGGCGGCAAGGCGCTGCTTCATGGTCGGCATCAGGGTCTGGCCCCCCGACAGCGCCTGCGCGCCATCGGAGCCCAGAAGTTTCGCCGCCTCGGCAATCGAGGAAGGCTTAGCGAAATCGAAATTATGCATGGCTTTTCCTTCCCTTAGCCGTTGATCGCCTGCCACACCCGACCGGGCGAGACGGGCATGTCTATATGGGCAATCTTATGCCCGCCGGAATTCAGCGCATCCAACACCGCGTTCACCACCGCCGGCGGCGAACCAATGGCCCCCGCCTCGCCGCAGCCCTTCACGCCCAAGGGGTTATGGGTGCAGGCGGTCTGGCAGGAGTAGTCGACGTTGTAAAACGGCACATCCTCGGCCCGCGGCATGGCGTAATCCATGTAAGACCCGGTCAGAAGCTGGCCGTTCTCATCATAGGTGGTGCTTTCCAACAGGGCCTGCCCGATGCCCTGCCCCACGCCGCCATGAACCTGACCTTCCACGATCATCGGGTTCATCACATTGCCGAAGTCATCTGCACAGTGGAAGGCGACCACATCCACCTTGCCGGTGTCTTCATCCAACTCGACCTCGCAGATATAGGCACCTGCGGGATAGGTGAAGTTGGCCGGATCGTAGAAGGCGGTTTCCTCCAGCCCCGGTTCCAGCGTTTCCAAGGGGTAGTTGTGCGGAACGTAGGCCGAGAAGGCGATCTCGCCAAAGGTCTTGGCCTTGTCGGTGCCCGCGACGCTGAACTTGCCATCCTCAAAGGTGATGTCGCCCTCTGCCGCTTCCAGCATATGGGCGGCAATCTTCTTGCCCTTGGCGACGATCTTGTCGATGGCCTTGGTCATGGCCACGCCGCAAACCGCCAAAGAGCGCGAGCCGTAAGAGCCCATGCCGAACGGGATCTTTGACGTATCGCCGTGTACGATTTCCACCGACGATTCCGGCACGCCCAATTTCTCAGACACGATCTGGGCAAAGACGGTTTCATGCCCCTGCCCGTGGCTATGCGCGCCGACCATGACCGAGATATTGCCGGTCGCGTTCACCCGCACGGTCGCCGCGTCATAAAGACCAACCCGCGCGCCAAGGATGCCGACGAGATGGCTGGGCGCAATGCCGCAGGCCTCAATCCAGGTGGAAAGCCCCATGCCGCGTAGTTTGCCGCGCTTGGCACTGTCCGCGCGGCGTTTGGCAAAGCCCGAAACATCGGCCATTTCCATCGCCTTGTCCAAGGTCGCATGGTAATTGCCGGTGTCGTAAACCAGCCCGACGGGCGTGGTGTAGGGGAACATGTCCGTGGTCAGGAAGTTCTTGCGCCGCACCTCGAACGGATCAAGACCCAACTCGCGGCACATCTTGTCGATCACGCGCTCCAAGGAATAGGTCGCCTCTGGGCGGCCCGCGCCACGGTAGGCGTCGACCGGAGCCGTATTGGTGAATACGGTTTTCACATTCACATAGACATGGGGCACCTTGTAAGGCCCAGCCATCAGCGTGCCGTGCAGGAAGGTCGGCGTCACCGTGGCAAAGTTCGACAGATATGCCCCGACGTTGGCCATGGTTTCCGTACGGAAGGCGAGGAAATTGCCTTCCTTGTCGCAGGCCAGTTCAATCTTTGTCACATGGTCGCGGCCATGCGCATCCGACAGGAAGCTCTCAGACCGTTCCGCCGTCCAACGCACCGGACGGGCCAGTTTCTTGGCCGCCGCCAGCACCAAGGCCTCTTCGCCGTAGTGATAGATCTTCGAGCCGAACCCGCCACCCACATCGGGGGCCACGACCGTCAGCTTGTTTTCCGGAATCCCGAGCACGAAGGCCGCCACCAGAAGCCGGGTCAGGTGGGGGTTCTGGCTGGTCGTCGTCAGCTTATAATCCCCGGTCCCGGGGAAATACTCCCCAATGCTGGCGCGCGGCTCCATGGCATTCGGGATGAGACGGTTGTTCACCAGCTCCAGCGAGGTGACATGTGGAGCCGCCTTGAACGCGGCCTCAACCGCGGCGCGGTTGTCTTCGATCCAGCCCCAGTCATAGCACTGGTTGTCGGGAATCTCGTCATGCACGCGGTTCGATGCATCGGCCAAGGCGGCGCGCATATCGACAATCGCGGGCAGGTCTTCGATGTCGGTGTCGTCAGCCACCTGCTGGGCCGCATCCTTGGCCTGCTGGTAGGTTTCGGCAATCACCGCCGCATAGGCGTCGCCCACATGGCGCACTTTGCCATGGGCCAAGACCGGGCGCTTGGGTTCGCGCATCGGGGTGCCATCGCGGCTGTTGATAAGCCAACCCGCCGGGTTGCCGCCAACATCCTTGAAATCCTCGCCGGTGAAAATCGCCAGCACGCCCGGCATCTTCGACGCCGCTTCGGTGCCGACCGATTTGATCCGGCCATGGGCAACGGTAGATCGCACAAAGACCGCATAGGTCTGGCCGTGCAGGTTCATGTCATCGGTGTAAACCCCGCGACCCGTCAGGAAGCGGACATCTTCGCGGCGCTTGGAAGACGCGCCGATACCGTGATCTTTTGGCATGATGATCCCCCCTTATTCCGCCGCAACCGTCTGGCCAGAGGCCGACAGCACCGCTTTGATGATGTTGTGATAGCCCGTGCAGCGGCAGATGTTGCCTTCAAGGTAATGGCGCACGTCAGCCTCTGTCGGTTTGGGATTTTCGGCCAAGAGGGCCGCCGACGACATCACCATACCCGGCGTGCAGAACCCGCATTGCAGCCCGTGATGATCCTGAAACGCCTGCTGCAGCGGACCGAGCGAGCCATCGGGGTTCGCCATGCCTTCGATGGTTTTCACCGAAGATCCCGCGACATCCATCGCAAAGACGGTGCAGGATTTCACCGGCTTGCCGTCCACATGCACGACGCAAGCGCCGCATTGGCTGGTATCACATCCGACATGGGTGCCGGTCAGGCCAAGCCCTTCGCGCAGAAACTGCACCAGCAGCGTCCGGCCCTCGACCTCGGCCGAAACGGATTTGCCGTTCACGGTCATACTGACTTGCGTCATGGGTTTCCTCCCTTGGAAATTCCTGGGTAGTGGTGTTGGGGTAATCCGTTGGTCTCAAGCGCCGATCATGCGCTTGAACCAGCCCTTCTTCGGGGCATCTTCGGTGTTGGTCTCCTCATCGCTCTCGCCCTCCTCCCGGCCTTCGAGCGCATCTTGAAAGCGGGTAAAGAATTCATCGGCCATCTTCTTGGCAAAGCCGTCGATCAACCGGCTGCCCAGCTGGGCGATTTTGCCGCCGACCGAGGCATCAACCTCATAGGCCAGTTCGGTGCCGCCCTCGACCGGGGTCAGCCGTACCTTGGCGCCGCCCTTGGCAAAGCCGGCAGCGCCGCCCTTGCCTTCGCCGGTGATGGTCACGCCACGGCCGGGGTCAATGTCGGACAGTTTCACCACGCCCGAAAAACTGGCGCTGACCGGGCCGATCTTTTGTTTGACGGTGGCTTCAAACCCGTCTTCGACGCTGCCGGTCATGCTTTCGCATCCCGGCACGCAGAGTTTCAGCACTTCGGGGTTCAGGATAGCCGCCCAGACAGTTTCAGGGCTGGCCTTGATGGTTTTCACATCGGACAGTTGCATCACATGGCTCCTCACTCCGCGCCAAGACTAGGGCGCGAGACCGGGGCGCGCTATGGTCCCTTGGTCGTAGGTGCAGTCGCGGCAAGGAAGGCACGCAGCGCGCCGGGCTCCACCGGTTTTCGCAAAAGCCCCACCCCGGCGGCGCGGGCCGCCTCGGCCAACCCCTCGCCCCGGTCGGCCGAAATCAGACGCGCGGGCAAGCCCGGCGCCCGGGCGTGCAAATGGCGCAGCACCTCAAGCCCGGTCATGCCCGCCCCCAAGGCCTGATCGGCAATCACCGCGTCCGGCAGGATGCCCAGATCGTCAATCAGCGTCAAAGCCTCCTCGCCGGTCGCGGCCTCGATCACCGCAACGCCCCATTTTTCCAAAAGCAGCACCATGGCGCGGCGCAGTTCCGCATCGTTCTCCACCAAAAGCGCGATGCGGCCTTCGACCGATCCGCTGACCAACCCCGGCAGCACCACAGGGTCGGCCACAAGGCCCGGATCAGCCAGCGGCACTTGCAGCATAAAAACCGTGCCTTGGCCGGGACGCGAGGACAGCCCCAAGGGATGGCCAAGCAACGCCGCCGCACGCTCCACGATCGCAAGGCCCAGCCCCAAGCCCTCAGACGCACTGGCCCGCGCGGCAACCCGATGAAATTCCTTGAAGATGTTTTCCTGTTCATCTTCCGGGATGCCCGGCCCGGTATCCCAAACCTCCAGCCGCAGCATCCGGCCCCGCAGCCGGGCGGCCACCAAAATCCGCCCCCGATCCGTATAGCGCACCGCATTGCCGATCAGGTTTTGCAAGATGCGCCGCAGATAGCCTGCATCCGAAATCACCACCGCCTCGCAGGGGCGAAAGGTCAGACCCAAGCCCTTGGCCGCTGCCATCGGGGTGAACTCATCAGCCAATTGCCGCAACAGCCGCCCCATGCGGACCGGGGCCAAGGTGACCGCGGCCTTGCCAGATTCCAGCCGGGAAATATCCAAAAGGGCGGCCAAAATCCCCTCGACCGATTGCAGCGCGTTCTGCGCTTTGCCGACGGCCTCGGCCACGGGGGCGGGCACATCGGTATCAGGCACCGAGGACAGAAACAGCTTTGCCGCCGACAAGGGCTGCAAGAGATCGTGGCTGGCCGCCGCGACAAAACGGCTGCGGCTGGCATTGGCCCGTTCCGCCTGCGCCAAGGCGTCTTCAAGGTCGAGCGTGCGCTCAACCACCCGCGCCTCGAGCGTTTCCTTGGCGCGGGCCATATCCTCCACCGCACGACGCTCGGCGGTGACATCGGTAAAGCTGAACAGAAACCCCTTATCCGGCATTTCCTGCGCGAAGACGTCCAAGATCAGCCCCGGATCGCGGCGCAGCTCAAAGGTCAGCGGCGGGCGGCCCCGGCGGCCATCGACCCACTCCGCCAGCCGCCCGGTCGTCATCCCCTCACCAAAGCGGAACTGGCGGGCAAGGCCATCGAACAGGGTATCAAACTCGGCCCCGACGCGCATGCGTACCATGGGCAGCGCCAAAAGAACCCCCAGCCGTGCATTCCACCCCACCAACCGCTGGCTGGCATCAAAGATCGCCACCCCTTGGTTGATATGGTCCAAAGTGGCGCGCACCAGCCGTTCCTGATCGTCCAGCAATCGGCCCAACTCCTGCCGCTCCAACCGGATCAGATCGGTAACATCGGTCTGCAACACCACGGTGCCGCCATCGGCGGTGCGATGCTCAGACACCTGCACCCAATGATCCCAGCGCATGCGGGCATTGAAGATCACATGCTGATCCATATGGCCGCGCAGCCGATTGACCGCCCAGAGTTCCGCGGTCTCGCCCTCGGGCATTTCCAGGTCCGCCGACCGGCTGACCAGATCGACATAGCCGGCAAAGGTCAGCCCCGGCACCAGATGCGGACGCACATCGGCCAGATGCACGCAAAACCGGCTGTTGCACATCACCAGAACATCGTCGGGACCAAACAGGGCAAAGCCTTCCTGCACGGTTTCAATCGCATCGGCGAGGTTTTGCCGCGCCCGCGCGCTGTCGCGGTTGGCATCTTCCAAAGCGGCGTTGGAGGCGTTCAGAAGATCGAGCGCGCGTTCCAATTCCCGCGTGCGCATCCGCACCTGATCTTCCAGCATTGCGGCGCGCTGGAACTGTGCATAGGCCGCCCCACCGTCATCGGTGATCTGTTCGACCCGGCGCATCAGCACGCGCGAAATCGCCAGCAGCTTTTCAATCTGACGGGCGGGCGGATCTGCGGGGTTCAGGATGGCGTCGGTCATGGCGCATCCGCAAAAGGATCATCCGGCGGATACAGCGCCACCCCGGTCATGGTCTGGTTGACATGCATCGAGTTGACCTGCTCGCCATAGGTCGAAAACCCCACCACGCCATGGGCGCGCAACAGGGCCGACAAGGCCCCAGTCTTTTGCTTTTCCAAGGCCTCCAACCGGCGCAGGATGCAGTCGCAGGCCAGAATGGCGGGGGCAGCCCCCTGCCCGCGCAACGCGGCAAGCTCCGCGGTCAGATGCGCGGCCATGTCCTGCGGTTCGGCGAGGGTCAGCACCACGCCCTCGTCAATGGCCGAAAAGAACACCAGATCGCCATTGGCATCGACCTGTTGAATGGCGCGCACATGATGGGTGCCGCCGATCCGCACCACAACTGGATGGGCGGCAAAGGTAAAGGCGGTCAGCTGGCCGGGGTCTTTGCCAAGGATGCGGGCATATTCCCGCGCGGCAGGTTCGGCGTTGATCCCCCGCACAATACGCCGCGCCGGGTCCGCCTCGGTCACCACCATGCGCGCCGCGGTCGGGCGCAGGTGGTCAAGGCTGAATACCCGCACCCGGGCGGCCGTGCGGATCAGCGTCACCACCGCCGCGTTTTGCAAGATTTGCCCCTGATACAAGACAAAAGTCGCCTGAAACCGCGTGCCATCCCCGGCCGATCCCCCGAACAGCGGCACCGGCCCAAGGCCGCGCGCAAGGGCCGAGGCCAGCTCGTCCTCGCGCACCGAAAGCCCATCCACCAGCAAAAAGGCAAACTCGCCCTCCCACCCGGGCCGCGCCCGTGCCATCGACTGCCGGTCGCGGATCAACTGCCCGATCAGGCCTTGTGCGTCGATCTGGCCCAAATCCGGGATCAGGATCGGCGTGGCCGCAAAAAGCCGCGCGGGCAAGCCAACGGCGACGATCTCGCCGTCACAGTAGCCCGCCTCCGTGATCTCGCCCGCCGTGGTGCAGCCGATCACCGGCACCGAGCCGAAAGCCGCAGGCAGGCTTTGCGCCAAGGCCGCCAGATCAGCCTCAGGCGAGATGAACAGAAAGATGCAGGCAAATGGGCTCGCACCCAGCCCACGCGCCAAGGCGGCGGCCGCATCCGGCGTCCCCGCCGGCACCGAGGCGCGCGGCATCAGATCAAAACTGCCGGGCAAGGCGGTCTGCACCGTCATCCCTCGGGCACCATGGCCGAAAACCGCGCCTCTTTTGCCATCAGCACTGCCTGCGTGCGGCTTAGAACCCCCAGCTTGCGCATGATCGCGGTGACATGGGCCTTTACCGTGGTTTCGGCAATCGCCAAGTCAAAGGCGATTTGCTTGTTCAACTTGCCTTCGCAAATCAGTTGCAGGATGCGCGCCTGTTGTCGGGTCAACAGACCCAACCGGGCAATCGCCTCCTCGCTGGGGCTGGCCTCGCCCTCGGGCTGCATGCCATCGGGCAGATAGACCCGGCCGGCGCGCACGGACTCCAACGCCGCGCGATAGCTGTCGCGATGGGCGTGTTTCGGCACAAACCCCACCGCGCCCGCGCGCAAGGCCGCCCGCACGATGCGCGGATCTGCCATTGAGGATACCACCAAAACCGGCACATCCGGCACCGCAAGCCGCAACCGAACCAACCCATCCAAGCCGTCAACATCGGGCAGGTTGAGATCAAGAACGATCAGATCCGGCACAGCCCCCGCATCCAGCCGCCGCGTCGCCTCCTCCAACGAGCCCGCCGTTTCCACCGCCTGCAAACCCGCCAAAACCTTCAACGTCATGGCCAAGGCATCACAAAACAGCGGATGATCGTCCACGATCATGGCGCGCACCAAGGGGCGGTCAGGTGTCTGGCTTGGGGTATCCGACATAGGTGAACCTCGCTTCCTGACCCAAGGCTAGCACCAAAGCTGCGCCGCAATCCATCCCGGCGAAAGTCCTATTCCGCCGATGCCCGAACCGGCCCCTTTCCCAAACCACCCCAGCCCGCTATCACCGCGCAAAGCTGTTTTCGGAGTTCCCCATGCTGTTCAACCGCCGTACCGCCCTGATCCTGCCGCTTGCCGCCGCCCTCACCGCCTGCGGTGGCACCAGATCCGACCGCGGCGCAGACCTCAAGGCCGGGGCGACCCCGCAGATGCGGGCGTTGATCTCGAAATGGGCGTCTATCCATCAGATCCCCGAAAGCCTGCTGCATCGCCAGATCCAGCGCGAAAGCGGGTACAATCCAGGCGCACGCAACGGCCCCTATTACGGCCTGTTGCAGATCCAGGTGCAGACGGCCCGCACCATGGGCTACAAAGGCGCGCCCGAAGGGCTTTTGGACGCCGAAACCAACCTGCATTACGCGGGAAAATACTTGCGCGGCGCATGGCTCGTCTCTGGCCGCAACGAAGACCGCGCAATGATGTGGTATGCCAAAGGCTATTATTACGAGGCCAAGCGCAAAGGCCTTTTGGAAGAAACCGGCCTCAAAAGCTGATCCCCGTCAAGGATTTGCGCCTTTCCAAATACTCACCTTTGTCCGCGCCGGGTCAGGTCACCACATCCGGCGCGGTGCGCCCGGTAAACGCCGCGATCCCTGCCAAGGTCTCAGCCGCCGCGATCACCGGGGCCAAAGCGACCTGCGGGTCCAGATCCAAGCCGTCAGGCCCCGGCGCATAGCGTTCCAGATAAAGCCGCAACGTCGCGCCCTCGGTTCCGGTGCCGGACAGGCGCATCACAAAGCGTGAACCACCCGCAAAGATCACCCGCACCCCCTGCCCCTTGGACACCGAGCCATCGACCGGATCGGTATAGGCAAAGTCATCGGCGGCCTCGAGGATCATCCCGCCCACCTGCCGCCCCGGCAGACCTGCAAGGCTGGCTTTCAACGCCGCCATCATCGCATCGGCCTTGTCCGCCGGAATCGCTTCAAAATCGTGGCGGCTATAGTAGTTGCGGCCAAAACGCGCCCAGTGTTCGGCCAAGATTTCCGCCACCGATTGCTGGCGCACGGCCAGAATATTCAGCCAGAGCAGCACCGCCCAAAGCCCGTCCTTTTCGCGCACATGGTCGCTGCCGGTGCCGAAACTTTCCTCGCCGCACAGCGTGGCGCGCCCGGCATCCATCAGATTGCCAAAGAATTTCCAGCCCGTCGGGGTTTCATAACTGGCAATCCCCAGCGCTGCCGCCACCCGGTCCGCCGCGGCGCTGGTCGGCATCGATCGCGCCACCCCCGCCAGACCCTTGGCATAGGCGGGTGCCACATGTGCATTGGCCGCCAGCACCGCCAGACTGTCCGAGGGCGAGACATAAATCCCGCGCCCCACCACCATATTGCGGTCGCCATCCCCGTCGCTGGCCGCGCCGAAATCGGGCGCATTTGGCCCCATCATCTCGTCCATCAGCGCCTTGGCCCATGTCGGATTCGGGTCCGGATGCATCCCGCCGAAATCCGGCAAGGGCGTGGCATTGATCACCGTGCCCTTGGCCGCGCCAAGACGGTTTTCAAGAATTTCAACGGCATAAGGCCCTGTCACCGCGCACATGCTGTCCATCCGCATGGCAAAGCCCCCCCGGAACATGGCCCGGATCGCCGGGAAATCGAACAGGCTTTCCATCAGGGCGGCATAATCTGCCACCGGGTCCACCACATCGACCGCCATGCCGCCAATCTCTTGCCGGCCAAGGCGCATCAGATCGACATCCTGACCTTCCCAGATGCGATATTCCGTGATCTCGGTGGTGCGCCGATACATCGCCTCGGTCACCGCCTCAGGTGCCGGGCCACCGTTCGGCATGTTGAACTTCAGCCCAAAATCCTCATGCGGGCCGCCGGGATTGTGGCTGGCCGACAGGATGATGCCGCCATCCGTATTGTTCAGGCGGATCAGATGGCTTGCCGCCGGCGTCGACAAGATCGCGCCCTGCCCGACAATCACCCGCGCCGCGCCGTTGGCTGCGGCCATCCGCAAGATCACCTGCGCCGCACGGTCGTTGAAATAGCGCCCGTCGCCCCCCAGAACAAAGGTTTTACCCTGCGCCCCGACAACATCGAAAATCGACTGAACGAAATTTTCCAGATAATGCGGCCCCATGAAGACCGCGGTCTTCTTGCGCAAGCCCGAGGTGCCGGGCTTTTGGCCTGCAATCGGGGCGGTCGGATGGATGCGCAAGCTCATGTCGGGCCTCCTCAATGGGGTTCAAAGACGCAAACGGATTGGCCGGGCAGATCAAGCGCGCCGTGACAGTCAACGGGGGGCGCATCGGGCTCGGCACTGGACAGGATCATGCGCCATCGCGGCGCGGTATCAGGCAGGGTCAGGCGGCAAGGACCGCCCGCGTTGAACACAGCGTAAAGCACGTCGCCCTCGGCGCGCAACTCCATCCCCAAGACGGCCATTTCGCCCTGCCAATCGGCCGGTTCTGGCACCCCGCCATCGGCTTTGCGCCACAGGACATTGGCATGGCCGTCGCCACCAATCTCGCCATGCAGAAAACGGGTCTGGCGCAGGGCGGGATGTGCCGCACGCAAAGCGGTCAGCCGCGAGACAAAGCCCGCCAGCGCCGCATCACCCGCCCATGTCATCCAAGTCGTTTCATTGTCCTGCGCATAGGCATTGTTGTTGCCCTGCTGGCTGTGACCCATCTCATCGCCCGCCAACAGCATCGGCGTGCCTTGTGATAAAAACAGCGTCGCCAGCATGGCGCGTTTGCGCCTCCCTCGGGCCGCCAGAACGTCGATATCCGTGGTGTCACCCTCGACCCCCAGGTTATCGGAATGGTTTTCGCTGTGGCCGTCGCGGTTCATTTCTTGATTGGGCAAATTGCGCTTTTGTCTATACGAAACCAGATCGTCCAGCGTGAACCCATCATGTGCCGTGATGAAATTCACCGAAGCCTGCGGCGTGCGCCGGTCATGGTCAAAGGCCCCTGCGCTGCCCAAAAGCCGTTCGGCCAGATCGCTCGCCTGCCCCGCATCGCCGCGCCAGAACCGCCGCACACCATCGCGGTACCGGTCGTTCCATTCGGCAAAACGCCCCGGAAACTGACCCAGCCGATAGCCCCCCGGTCCAAGATCCCACGGTTCGGCAATCAGTTTCACGCCTGCTAACACCGGATCTTGCTGCAACGCCGCAAAGAACGGCGCATGGACAGAATAGCCATGCCCGGCTCGGCCCAGAACCGGCGCCAGATCAAAGCGGAAGCCATCCACGTGGACCTCCTCCACCCAATAGCGCAGGCTGTCCATCACCATCCGCAACACCGCCGGGTGGCGCAGGTTCAGCGTATTGCCGGTGCCCGCATCATTCAGGTCATGCCCCCCCGAAAGCCGATAGTAGCTGGCATTGTCCAGCCCGCGAAACGACAGGGTTGGCCCGGCCGCATCGCCCTCGCCCGTGTGGTTGTAAACCACATCCAACAGCACCTCGATCCCACCGGCATGCAGCGCCTTTACCGCCGATTTCAGGTCGTTCAGGCTGCCATAGCGCGTCTCGGGCGCAAAGAAACCGATGGTATTATAGCCCCAATGGTTCACCAGCCCGCGTTCGGTCACAAAGCGGTCGTCGATAAAGGCATGGATCGGCAAAAGTTCGAGCGTTGTGATGCCAAGCCGTTGCAAATGCGCGACAATCACCGGATGCCCCAGCGCGCGATAGCTGCCCCGATCGGCCAGCGGCACCTCTGGGTGCGCTTGGGTCAGGGCCTTGACATGGGCCTCATAGATCACGGTGTCGCGCATCGGCACGGCGGGCGGGTGATCGTCGCCCCAGTCAAACTGGCCGTCCACCACCACCGACCAATGCCCCAAGGCGGCGCTGTCGGCAGACCCCACCAAATCGGGGTGCCAACGCATCCGCCCGGTGATCTCACGCGCATAGGGATCAATCAGCAGTTTGGCGGGGTTAAAGCGGTGGCCCTGCCCCGGATCATTCGGACCATGGGCGCGAAAGCCATAGCGCGTGCCCGGCACCAGCCCTGCGACATGGACATGCCAGATGTCGCCACTGCGGGCTGTCATGGCGATCGGCGCCTGACCGTCTAGGCACAGATCAACAGCCGTCGCATGGGCTGAAAACACCGCAAAATTCACGCCGCCGTCGCGGATCACCGCCCCCAACGGATAGGGGCGACCGGCCGTGAGATGGGCCGCCAGTTGGGCCGTCTGGCGGGTCATCCGCCCGCAACTTCGCCATAAAGCCGGGCATAGGCCGCAGCCGAGGCCGCCCAGCCAACCGGGTGACGCATGGCGGTTTTTTGCACACGCGTCCAAACCTTTTGGTCGCGGTATAGGCCGACCAACCGCGCAAGCGCTTGGCCCAAGGCCAACCCATCCACCGGCTGAAACACAACCCCGGTCGCCGCCCCTGCCGCGAGGGCCGCGGGCGAGGCATTGATGACCGTATCGGCCAGCCCACCGACGGCAGAGACCACCGGCACTGTGCCAAAGCGCAAGCCATACATCTGGGTCAATCCGCAGGGTTCAAAGCGGCTGGGCACCAGCACCGCGTCACCCCCAGCAAACATCCGGCGGCTTAAGCCCTCATCATAGCCGATCCGCACCGCGACCCGGCCCGGATGCGCGGCGGCCAGCGCGTGCATCGCAGCCTCCAGCCCCGCATCGCCCGAGCCCAAAACCGCAAGCCCGCCCCCCGCCGCAACAAACGCCGGGATCGCCATGGACAACAGATCAATGCCCTTTTGGTCGGTCAGACGGCTGACCAAAATGGCCAATGGCCCCGGCACCTCCAGCCCGAACTCGGCACAAAGGGCGGCGCGATTGGCCGCCTTGCCAGAGATCTTGGCCGCAGAATAGGGATGCGCCGCCGCTTCGGGGGACCAAAGCCCTTCGTCCACACCATTCAAAATGCCAGACACCACCCCGGCCCGCGCGGCAATCACCCCTTGCAGGCCCATGCCGAATTCGGGCCGCATCAGCTCTTCGGCATAGTTGGGCGAGACTGTGGTGATGCGATCCGCTGTCACCAGCCCCGCCTTCAGTGTCGACAAGTTGCCGTAATATTCCAGCGCATCCGAATGGAACTCGGCTCGGGGCAGCCGCAAATCATTCAGCATCCGCACCGAGGCCCAGCCCTGAAAGGCGATGTTATGGATGGTCAGAACCGAACCAACCCCACCCGACCCATGATAGCGCAAATAGGCCGGGGCCAGCCCTGCCTGCCAGTCATGCGCGTGCAGGACATCGGGCTTCCAGCCCGCTGCCCCCTCGCGCGCCAATCTGGCCGCAACCCAAGACAGCGCGGCAAAGCGTTGGATATTGTCGCTGTGATCGCCGCCCTGATCGGCATAGGGTCCACCGTCACGGTCAAACAGATACGGCGCGTCGAGCAGATAGACCGACAGCCCATCCATCTGGCCAAAATAAACCCGGCCCGTGCCGCCCCAAAGCCCGTCTTCCTCCATCACCAAGGCCATGGATTTCAACCGCGGGCGCAAGGACTTATAGGCAGGCAACAGCACCCGCATCTCCCAGCCCTGCCCGGCCAACGCGCCCGGCAAAGCCCCCACCACATCAGCCAAGCCCCCGGTTTTCACCAAGGGCACACATTCTGACGCGACTGACAAAACCCGGCCCATTCCGCGCCCCTTTCCGTTCATGTTTGCAAAAACGCTCCGCGCTAAACCACCCGCGCCCGCGCATCGAGCATATCTTGCGTGATCAGCACAACCCCACCTTCGCTGCGACGGAACCATTTGGCATCTTCCAGCGGGTCTTGGCCCACGACCAAGCCTTCGGGGATGATAACGCCGCGGTCAATCACACAATTTGTCAACTCTGCCTTGCGATTCACGATCACCTGCGGCAGCGCCACGACATGATCCAAGGTCGAGAAGGAATGGGTCCGACAGCCGGTGAACAACAGCGAATTGCGCACCTCTGACCCCGAGACGATACAATCGCCCGACACCAAAGACGACACGGCCGAACCGCGCCGATCCGCCTCGTCATGGATAAACTTGGCGGGTGGCAGGATTTCGGAGATCGGAA
>CALBSG010000153.1 GCA_937927675.1 uncultured Paracoccaceae bacterium | reverse complement strand
CCGCCCGCATAGCCAAAGGAATAGGCAGCATGGCAAAGGTTCATCAGATGCAGACCGCGCGACGCCTCCATCGCGGCCACGCGGGCGTTCATCAAGACATCGGTCAACCCGGTGCCAAATCCGCAGGCCATCATGGCGATGGGAAACATCCAGATTTCAATGGCCTGTCCGGGCAGGGCAAAGCCCAAACACATCAGCGCCGTCGCGAAAGGCAGCGCCACGCGGCCAAAGGCCAGACCCGCGGCAGGGGCGATCAGCATCGCCGAAACCGCCGCCGCAGGCGTCAGGAACATCAACAGCCCCATCTCGGCCTCGTCCACGCCCAGCATGGATATCAGATCGGGCAAGGCGGCGGCGAAAGACCCCCAAAGGATGCCCATTGCGGCAAAGGCCGCCACCGCCGGGCGGGAGATCGTCAGAAGGGATAGAAAGGGCATGAAAATCTCGCCTGCGGCCAAGCCTCTGCCTAGACGGCTGGGCGCGGTCGGGCTAGTCCTGCGCCGACACCGGCTTTGCCGCCCGCGACGGCTTTTTTGCTTTCCCTTGGGGCGATTCCCTGTTATCGGCCCACGGTCGCCATGCACCCTTGGAGGATGGCGCGTAACATTAGGAGAACACCATGGCTCGTGAAGCACAAGATTTCATCGCTGCGGTACGGACGGGGACAGGCAAGGGGGCCGCTCGTCAAGCTCGTCGTGAGGGCAACGTACCCGCAATCGTTTATGGCGACGGCAAAGAGCCGGTCGCTCTGAACATCAACTACAACTACCTCTTGAAGCGCCTGAAGCAGGGCCGTTTCCTGCAGTCGCTGTTCAACCTCAAGGTTGAAGGCCAGTCGGACGTTCATGTCGTCTGCCGCGGCGTGCAGCGCGATGTGGTCCGCGATCTGCCGACCCACGTCGACTTCCTGCGCATCCATGACGATTCGAAAATCGAACTCTTCATTCACGTCGACTTCGTCAACCACGAAGCCTCGCCGGGCCTGAAGCGCGGCGGCACCCTGACCGTCGTGCGTCACGAAGTGGAACTGGAAGTCACCGCTGGCGACATTCCGGATCACATCACCGTGGACCTGACCGGCAAGCAAATCGGCGATGTGATCCACATCAATGATATCGTTCTGCCGGCTGGCACCAAGCCCACCGTGGACCGCAACTTCGCCGTGGCGAACATTGCAGCCCCGTCGGGTCTGGCGGCTTCGGTCGAAGAATAAGTCTTTCGCCTTCGGGCAAAGCGGGGCGCGGCAGGGCAACCTGTCGCGCCTTTTCTTTTGGCCTTATGCCTTGCGCCGTTGCCCCCCGGCCGACGTTGCAATGCGGATCAGCCGCCGCCGGTCACCGGCCAGCGCGGCCTCCAGCAATCCGGCCAGTACGCCACGGGCTTTCAGATGCGGCACAAGGCTGGAGTGGCTTTGATCGGCGAACAGAAAGTGGTCGGTCCCTGCCTGATAGGGAAAGGCCATGACTTCTTGCTGGTCATCAAGCAGACCATGAAACATACAGGCCCAGCCGTGACCCGGCGTAGGCAAAGGGGCCACGGGATAGGGGGTGGCGGCGGGGATCCGGCGCGTCCAGTCCGACCAGCGGTCAGGCCCGCGGCCCAGCACCCCGTTCTGCGGCCCAAAGGCCAAGGTCACGCTCACTGGCAACACCTGCATCGCCGCCAGCGCCGCAAAGCCGCCCATCGACAGGCCGACGCAGGCAATGCGCTCAATCTCTGCCACCTGCCGCACCGCCGCAACCGCCCCAAGCAGGGCAGGGGCGAAACCGGGATCGCTCGCCCACCCCCGCCCGGCATCGGTGACAAACAAGGCCCGACGTGGCGGTTTCCCCGTGCCGCGCCCCGTGGCGGTCGCGACAAACTCAGGCGAGGGCGGGCGGCTTGGGTCATGGCCGATCGAGGAAAAGGAGATCACCAGATCGCTGCCCTGACCCTCAAGATACTCAATGCCATAGGGGGCGCTGTCCCAAAGCCGGCGAAAGGGGGGATGGTTCATGCCCCGGCTGCCTCGGCCTGTGCCAAAAATGCGTGCCAGCGCGGGTCATCTTCGGCCCGCCGCCCGTGCTTTTCCGCGATCAGCCGCAGATGATCGGCGCAACACAAGGCATGCAGGCGCGCCACACCCGGCAGCGTCATTGCCTTGGCCTGCAGGGACGAGAACGGCACCGCATAGCGAAAGGCCGAACTGTCCGGCTCACGCGCGCGGTCTGCGCGGGCAAAGTAGGTGTCGGTATAACGGTTGGTCAGCGATACCGGTGCCTTGGTGCCTGCCTTCAGGCTGAAGGTTTCGGCCGAGCGCAGCATGTAATGGTTCATCTGCGCCACCTTATGGGTGGCAAAACCCTTAGGCATTGCGCGGGTATAGGGCAGTTCGGGGGTGTACCCCGGCACGGCACGCCCCTCGGCATTGACCAGATACATGCCCTCATCTTCGGGGCTGCGGCCATAACGCTCCAGATCCCAACCGCGCGGCCCATGCTCGCCCAACGACCGGAACCAGCGCGGTTGTCGGTGCAGCATCTTAATCTGGCCAAACCCGGCGCGCCCCGGTGGCAGGGCAAGACCGAATTGCTGATGCACGGGCCGGTCCTCGAACGCTTTGACGCCACCAGTGCCAAAAATCCGCCAGTTGAAGGCCATGGCCAGAAATGGCGCGTCTTTCGGCGTCTTCCCGATCAGCTCATGGATCAAACCGCTGCCTTTGTGGATGACCAGAAATTCATCGACATCGCAGGCCAAAAGCCAATCCGCCCGTCGCACCACCTTGTGCTTGGTTGCGGCGGCGAGCTTGGCTTGCGTGATCTTCTTGCCCGGCGGCACATCGCAGCGCAGGTGGTGCAGCCATTTCGCCTCTGCCAAGGCATCCAGCAAGTCGGGCGAATGGTCGGTGCAATCGTTGGTGACCACCACAATATCGGTGAACCCCAGCATGCGATACCACGTGACCCATTCCACAATGAAGGGCCCCTCGTTCCGCATCGAGGCGACGACTGTGATCCGCAATGGCTGCTCCGTTTTGCCCATAGCTGGCGCGCGTCCGGGGCCAAGTCAAGCGGTGCCACATCAAGCGGGGCCGCTTGCCATAGGTCTCACATCGTGAGATTGCCAAGCTGTTAAAGGAGATCGGGGCATGCGGCTTTTCGTTGGGCTTGGCAATCCGGGCGCGAAATATGCGGGAAACCGCCACAACATCGGCTTTATGGCGCTGGACCGGATCGCTGCGGACCATGGTTTTGGTCCATGGAAAAAGGCGCATCAGGGGATGGCGGCCGAAGGGCGGCTGGGGTTGGAGAAGGTGGTGCTGTTGAAGCCCGAGACCTTCATGAACCTGTCGGGGCAGTCGGTGCAATCGGCGGTGGCCTTTTACAAGCTTGCCCTGAACGAAGTCACGGTTTTTCATGACGAGCTGGACCTTGCCCCCGGCAAGGCCCGGGTGAAATCTGGCGGCGGGCATGCCGGGCATAACGGGCTGCGCTCGATCCACCAGCATCTGGGCGAAGCGTATAACCGCGTGCGGCTGGGCATCGGTCACCCCGGTCATAAGGACGCGGTGGCGGGCTATGTGCTGCATGATTTCGCCAAGGCCGATCAAGAGTGGCTCGACGATCTGTTGCGCGGCATTTCCGACGGGGCCGTGGCACTGGCCGCGGGTGACGCGGCAAAGTTTTTGAACGCGGTGGCCCTGCGCACGGCACCGGCCCGCAACTCTGGCACCGGGGGAGAGGGCGCCGGGGCGCAAAACACGGCAGAGCCGCAACAAAAATCGTCTAAACCCGCCGCCCCGACCAAGCCGCAAAGCCCGTTTGACGCCTTGCGCGGGCTTTTGCCCAAAGGCGATTGACGCCGGGCCTTTGCGGATTTCTGCCTTGCCAGCCGGGGCGGGCCGTGGTCGCTTGGCGGCATCCAAAAGGGAGACGTCCTCATGTCGCGCCTGTTGCGCCGCCTGTTGCAGTTCGGTGCGGTTCTGATGCTTGTCGCCGCCGCGGCAGGGATTTGGAAACGTGAGGAAATCACCCGCCTGATTGCGGTCAACAGTCTGTTTGATGCTGAAACCATCGTGCGGAATTTCAGCCATATGAACGAACTGTTCCTCACCCGGCCTTTGTCGCGCGGTGTGGGGCCGGTGTCGGATCTGCCGCCCGGACCGCCCGCCAAACTGTCGTCTGCGGTGGAGCAGTGGATCAAGGATCGCAGCGTGACGGCTCTTGTCGTGCTGAAAAACGGCCAGTTGGTGCATGAAAGCTATTACCTTGGCACCGGGCCAGCGGATCGGCGCATCTCTTGGTCGGTTGCGAAAAGCCTGCTGGCCAGTCTTTTCGGGATCCTGAACGCCGAAGGTGCCTTTGGCAGTCTGGATGATCCGGTGGTGACATATGCGCCCAGCTTGAAGGGGTCTGCCTATGACGGGGCCACGATCCGCGATGTGCTGACCATGTCATCAGGCGTGGCATTCAACGAGGACTATCTGGACTTCAATAGCGATATCAACAAGATGGGCCGGGTTCTGGCCCTCGGCGGTTCGATGGATGCCTTTGCTGCGGGGCTGAAAGAGCGGGCGGCCGCGCCGGGCGCGCGGTTTCACTATGTCTCGATTGACACCCATGTGATCGGGATGGTGATCCGGGGCGCGACGGGCAAGGACATTCCCGAACTTATGGAGGATCGTCTTCTGGCCCCCTTGGGGTTCGAGGCTGCCCCCTATTACCTGACCGACGGTGAAGGGGTGTCTTTTGTCCTTGGCGGGCTGAACCTGCGGACACGGGATTACGCGCGCTTTGGCCAGATGGTGATGCAAGGCGGGCAGTGGCAGGGCGTGCAGATCGTGCCCGAAGATTGGGTGATCGCCATGACCAGCCCACAAGCCAAGGATGGATCTGCCTACGGGTTTCAGTGGTGGATCCCGGAAAATGCCGCCCCCGGCGAGGTGATGGCGCAGGGAATTTACGGCCAATATATCTATATCAATCCGGGGCTTGGTGTTGTGATCGCGGTCAATTCGGCCGACCGCGGCTTTGAAGAGCCGGGGGTGAACGCAGGAAATATTGCCATGCTGCGCGCCATGGCTGCAGGTTTGGCAACACCTTGAGACTTTCAGGGAGGCAGGGGCACAGTGGCATTGAAAACCAAAGACTTTATCGCCATATTGCGCGGCATAAACGATCCGCTGGCTCGTCAGGGACCAAGCGGACAGAGTTGAGGCCGAGACATGATGAAATCCCTTTTGCTGGCAGCCGGTCTGGCTGTTTTTGCAGGCGTGGCCTTTGCCGGCCCGATTGAACGCGCCTGCAACAAATCCGATCGACAGGCTGCAAGCCGATCTTTGTGCGACTGTATTCAGCAAGCGGCTGACATGGTGCTGTCCGGCAGCGATCAGCGCCGGGCTGTCAGTTTTTTCAAAGACCCCGAAAAGGCCCACAAGGTCTGGATGTCGAAAAGCCGGGGCGATGATGCGTTCTGGGATCGCTACAAAGCCTTTGGCGCACAGGCCGAAGCAATGTGTGGCAGCGGCGGCTGACCCGCCATATCGCCCGCCTGGGCGGTAAGGGGGCAGGCCAAAGCCCGCCCCACCTCTCGCATCAGTTGGTCTCGGCCTCGGTCTGGCCGTGCTTCATCTTATGGCCGGCGTGACCCATGCCGCCGTCCTTGCGGGCATTGTCCACCGGGGCCTCGACCACCACCTCGCCAGCATGTTCAAAGATCAGCGTCAGCGTGACGATGTCGCCGTCTTTCAGCTCGCGCGTCAGGCCCATCAGCATCACATGATCGCCGCCCCGTTTCAGCGCATGGCTGCCCAGGGCTGCAACAGGAAAGCCTTCCGGCACATGCATCATCTGCATGACGCCATTGCTGTCCTCCGTGTGGGTGTGAAGCTCCACCTTTTCGGCAACGTCGGATTTGACGTCGATCAGCCGATCATCGACATCGGCATGGTTGTTGATTTCGAGGAACACAGCACCCGAAGCGCCGATGCCGCCCATGGTTCGGGCATAGGCGTTTTCGATATGCACGCCGTCATGGGCAAAAGCGGCGGGGGCAAGGGAGATCAGGGTCGCGGCTGCGGCCAAAAGGGTTTGGAACCGGGTCATGGGTATCGTCTTTCTGTATGATGTCTCAAAGCTGGGATGGATCAGACAGAAAACGCAGGGGGACCCCTTGCCTGAAAGGCAATCTGCGGCGCCTCGCGCCGTGGGGCGGGGGGGCCAAAGCTCGCGGGCAGCGCCAGCGCGTGGTCGGGGGCAATCAGGTCTGGCGCGGTGGCCAGATCAAGGGCTGCAACGGCGCTTAGGCAATCGGGGCACAGATGCGGAGGGGCAGTGACGGGGCTGCCATTGGCATCCAATGTGACGGTGACCGCCTGACCCTGACTGCACAGGGTCATGGTTGTGCCCATCGGCATCTGCCCACGCGCCACCGCCATGGACACCGAGGCCAAGGCGAGAACGAGCGACAGAAGCAGGGCCGAAAGCGAACGCATGCCCTGTTCTATCTGACGGATTGGTCAAGGAAAAGGGACGCTTTGCCGCAAGGGTCAAAGGGGTTTGCCAACGGTTGTCGGTACGCGTTGCATCACGCCGAGGCGAGACTTGAGAGAGAGCGGCACGCGCATCCGGCGGCAGCAGGCCGTGACCCTCAAAGTGAAAAACCCCGCCTGCGAAGCAGGCGGGGTTTTAAGGCAATCAGCCAAAAAGATCAGGCAGCAGCCTGAGCCTTGGCGATCTCTTTTTTGATTTTCTGGGCGTTGATCGACAGTTCGTCGTCCTTTGCTTTCGCAAGGAAGGCGTCCAAGCCACCGCGATGGTCAACGGTGCGCAGGGCAGCCGCCGAGACGCGGAGTTTGAACGACTGGCCCAGAACATCCGAGATCAGCGTGACGTCGTTCAGGTTCGGTAGAAACCGGCGACGGGTCTTATTGTTGGCGTGGCTGATGTTGTTTCCAGACATCGGGCCTTTGCCGGTCAGTTCGCAGACGCGCGACATTGTCGTGATCCTTCGTGTCAAAACAGGAGGGCCCGCCCGAAAGGAGGCAGAGACCGAATTCGATTGGTGGTCAGTATGAGGAATCCGGAGCGGCGTCAAGCGATTCACCGCAGGATTCACACAGCCTTTGCCATCGGCTTGCACATTGGCTCTTTGTCGCGGGCCACTTGGGCTGTGCAGGGTCAGTCCTGACTGGCTTTTGGCGCCGCAATTCTCTTGCGCGTTTTCATCACGCGCAGGCGACGGCGATAGGCCGGGGGGATCCCTTCGGCCTCGCGATACTGGGCGATGGTGCGGCGTGCAAGGGTGACGCCGCTGTCTTCGGCCAAACGCACCACCAGCGCCGCATCCGACAACGGCTTTGCCCGGTTTTCGGTGGCGATGATTCGGCTCAGACGGTGACGCAGCGCGGCGACGGCTTGTGGCGGGGCGTCATTGTCCTTGCCGCGCCGCGCCCCCGAAAACATCCGGCGCAGCCATAAAACCCCGGTCGGCGCATCCAACGTGGTCCCCGCCACCACGCGGCTGATGGTGCTGACATGCAGCCCCAAGGCTTCGGCCAGATCGGCCATCCGCATCGGCGCAAGGGCGGCCGCACCTTGCAAAAGGGCTGCGGATTGCCGGGCCACAATCTCGCGCCCAACCCGCAAAAGCGTGGCGTTGCGCGCCTCGACCATATGCCGCAACGCGCGGGCCGCTTGCAGGGCCGTCGGGTCGCCCTTGGGGTCGGGGGTAATCTCGACCGTGGGCAAGGCCGAACGGTTCAGCGCCACCTGCCAGCGCCCATTTTTCAGGGGGCGCGCGATGAGGTCCGGCTCGCGGGTGATGGCGGGGTTTGTCTGGGCAAAACTTGATCCCGGTTTTGGATTCATGGTGCGAATGCTGCGAAAGCGGCGGGCAATCCCGGCCTCATCGCAGCGACAAAGCCGTGTCAGGCGTGGAATGTCCCCCGCCGCCAGCAGATCAAGGTTTTGCAAAAGCACCGCCATCTCTGGGTCCAACTGGCCCATCTCAGCCGCCTGAAGGGCAAGACACTCGCCCAAATTGCGGGCGAAAAGGCCGGTTGGCTCGATGGTTTGCAGACGCTGAAGAATGGCCAGCACCTCGGGTTCGGGCAGGTTCAGGTCATCGGCAATGGCCGCAACGCTGCGCCCCAGCCAGCCCGAGGGTTCCAGAGCCTCGACCAAGGCCAAGGCGATGCGTTGGCCTGCGGGGGGCAGGCGCATGGCCCGCACGGCGGCCGTGACATGGGAAATCAGACTGGGATCGGCCGAGGCCGTTTCCGGCGGCGCAACACGGCTGCGGGGACCATAGGTCAGCACGCCCGACCACCGTGGCAGCCAATCGCCCAAGCTGGCGGCGTCCGGTCCGACAAGACGGACATGCGGGTTCGTCGCCGCCTGTTCTTCCAGATAGCGCGTCAGACCCGCCGCATCACTGCGCAAAAGCCGGATCGCCGCCGTAAGGCCGGTATTCAGCGCAAGCCGCTGCTGTTGGGCAATGACGATACGCGGACGCTGGCTCATGCGGTGCACGCTAACGCAGCCGGGCAGGGCGGGCAATCGTCTGCGCGTCCCGGTGGTAGGCTGTTCAAACCCGCCCCACGTCGCTAGGAAGAGGGCGAAAGACGGGATCGAAGATGGGGCCGAACGGCAAGGGATGGCAATGCAGGCTTTGGGCTATCCGGCGGTAAAGGATCTGGTCTTTGTGGGCGGGGGGCATGCCCATGCGCTGGTGCTGCGTGCTTGGGCCATGCGGCCTTTGCCCGGCGTTCGGCTGACCCTTATCAATCCCGGCCCTGCGGCGCCCTATACCGGCATGTTGCCGGGCCTGATCGCCGGGCACTACCAACGCGATGAGATCATGATTGACCTCATGCGACTGGCCCGTCAGGCTGGCGCACGGTTGATCCTTGACCGGGCGACCGGCATTGATCGTCAGGCGCGTCTGGTGCATCTCGCTGGCCGCCCGCCGGTGGCCTATGATCTTCTGTCGCTTGACATCGGCATCGGCTCTGACCTGCCCGAAATCCCCGGCTATGACGCCCACGCCGTTGCCGCAAAGCCGCTTGGTCATTACGCCGAAAGCTGGGAGGCCTTTGTTGTCCGTGCCTTGCCCGCGCCGCAGCTGGTGATCCTTGGCGGCGGGCCGGTCGGCACCGAATTGTCGCAGGCCTTCGCCCGGCAACTGCCCGAGGGCGAAGAAGGCAACATCATCTCGATCATCGACCAGCGCGTGTGGAAGCTGAACCCCAAGTTCTTCTCCTACACGACGTCGAAATCCGGCCTGTGGACGGCCACCCGCACGCTGGCGCAGGCGCTGGCCCCGAATATCCGGGTCAACGCCATCGGCCCCGGCCCGGCGCTGCCGTCCGCCCGCATGGACCAGGCGGAGTTCGACAAGCAGGCGAAGCTGACGCTTCTGGGCCGCGGCACGTCGCCCGCGGAGATATCGGGTGCCGTCAAATTCATATTGTCGCAACCGTCATTGACGGGGCAGATGATCGCGCTCGATGGCGGTCAGCATCTGGTCTGGCAGACGCCGGACGTGGTCGAGGTGAATGAATGAAGAAGCCGATCATCAGCCATCACGTGGCAAGCGCCGCCTCGGGGTTGCGC
>CALBSG010000152.1 GCA_937927675.1 uncultured Paracoccaceae bacterium | reverse complement strand
CAGCATGCCAGCATCATGCCGTGGCTGGAAACCAAGACCAACCGCCCGGCCAAGGAATGGCGCCAGTCGATCGAGGATCGCAAGAAACTGGATGGGCTTTATGAATGCGTGATGTGCGCCTCGTGCAGCACCTCTTGCCCGTCTTACTGGTGGAACGGCGACAAATACCTTGGCCCGGCAGCACTTCTGCACGCCTATCGCTGGATCATCGACAGCCGCGATGAGGCCACGGGCGAGCGGTTGGATGGTCTGGAAGACCCGTTCAAACTGTATCGCTGCCACACCATCATGAACTGCGCCAAGACCTGCCCGAAGGGGCTGAACCCGGCCAAGGCGATTGCCGAGATCAAGAAGATGATGGTCGAACGGGTGGTTTGATCGCCCGCGTCTTTCAAGGCCCCGGTTCTGCCGGGGCCTTTTGTTTTGGAGGCTTGCCGTGCCGCTACTGCTGTTGCTCCTTGTCGTCGGCGTATTTGCCTATGCTTGGGCCGCGCGGCGCAATTCGACGCTGACCCGCGCTTGCTTGTGGCGGCAAGAGCGCGCCGCCGGGCAATGGCGTTGCGCCGCGTGCGGCGCTGTGCAGACGGGTGACGCGACGCCCCGGCATTGCCTGCGCGGTTAAGGTCGGGGCGGCCGCGCCGCATCGGCATTGCGGGCGCGGTGGGCCTGCGCCACCACCAACAGCAATAGCCCCGCCAAAGCGGCATAGGTGATGCGAAATCCGATATGTTCGGCGATAAAGCCGATGACGGCTGGGGCCACCAGAATTCCGGCATAGCCCACTGTCGTCACCGCCGAAATCGCAACGCCCGACGGCAGGCCGGGGTGGTTTCCGGCGGCCGAATACATCACCGGCGCCAGATTCGCGACACCCAGACCAGACAGGGCAAACCCCGCCAGCGCCAGCGTGTCATGGGACGAGAGTGCCGCGATCAGTAACCCCGCCGCCCCCGCAAGTCCCGATATTTGCAGGGTTTTCACCGCGCCAAACCGGTTACGCACCACATCGCCCGAAAACCGCATCACCGCCATCGCGCCTGCGAAAAAAGCAAAGCCGAGGCCGGAGCGGAAGGCGTCGGCCCCGAGTTCCTGCGCCAGATAGATCGCGGCCCAATCCATCACCGCCCCTTCGGGCACCATGCACAAGAGCGCCATCAACCCGAGAAGCCAAAGGCCAAGATCGCGTGGCAACAGACCCTGCGCCGAGGCCGTCTGGGCGGGCTCGGGCGTGTCCGGCAACAAAGAGCGACTGGCAAACGTGACCAGACCCGTAACAGCTGTCGCCACGACAAGGGCCTGCGACATGGCCCCCCAATGCGCCATGATCCATCCGCCCACACCGGCACCGACAAAGCCCCCAAGGCTCCAAAATCCATGGCTGGCCGACATGATCGCTTGGCCAAGGCGGCGTTCGACCTGCACCGCAGCGGCGTTCATCGCCACATCCATGCTGCCCGCGATGGCACCGAACAGCGTGGCGGCCAGCACCAGCAGCGGCAGGCTCGGGGCCAACACGATCAGGGGCAGCGCCGGGATCAGGGCCAGCGCAAAACCGGTCAGCACCCGCTGCCCGCCAAAGCGGCTGATCAGCCGGCCCGAAATCAACATGGCCAGCACAGCGCCCAACCCAAGGCACAGGATCACAAGGCCCAAGACTGCCTCGCCGATCTGGTGTTTTGGCATCAGGGCAGGAATCTGCGGTGCCCATGCCCCCATGGCCAACCCATTGGCGGCAAACATCGCCGCGACCGCCCATCTTGCCCGTTTGACCGCTTGCATCATTGTCCTCGCATCATCGCCACAAGGGCTAACCGAGCTGGCAGGGCAGGGGAAGTCTGCCCGCGATCAGGCATTGTTTCAGATGTGTCAGGGCCGCTGGAACCGCCATTCGGTGACCTGCACACGCATCTCGCCGGGACAAAGTCGGATCGACGGGAAGGCCGGGAATGACGGCGCGTCTGGCCAGGCTTGGGTCTCGATGGCGATGCCGTCATAGGGGTGCCGCGCGCCGCGGGCGTCATAGACCTGCACGCCCGGCTCGGTGGTGGCGACATGCAGGGAGAGGCCGGATTTGCCCTGCAGATGAAGAACATCGCGCAAGGGAACCTGCCCGGTCGAGAGGCAAAAGCAATGGTCAAGAGCGGGCGCACCGGGCGTCAGGGCGCGCGGCGTACGAAAATCCATCGCGGTTCCTGCGACGGGCGCAATCTCGCCGGTGGGCCGGGCATCGGCATCGGTCGGCAACCAGTGATCGGCCGCAATCTGCAAGCGGTGGCCGGAAAAGTCGGTCCCGCCGTCCAATGTCCAATAGCTGTGATTGGTGGCGTTCCAGAGGGTTTCTGCATCGCTTTCTGCGTGCAACTCTAAGCGGAGCCGATCATCGGCCAGCGAAAACCGCGCCTCGACCCGCCGATTGCCGGGAAAGCCGCCGAAGCCATGGGGCAGGCTCAGCGCCAGCGTGGCGCGACTGTCACTTGCCTCGGTGATCTCCCACAGTTGCGCATGCGCGCCGCTGGCCCCCGAATGCAGGCAATGTGCGCCCTGATTGGCCTCGAAGTGATGAGGGATGCCGCCGATCACGGCGCGGGCATTGCCGATCCGATTGGCAACCGGCGCCATGATCGCCCCGTGATAGCGCATCTCGTCTTCGTAATCAGCCAGCCGGTCAGAGCCGAGCGTCAGATCATGGCCGACGCCGG
>CALBSG010000151.1 GCA_937927675.1 uncultured Paracoccaceae bacterium | reverse complement strand
TGCCGCCGGTGAAATCACTGGCATGCGGCACGGTGCCGGTGATCGGCAGCACGTCTTCGGGGCTGGTGCCCCAGGTCACCACCGGAGCGATGTCTTCGCCCTTGATGGTCACGACCTTGTCGAAATGCGCGCCTTCATCGGTAAACAGGGTCTCCCAATAGGCCAGTGCTGCCTCCCACTTGGCACCTTTCGGCGCGTGCGGACGGCCCATGCAATAGGCAAAGGTCTTTTCATCGGGCGCAATCAGGCCAGCGCGGGCGCCGCCTTCGATGGCCATGTTGCAGACGGTCATCCGGCCTTCCATGGAAAGCTCGCGGATCGCCTGACCACAATATTCGATGACGTAGCCGGTGCCGCCGGCGGTACCGGTCGCGCCGATCACCGAAAGCGTGATGTCCTTGGCAGTAACGCCGGGGCGCAGGGAGCCGGTGATTTCCACCTTCATGTTCTTGCCCTTGCGCTGGATCAGCGTTTGGGTGGCCAGAACGTGTTCGACTTCCGACGTGCCGATGCCGTGGGCCAAGGACCCAAAGGCGCCATGCGTGGCGGTATGGCTGTCACCGCAAACCACGGTCATGCCCGGCAAGGTCCAGCCCTGTTCGGGGCCGACGATGTGAACGATGCCCTGACGCACATCGGAAACCGGGTAATAGTTGATCCCGAAATCCTTGGCGTTCTTGTCAAGCGCGGCCACCTGAATCCGGCTGTCCTCGGTCATGGTCGAGGCATTGGCGCGGTCCAGCGTCGTCGGCACGTTATGGTCCGGAACGGCGATGGTCTTTTCCGGGGCGCGCACCTTGCGGCCGGTCATCCGCAGCCCTTCAAAGGCCTGCGGGCTGGTGACTTCATGCACCAAATGGCGGTCGATATACAGAAGGCAGGTGCCGTCTTCGGCCTGGTGGACAACGTGATCGTCCCAGATCTTGTCGTAAAGCGTGCGCGGAGCCATGGCTCATCCTTTTTGGAGTTGGCTGTGATTGGGAAACGGGTCGCGGGCGCAAAAGCGCCGGATTACCGAAGTCGTGCCAGAACAGACCGATCCAAAGCGGTGAAACGCCAAGGCAGGCGTTCGTGATCGGCCATGTCGAAAAAGCGGTTCATGGACGCGTCATATACGCCCGAATCCCTGCGCAGGCAAGGATGCGAAGGGAAAAGGGCTGGATCGCACGACCCTGCCCTCCTCCGTTTTCAAGGTCTGCGGTCAGTGGACGCGAACGGCCACCACGGGGCGCACACTTAGAAGCAGGGTTGCCGCCCCCAAAGTCGCGGCGACATAGGCGGCAGGCATCAGGTAGACAAAGGTCGCGGCCGGGCTGGCAGCAAGGACCTTGCTCACGCCCATGGCCAGAGCAAGCATCCAACTGGCCGTCGAGATGCCCCCAATCAGGCTCAGCAGCGTGCGCGTCCGGGCTGGCAGTTCGGCAATTGAACGCCCACGGGCCTTGTGCAAGATCGGCATCGCCACCCACGCAATTGCACAGGCATTCACGGTCAGAACTGTAACGGTGACGACCTTGGCCATCAGTTTGGGCGTCATCAGCGCCGTGTCGAAGCCGGTGCGGATGCCGATCATGGCCACGCCCGTCACCCACATGCCGACCAGCGCGAGGATGACCACGCGGTGATACTGATGCAATGTGGACAGAAGCGCGTCATCTATCCGCCGGCCCATCCGTCTTGCGGCGTGATGATCGGCCAATATCGAGGTGCCGAGACCCGCGCAAACCGCAAGAATATGGGCGAAGCGGACGCTGTCCGTGAAGAGAAGTGGATCCATGTTTTCCTCATCTTTTTGGGGTTGGGTTGTGTAGGGACACTCCAAACTTGATTAAAGTGATCGTGGAATGTGCGTCCGCTTGTGCAATTTTGCAAATCAGCGAGGCGCAACAGCCGCCGATTTTCCGCCGATGCACATGCGGAAAGCCGCCGAATCGCTCAAACGGCATTTTTTGCGGGCGTTTCATCGTGATTCCGGGTCGTGGCAGGCGATCCCTTGCCCATCGGCAGGCGGAGCCGTGCCGAAAAGGGGTCATCAGGCCCTGACGATTGAGGTTACCAGTCAACAGTGCTAGATTGCCCGCCACCCCTGCGCCGGGGAGTAGTCGGCGTGATTAACGGAGGACCAGGTCCTGTCACATTCTGACCCGTCGACCGGATTGCCGGTCGGACCCCGCGCAGACCGTCTGTCTGCCCCGGACTACACTTCCGAACAGGTTCTGGCCGCTGTGCTGGCGTCGGTTGACGACGACAAAGCCGAGGACATCGTGCAGATTGATCTGCGCGGCCGGTCGGACGTTGCCGATTACATGGTGATCTGCTCGGGCCGGTCCTCGCGTCAGGTGGCGGCGATTTCCGAAAAGCTGGCGGATCGGCTGAAAGAGCAGTTCCGCATTCTGGCCAAGATGGAAGGCAAGGAAACCGGCGATTGGGTGCTGATCGATTCGGGCGATGTCATCGTCCACGTCTTCCGCCCCGAAGTCCGCGAGTTCTACCAGCTGGAAAAGATGTGGATGCCGGGCAGCGCCCATCGCGGGGCCTGACCTTTGCGGGTGCATCTGTGCGCTGTGGGGCGGCTTAGGGCCGGCCCCGAGCGTGATCTGATTGCCGACTATGTGCAGCGCTTTGACCGGACCGGGCGGCCCTTGGGGCTTGGCCCGTTTTCCGAACATGAGGTCGAAGACAAGAAGAACGCCGGAATGGGTGCGGAGGCCGAGCTTTTGGTCCGCGCCGTGCCTGCCGGTGCGGTTCTGGTAACGCTGGATGAGCGGGGAAAGCTGATCTCCAGTCCAGAATTTGCCGCCCAACTGGCCCGCTGGCGCGATGCCGGACGGCAGGATGTTGCCTTTGTCATCGGCGGAGCGGATGGAATTGACCCTGCCCTGCGGGCAAAGGCCGATTTCTCGATTTCCTTCGGAACGATGGTCTGGCCGCATATGCTGGTGCGGGTGATGCTGGCCGAACAGCTGTACCGTGCGGCCAATATCCTGTCAGGCGGGCCTTATCACCGAGCGTGATTATTGGGCCAGAACCTGCGCCATCAGCCGCGCGAGCTCTGCCCGCGGGCTGGGCTCGTGCCAAGCGTTCAACCCGGCCACCGCCCCGGCGCGCTGATCAGGCGTTTTATTCTGACCCAGTTTCCAAGTGCCATCAACGGTTTCAATGACAAGCCGAAACGGCAGAATCATCCGTAGCATCCGCTCCATGCTGCCGTCCGACATCTTGCCGCTGGTCCAAGGCGTTTTCGGCAAAAGCCGCGCCTCAAACAGGGCCGAAAGATCATCCACCATCGGGCGCAGGGCCTCAGGGGGCAGAGGTTCGAGCCGGCCTCGCAGATGCACGGCAACATAGTTCCACGTCGGAACCTGATCTTCGGCACCATACCAGTCGGGCGAGATGTAGCTCTCTGGCCCCGTCACCGCGACCACGGCAGGTGTGGGCAGGGCCGCACGGGCAATCGGGTTCGAGCGCGCCAGATGGATCAAGGCACATAGCCCCCCGGTCTCTGTCACCAGAAACGGCACATGCGCGAGATGCGGGCCGGTTTCCCCATTGATACACAGCGTGCCAAAGCCGCGATGCCGGGCGAAGGCAAGGCTTTCGGCGGCGGGAACCTGACGGAAGGCGGGGTTGGGGTGCATCAAACGGCCCTTTCAGGAAATGAAAAAGCCGCCCAAGGTTTCCCCCGGCGGCCCAATCATGCTTGCTGGCGCAAAACTCAGCCCTGACGGGCTTTGTAGCGCTTTTGCGTCTTGTTGATCACATAGACGCGGCCCTTACGGCGCACAATCTGGCAATCGCGGTGACGCGTCTTCAGCGAGCGGAGCGAGTTCGCAACTTTCATCGGCCTTCTCCTGTTCGCGGCGCGTCTGCGCCGATTGAAAACAACGTGCCCCCTTGCAGGGGCGGTGAATGGTGGGCGGTACTGGGATCGAACCAGTGGCCACTACGATGTCAACGTAGTGCTCTACCGCTGAGCTAACCGCCCACGTTCCAGCCTGATTCCGCTTAAGTCCTAAAGAAAAGGACGCGGGCGGAACCGCGTCGGATGAGGGGGGCTATAAACAGAGTCGCAGGCACGTTCAAGGGGGTATCGACAGGATAAAGGCTATCAACCCGTGCAGTTTTGCCTTTATATCAACAGTGTGAGCAACCGGGTTGTGACATAACCGATGACCGCAGGGGTTTTTCGCCTTTCGCTTCCCGCCCGGCAGGAAACGCCGGTCATCTTTGCCTCGCCCCATAGCGGTGCGGCTTACCTACCGGATTTTCTGGCACAATCCGTGTTGAATGCACTGCAAATCCGGTCGTCAGAAGATGCATTTGTCGATCAACTGCTGGCAGATGCCCCCACCCATGGCGCGGCCCTTTTGGTGGCCGAGGTGCCAAGGGCCTATCTGGATCTGAATCGCGCCCCGGATGAACTTGACCCGGCGGTGATCGAAGGCATCACCCGCGCGCCCCATAACCCGCGCGTTTCATCGGGGCTTGGGGTGATTCCCCGTGTGGTATCGGGCGGGCGGGCGATCTATCGCGGCAAACTGACCCGGACCGAGGCCGAGGCCCGGATCACCCGATTCTGGCACCCCTATCACCGCGCCCTGCGCGATCTGGTCGAAGCGACCCATTCCCGCTTTGGCCAAGCCATCCTGATTGATTGCCATTCCATGCCGCATGAGGCGCTGGAACATCACGGTCGCCCCGGCCGTGACCTGCCCGATGTGGTCTTGGGCGACAGATTCGGCGCGGCGGCCGCCCCTTGGGTGATGACCGCTGTCGAGGCCGCCTTTCAGGCCGAAGGCTTTCGCGTGTCGCGCAACACCCCGTTTGCCGGGGCCTTTATCGCCCAAAGCTATGGCCGCCCTTCGACCAACCGCCATGTGGTGCAGGTGGAAATTGACCGGGCGCTTTACATGGATGAGGGCGCGATCCATCCCTTGCCGCAGTTCGACGCCCTCGCCGCCCGCATCGGCTGTGTGGTGCGACGTCTGGCCGGGATCGGTCGGCAGGATATGCCGCTGGCCGCCGAGTAATCAACGCCCAACCTGTCACCGCAAAGAGCGCCCTTTTACAATCGCCTCGCGGCCAAATTTGGCGCGGATGGCATCTGTGGCGCGTTCTGCCTTGGCGCGCTTTGCAGCATCAGGGTCCAAGAGGTCGCCCACCAAATCGGCCTGATCTTCAGGCGCGAGATCAGAAATCCCCACCCCGATCAGTCGGAACGGCCCGCGCGCCACCTCGGCGCGAAACAGATCGCGGGCCGCACGATAAATCCGGTCGGTCAGCTGAGTCGGATCGGTCAGCGCATGGCGGCGCGAGATCAGTTGAAAGTCACCCTTCTTCAGCTTGAGCGTCACTGTGCGGCCGCTGAGAGCCTTTGCTTTGGCCCGGTCTGCCACCTGTTCTGCCAGCCGCCACAAATGGCCATCCAGAATATCAGGGTCAGCGGTGTCTTCGAAAAACGTCGTCTCTTTCGAAATAGACTTCAGCTTTTCATCACGGCTGACACGGCGATGATCTTCGCCCCGCGCCAGATGCCAAAGCCGTTCGCCCATGCTGCCGAACCGAGCCACAAGATCGGCCCGATCCCAACGCAAGAGATCGGCAATGGTGCGGATGCCCGCCTTTTCCAGACTGGCTTGGGTCGCCGTGCCGACGCCCCAGATGATGCGTACCGGTTTGGAGCGCAGGAAATCAGCCGTCTCCGCCTTGCCGATCACCGAAAATCCGCGTGGCTTGTCGAGATCAGAGGCGATTTTTGCCAAAAACTTGTTGTGCGACAGCCCGACAGAGCCTGACAGACCCAGTTCATCCTCCATCCGGCGGATCAGACGCGCCAACACCACAACAGGCGGCGCGCCGTGCAAGCGTTCGGTTCCGGTCAGGTCAAGAAACGCCTCGTCCAGAGAAAGGGGTTCGATTGCAGGGGTCAGATCTTCCATCATCGCCCGGATCGCCCGGCTGACCTGCACATAGACCTGCATCCGCGGCTTCACCACGGTGGCCTGCGGGCACAATTTCATCGCCTGAAACATCGGCATGGCCGAGCGCACGCCATGAATCCGCGCGAGATAGCAGCAAGTCGAAACCACCCCCCTTTGACCACCGCCGACGATGACCGGAACGTCCCGAAGGGCCGGATTATCACGTTTTTCGACCGAAGCGTAAAAAGCATCACAATCCATATGGGCGATGGACAGGCTGTTCAGTTCGGGATGCGACAGCACGCGCGGGCTGCGGCACGCAGGGCAGCGCGCGCCGATGTCAAAGGGGGTCAGGCAATCGCGGCACAGGCTGGTCATGGGGAATTATCCCCGGCTTCACCGCTCCTGTCCATGGCGGTTTCCCTTGCGCCCTGTCCCTATCGCGCCCATCTTGAAGGCAGATTTCAGGGAGGCTTTCATGCCGATTGATCAGATTGCCGGTAGTGGCGCGGTGTATCTCGCCATTGCCCTTTTCATCATCATCGCAATTTTCAAGGCGGTGCGCATTGTGCCGCAATCGGAAAAATTTGTGGTCGAACGCTTTGGCCGCTTGCGGTCAGTTCTGGGGCCGGGGATTAACTTTACCGTGCCATTCCTTGACCGGGTGGCCCACAAGGTTTCGGTGCTGGAACGCCAATTGCCCAATGCCCGGCAAGACGCGATCAGCGCCGACAACGTGCTGCTGCAAGTGGAAACATCGGTCTTTTATCGCGTGACCGAGCCGGAAAAGACCGTCTACCGCATCCGCGATATTGATGCTGCCATTGCGACGACGGTTGCGGGCATTGTCCGGTCAGAGATCGGCAAGCTGGAACTGGATCAGGTGCAATCAAACCGCGCGCAATTGATTGAACGGGTGCGCGAACAGGTTGCGGCCATGGTCGATGAATGGGGCGTCGAGGTGACTCGCGCCGAGATTCTGGACGTCGCTTTGGATGAAGCCACCCGCAACGCCATGCTGCAACAGCTGAACGCCGAACGCGCACGGCGGGCGCAGGTGATGGAGGCCGAGGGCAAGAAACGCGCCGTCGAACTCGCGTCAGACGCCGAGCTTTACGCCGCAGAACAGCAGGCCAAGGCCCGCCGCATCACCGCCGATGCCGAAGCCTATGCCACGGGCGTGATTGCGGTCGCGATCAAGGAAAACGGGCTGGAAGCGGCGCAGTTTCAGGTGGCGCTAAAACAGGTAGAGGCGCTGCAGGCCGTTGCCAGTGGCGCGGGCAAGCAGACGATTCTGGTGCCCGCCAATGCGCTTGAGGCCTTTGGCGATGCGTTCAAAATGCTGAAAGGACGCGGATGATGTGGAACGTCTGGTGGGTCTGGATCGTTGCCGGTTTCGCGCTGGGGGTGCTGGAGATTCTCGCACCCGGTTACATCTTTCTGGGCTTTGCCATGGGGGCGCTGTTGACCGGCGTGCTTTTGGGCGTGGGCGTTCTGGGGGGATCGCTGCCGCTGCTCCTGCTTGTCTTTGCGGCCCTGTCGCTGATCACGTGGCTTGTCTTGCGCCGGGTCGTGGGAGTCACAGATAGCCAAGCGAAGATCTGGCATAAGGACATCAATGACTAAGGCCGTCGGGGCGATAGAGCGCCCGGCCTGCAAGAGCCAACACGGCCAGCGGCTTGCGCCCCGCGCAGCGTCCGTTCATCTTGCGTCCAGCAAACGAGGGCAAGATGACGGACACGACCGAGACTGACCGGAAGCGCGGCTCTGGCGCGCGGCTCGTTTATGATACGCTGCGCGATGAGATCTTGTCGCTGACGCTCGCTCCCGGTGAGACCATCGACGAGGCGGCGCTGGCCGACCGGCTGTCGATGTCGCGCACCCCGATCCGCGAGGCGTTGGTGCGGTTGGCCGCCGATGGGCTGGTGTCGATGTTGCCAAACCGGTCGACCATCGTCGCCCCGATTGATTTTCTGAACCTGCCGCAATTTTTCGACGCCCTGACGCTGATGTATCGCGTGACCACGCGACTGGCGGCCACAAACCATACGCCCGCCGATCTGGAGGCGATTCAGGCGCGGCAAACCACGTTTGCCCGCGCGGTGGTGGCCGGCGATTCTATGGCGATGATCGCCGCCAACCGCGATTTTCACCTGACCATCGCCGAGGCGGGTGGCAACGCCTATTACAATCAGCTTTTTGCGCGGCTGCTGGATGAGGGGCGGCGCATTCTGCTGCTCTACTACTACCCCAGCTTCGAATCGCGCCTGCCGCACCCCTATATTCTGGAACA
>CALBSG010000150.1 GCA_937927675.1 uncultured Paracoccaceae bacterium | reverse complement strand
GCAATGAGCCAGGAGACGGCCGCCAAGGTCCTGTCACGGGCGACGAGATGACGGTGGACCCCGCGCGCTTTGCTGACGCGATGGAGGCGAAGTTCCAGGCCTACGGCAACGTGACCTCGCCCGCACTGCGCCGCGCGTGGACGCGCATGGCGGAGATTCTCAACGCCGGCCGTGGAGAACAGCGATGAGCAGCACCAGTCACCACCCTCCGGCGCAAAGCCTGCGGCCCCTGTCGGCTTGGCTGAGCGATTGCGCGGCCGAGCTGAACGAGCAGGGCCCCGACGCCCAGCGCGAGGCCGCCGTGCGCCAAGCCATCGCGCTGACCGAGGCAGAGCTGCGCGCGCTTTATGCGGATCAGATTGCTTGGGAAAATCTTTGCGAATGGTCGCGCCGCGAGGGGCGCATTCTGGCGCGCAAACAGGAACGCTTTGGCGCCATTACCCTTGCCGATCAGCCCTGGCCCGATGCCCCGCCCGAGGCGATGGCCCGCGCCGCGCTGGAGGGCTTGCGTCTGATTGGCCTGACCTTCACCCCCGCCGCCCGCCGCCTGCGCGCCCGCATCGAACTGGCGCGCGCCGGGGGCGATACCTGGCCTGATTGCCGGGATGCAGCCCTTTTGGCCAGCGCAGAAGACTGGCTCTTGCCCTATTTGGGCAAGGTGAAAACCGAGGCTGACCTGCGTAACCTTGATCTGCATGACGCGCTTTTGTCGCGGCTTGACTGGGGCCAGCAGGCCGAACTTGACCGGCTGGTGCCCGCGCATTTCACCACGCCTTTGGGCCGCCGGGTGCCGATTGATTATGACGGCGACCATCCCGGCATCGAAATCCGCCTGCAGGAAATGTTCGGCGTCACCATCCATCCGACCGTGGGGCAGGCACGCAAACCCCTACGCGTGACGTTGCTGTCACCGGGACAAAAGCCCATTCAGGTCACGCTGGATATTCCGGGCTTCTGGCGCACATCTTACGCCGATGTCCGCAAGGATATGCGCGGCCAATACCCCCGCCACCCCTGGCCCGAAGACCCGACCGAGGCCGAACCCACGCTGCGCGCCAAGCCGCGCGGGACCTGAGATCAGGCCTCGCCCGCCCTGCGGATTTCGTCGCGGATGTGCTGTGCCATGAAATCGGTGAACAGCGTCACCTTGGGGTCTTTCAGGCGGCGGTGCTGCGACAGGCTGGACAGTTGGGTGGGCAAGGGGGGCGTCGCTGTCGCCACCGGCACCAAAGCGCCGGATCGCAAATGGCCCGCCACCTCGAAAATCGGTTTCATCACAATGCCGCGCCCATCCAGCGCCCAGCCGGTCAGCACATCGCCATCATCACTTTCAAACGGCCCGGCGATTTCATAGCGCCGCGGGCCGTCTGGGGTTTGCAGCGTCCATTGAAACTCTTTGGCGCCGGGAAACCGCAGGTTCAGACAGTCATGCTTTTCGCTGATCAAGGCCGCCCCATCGGCGGGCATACCGCGCCGGGCGATATAGCTGGGTGCTGCGCAAAGGACGCGCGGGCAATCGGCGATCAGCCGAACCTTCAGCGTGGAATCCTCCAACACCCCCAGATGGAAAGCGACATCCAGCCCTTCGGCGGTGACATCAATCGTGCGGTCCGACAAGCGCAGGCGCACATCAATCTGCGGATAAAGATCCTTGAACACAGGCACATGCGGCGCGATGAACCGCCGCCCGACGCCCAAGGGGGCCGCGACAAAGATCGTCCCGCGCGGGTTTTGCGTGACATCCATCACCGCAGCCTCGGCGTCATCAATCGCCTCCAGCACCTTGCGTGCGCCGTCATAGAAAATCCGGCCATTCTCGGTGGGTTGCAAGGAGCGGGTGGTGCGCGAAAACAGCCGCACCCCAAGATGCTTTTCCAATTCCGAAATCCGGGCAGAGGCGACCGCGGGCGAGGTGCGCTGATCACGCGCTGCAGCCGACATGCTGCCAAGTTCAAAGACACGGACGAACATGCGGATGTTGTTCACATAGGACATCGGCGTGATTTTCTTTCATGTATTGAAAGTGATCTGACATTTAATGGATTAACAGAAAGGTGTGCGCCGGTATAGCCTTTCATCGCGATCAAAGGAGGGCGGCGATGTATGATTGGATGGTCTTGGGCGAATGGCTGGAATTGGCCGTGCGCTGGCTGCATGTCATCACCGCGATCGCCTGGATTGGCAGTTCGTTTTACTTCATCGCGCTAGACCTTGGCCTGCACCGCGACCGCAATCTGACCAGCGGTGCGGATGGCGAAGAATGGCAGGTGCATGGCGGCGGCTTTTACCACATCCAGAAATATCTGGTGGCCCCCGCACAGATGCCCGACCACCTTGTTTGGTTCAAATGGGAAAGCTACGCCACATGGCTTTCGGGCTTTGCGATGCTGGCCTTGGTCTATTACCTTGGGGCCGAGCTTTATCTGATCGATCCGGCGGTGATGGCGCTGACCCAAGGGCAGGCCATCGCGATTTCCATCGCCTCGCTGGCCTTTGGTTGGATTGCCTATAACACGCTGTGCAAAGTGTTCGTGAATGCCAATCAAACGGCGCTGATGGCGGCGCTGTTCGTCGTGCTGGTTGGTATGGCGTGGTTCTACACTCAGGTCTTTTCGGGCCGGGCGGCGATGCTGCATCTGGGGGCCTTCACCGCGACCATCATGTCTGCCAATGTGTTTTTCATCATCATGCCCAATCAGCGCGTGGTGGTGGCCGATCTGATTGCGGGCCGTAAGGCCGATCCGAAATACGGCAAGATCGCCAAGCAGCGGTCTACCCATAACAATTACCTGACGCTGCCTGTCGTCTTCCTGATGCTGTCGAACCATTATCCCTTGGTCTTTGCCACCGACTACAACTGGATCATCGCCAGCCTTGTCTTCCTGATGGGCGTCACCATCCGGCATTGGTTCAACACCCGACATGCCCGCAAAGGCAACCCGCACTGGACGCTGGGCCTGACGGTGATCCTGTTCCTTATCACCGCGTGGCTGTCCACCGCTGCCATGCGGACCCAACCCGAGGAAGCTGCGTTGCAGGGGGCCGCGCTGCGCTATGCCAGCGCTGCCGGGTTTGACGATGTGGTCGGCATCGTGCA
This sequence comes from uncultured Paracoccaceae bacterium, assembly GCA_937927675.1. GTDB lineage: Bacteria > Pseudomonadota > Alphaproteobacteria > Rhodobacterales > Rhodobacteraceae > Tabrizicola_A. The sequence goes on along the minus strand of CALBSG010000150.1, from coordinate 32,050 downwards.
GGGCCGCTGTTCGATGTGTCATGCGGCAGAACCCGGCTGGGAGGGTCTTGCGTGGCCGCCGAAAGGTGTGGTCTTGGAAACCCCCACCCAAATCGCGCATGAGGCAAAACGCATCTATGTGCAGGCGGGCATCACCCATGCGATGCCGCCCGCGAACCTGTCCTATATGGAACCGGCAGAGCGCGATGCGATCATCCATTGGTTCCGTTCCGCCGGACAGGGCGGGGTTGAGGGCTGATCCCCTTAGGTCGGTTGTCACCGCCCCATCCCCTAATTTTCGACGAAAATCAGCGCGTTAAACGGCCTTCAGCACCTTTTCCAGCCGCTCAAGGAAGAACGCCACATTGTCAGGACTGAACACCATTGGCGGGCGGATTTTCAGCACATGCCCCTTCGGCCCCGTGGCCGAAATCAGCACGCCTTCATCGCGCAGTCGGTTGACGATCTGGCCCGCGCGGCCCGCATCCGGGTTGCCGTTTTCGTCCACGATATCCTGACCCAAAAACAGCCCAACGGCCCGCAACCCACCAAGGGCAGCGTGACTTTTTGCCATCCCCTTCAGGCCATCTGCAAAGACGCTGCCCACTTGGGCGCAATTGGCCATCAGCCCTTCGCCTTCGATCACCTCCAAAACCGCCATCGCGGTTGCAGCCGCCACGGCATTGCCGCCAAAGGTGTTGAAATAGCGTGCTTTTGCGCCAAAGGCTTCGATCACACCGGGTTGCATCACAAGGCCCGCGACGGGATAGCCATTGCCCATCGGCTTGCCCAAACTCACCATGTCCGGAACCAGCCCGTGGCGTTGGAATCCCCACATCGTCGCGCCCGTGCGGCCGAAACCGGGCTGCACTTCGTCGGCGATGAACAGGCCGCCCGCGGCACGAATGGCTGCGACGGCAGGGGCCAAAAAGCCCGCAGGCTCGGTGAAAACCCCGTCTGAGGAAAACACCGTATCCACGATCAACGCAGCCGGTTTGATGCCATGACGCTGCAAGTCCCGGATCGCGGCCTCAACCCCGGCGGCAAAGACCGCGCCGGTGTCCGGCCCGGTGCCGGGGGCGGGCACCACCCGCACATGCTGCCCCAGATCCACCCCAGAGCCAAGGCTCGGCGACATGCCTGCAATCGCGTAAGTCACCCCGTGGTAAGCGTTTTCTGTCACGATAAATCCGGTCCCGCCGGTATGGGTGCAGGCGATGCGGAACGCCAGATCGTTCGCCTCTGACCCGGTGCAGGTGAACATCACATGCGAAAGCGCAGCCGGAAAATGCGCCAAAAGCCGTTCGGCATAGGTCAAAACCCCGTCGTGCAAATAACGGGTATGGCTGGCGAAAACGCCCGCTTGCCGCGCCATGGCGGCAACCACATGCGGGTGGCAATGACCAACAGACGCGACGTTGTTATAGGTGTCGAGATAGGCCTTGCCAGCGGTGTCATAAAGCCAGACACCTTCGCCCCGTACCAGATGCACCGGGGTTTCATAGAACAGCCGATAGGCCGGCCCCATGGCCTTTTGCCGCCGCGCGACAAGATCTTGATCTGCCTTGGACAGATTGCCTTTGCCCGGTTGATAGGCATTGGGCATGGTTCCGGGCATATGGGCAGCATCAGTCATGGGTCACTCCATCGGGCAGGCGCGGGTCAGCGCCCTTGTCACATCTTCGCGGGGCAGGGCGGCCAGCGCCACAAGTCCCGCACGGGCAGAGGGGAAATTCCGCAGGATATAGGCGGCATTCTCGTGATATTTCGCGGCCCGCCACGAGGTGATGCACAGCGTGGTCAACATCCGCGCGGCGGTCAGATCTGGCACCAACGACAGTTCCAGCTTGGTCAGCGGCAGGGTCTGGTGATAGGCGGCGGTAAAGGTGACAAGGCTTTCCAAAGGCGCCAGCGGATCAATCTGATAGGCCGCTGCCACCCCCAGATCGCAGACCATAGGCGTGCGGACCATGTCGCCGAAATCCAGAACGCCCGAAATGCGGTCGGGGGCTGTCTCATCCACCAAGACATTGTGGGGGTTCAGGTCGTTATGCACCACCTGCCAGCGGCAATCGGCAAGGCGGGGCTGCACATGGCGGTCAAACTGATCCAAGGTCGCGGTGCAAAGCGCGCGCAGATCCTCTGGCACATGGGGCAAAAGCGGCCGCAGGGCGCTGGCCTGCTTGATATCCCATTGCAGGACGTGATCCGCCCCCGGATGGTCAAAGCCTTGTAACCCAAGCGAAATGCGTGCGGCCATCGCCCCCATGCCCGCACGCTGGGCCTCGGTCTGCGGGGCCATGTGCAAGGGTTGGCCTTCGAGATAGGTCAGAACCCGCAACAACCCATGCGGGGTTTCAACTTCGGTTGCGCCGGTGGTCGTGCGGATCACCTGCGGCACGGGCAGGCCCTTGCCCTCCAGATGCAACAGGGCGGCGGTCTGAAAATCCGTCACCGCGCGCGGCTCGGCCCGGTTGGCGAATTTCACCACATAGCGACGCGCGCCATCGTCCAGCCGCAGGTTCAGATCGCGTTCTGAGGTCAGCCGTTTCAAGGCGCCCGACAGCCCATAATGCAGGGCGAGAAGGGCGCTCCCCTCTGCATCGGGCAGCTCGGGCGGGCGGGTGGATAGAAGATCAGCAGCTGTTGTCATGGCGCCATCAGCCCCAAGGACGGGGGGCAAGTCAACCCGGCGCCGAGCGCGCGCACCGTCACACCTGTCTAAAGCGCCAAATCCGCCCAAAGCGGGAAATGATCCGAGGCGGGGCAAGAGGTATCGGCCCAAACCCGGCCCAACCGGGGGGCAAAACTCGCGTCCACGAAGATATGGTCGATCTGTCGCAAGCGCCGCACCCCGGCGATTACCTTTTCGTGGCTGTGCAGACCCAGACCCGCCGCCGCATCCACCAGCGCCCCGCGATAGCGCGCACCGGGGTGATAGGGCACCTCTCCCACGATCGCCTGATATTCCGCGCTGCCGGGTTCGGAGTTGAAGTCGCCCATCCAGATCATTTCCGCCGGGCAGGGCGGCTCTGCCTGACCTTCGGTCCAATTGCGTGTCGGTTCGTCGTCGGTGCCCGACCATGGACCGACCGGCAATAGTGCCGCCTTCAGGGTAGCGATCTGCGCCAGCCTTTCGCCCACGCCCACATGCGCCAGATGAACCGAAACCACGCGCAACGGGCCAGAGGGTGCCGCGATGCATGCCTCCAAGGCGCAGGTCTGGGTGTTGATCGGATCCAGCATTGCCATCAAAGGCAAGAGATGCAGGCGGCTCCACAACACCGGCCAGCGCGAGACGATCATCGGGCCGAATTGACGGCGGCGGTTGGTGACCTGACCGGCGGCAACGGTTGAGGCGTCCATGTCATACCCCGGGCCGTAAACCGTGAAGCGGTCGGGCAGCATGTTTTGCAACAACGCGGGCTGGTCGTCGAACCCGGTCCGTGACCAATGCCGATCCACCTCTTGCAGACAGGCGATATCGGCCCCGGCGATCACCTCTGCCGCGCGGGTCAGATCATAAACCCCATCCGCGCCAAAACCATATTGTATATTGAATGATAACAGCCGCATCACGCGCCCCCGGATGGTCCTATGACCCCGCCGAAACTGGCACTGGCCTGCCCGTCTGCGCAAGGGCAGAGTGCGGCAAAAAAGGACATCCCCGATGCTGATCCGCCCACCTGTCGCCGCCGACCGCCCCGAATGGGAGCGGCTTTATGCCGGTTACGCCGCTTTTTACAAGGTCACGCAAACCCCTGAGATGCGGGCGACCGTGTGGGGCTGGCTGCATGATCCCGCGCATCAGACACGTGGCCTTGTCGCCGAGGAGGAGGGTCGCCTGATCGGGCTTGCCCATTTCCGCCCCTTTGCTCGCCCGCTCTCCGCCTCGACCGGGGGCTTTCTGGACGATCTGTTCGTTGACCCCGCCGCGCGCGGGTCGGGCGCTGCCGATGCGCTGATTGCCGCGCTCGCCGACGAGGGCCGCAAGCAGGGCTGGACCGTCATCCGCTGGATCACCGCCGAGGACAATTACCGCGCCCGCGCGCTTTATGACCGCGTGGCGGAAAAGACCAAATGGGCCACCTATGACCTCCGGCTCGACCCGCTGCCACCGGCGTAAATTCGAGTATTTGCAAAGGCGTAAATCCGCCAGCCTGCGCGAATTTGGTCTTGCGCCTTTTGAAATACTCCCGCGCGGCAGGCCCCGGTTTGGGGCCGGGCGATCAGGGGGCAGGACCGTCTCAATCCAGCCCGTCGTCGGGAATGTTCAGCACCCTGCCGCAGGCTTTGCAATGCACGGCGTCATGGTCATGGCGGCGCAAGCCGCAGGTCGGGCAGGGGAATTCCGCTTTCGACGGGCGCAGGATCACCTGCACCAGTCGCAGGAACAATGAAATGCCGAAAATCATGATGACGACGGCCAAAAGCTTGCCGCTATTGCCGACCAGCGTGATGTCGCCATAGCCCGTCGTCGACAGGGTTGTGACGGTGAAATACATCGCGTCCACATAGTTCGCGATCTTGTCGTTGCGGCCGATCTGGGTTTCATAAACCAGCGCCGTCATGACAAAGATGAAGATCGCCAGATTGATGGCGGCCCGGATGGTGGTTTCATTCTGGCGAAAGCGCGGGAAATCGGCGCGCAATTGCACCAGTGTTTCGCGCGAGTGCAGAATCCGGAAGATCCGCAAGATCCGCAGAAAGGCCAAGCCCTCGCCCCAGATCGGCGCCAAGAGCGAGGCGACAACGGACAGATCGGCCAGCGCCCAAAGGCTGAACACATCACGTTTCAGGTTCGACGAGGACCAGTATCGCAGCGCCACCTCGACCAGAATCAGGGCGCCAATGAGCGTGTCGATGTTTTCGGTATGCGCGCCGCGGGTGATGAAAGAGGTCGCCACCAGATAGCCGACCGTCAAAAGGTCAAAGCTCATCAAACCATAGCGAAAGCGATCCGACCGCGCGGTGGGGCCTTCGTAAAGGTCGCGAATGGTGTGACGCAAGGACTGGCTCATGCGTCATTGGTAGCGGCAGGGCGTGCAAGCCAAAAGGGGAAATTCCTTTTGGCTCACTGCTTTGCGCGCTTAGGGCAGTGAAATCCAGACGAAGAGCGCAAACATCACCGGCACCATCGGCAGTGCGGCCATGGTCAGCGCCACCGGTCCCCAGATTTTGACCGCCAGAACCAGCGCGGTCAGCGCAATGGCCAGAAGGTAGAACACAATGTTCACATCGCGGCCGATATCGCGGGCAATCCAACCGATCAACGGCAGGGGGCGGGCATTGGTGGATGAAACGGACATTTGAGACTCCGGTTTGGGATGTCTCAATTGATGCCTGTCAGATGCAACTTACAGCGCGCAGATTGCCGCAGGCGGGGCTTTCGCCTGCGTCATCTTGTCAGGGTACCAAGGAAAGCGGCCAGATCATCGGTGTGGTGATGGATATGATCCTGCGGTGCAGCTTCGGGGGCGACATGCACGGTGCGCATGCCCATCGCATGCGGGACCTTCAGATTGCGGATGTCATCTTCGAACATCGCTGCGCGGGTCGGGGCCAACCCATCCAGTCCAAAGACCATTTCAAACGCAGCGCGGTCCGGTTTGGGGTGAAAGCCCGCATGTTCGACGCCGTAGATCGCATCGAACAATCCCGACAGCCCGCGTGCCTCGAGCACCTTTACCGCATAGGGCTCTGAGGCATTTGTATAGACAATCCGACGTCCGGGCAGATCGGCGATGCGGGCGGCAAGGTCTGGGTCGCTGGGCAACAGGCTGAAATCAATGTCATGCACCGCAGCGAGATAGGGGAGCGGATCGATCGCGTGTTCGCGCATCAGCCCGGCAAGCGTGGTGCCATAGCTGTCCCAATAATGCTGGCGAAGGTGGTTCGCCTCGTCGCGGCTGACCTTCAGGGCTTGCATCACCCACTCTGTCATCCGAACTTCGATCTGGTCGAACAGGCGGTAACGCGGGGGATAAAGCGTGTTGTCGAGGTCGAAGACCCAGGTGGAGACGTTGTGGAAGTGGTGTTTGGTCATAGGCCCTTGTAGCCTTTGCGATGGGGCGCGTCCATTGGCCGGGTTGATTGCCGCGCGAAAGCCGCTAGTGTCGCGTCCCTGAACCGGAGGGCTGCCTGTGCAGAAAGACGCCTATACGCTGATCCTTGAGGCCATCGAACGCGGGGATTTCAAACCCGGCGATCGTTTGGTCGAATCGGAACTGGCCGAACGCTTGGGCGTCAGCCGCACGCCCGTGCGCGAGGCGCTGCAACGGCTGGAAACCCAAGGGATGCTGACGCGCGATGGCCGCAGCCTGATTGTGGCCTCGCTTGACCATAACCAACTGGCCGAGCTTTACACCGTGCGGACCGAGTTGGAGGGGTTGGCGGCACGGCTGGCGGCCCGCCATGCCACGGATGAGGAAATTCGCGTCCTGCGCGGCATGGTCGACGATGATCGCGCGCTTCTGGGCGGGGATCCTCGCGCCTTGTCGCGCGCCAACAAGCGGTTCCACCGGCTGATCCATCTGGCCAGCCACAACCGGTTTTTGGTGCAGCAGTTGGACCTTGTGCATCGGTCAATGGCCCTGATGGCAACCACCTCTTTTGCCGCCGAGGGGCGCGATGAGGTGGCTTTGGCCGAACATGACCAGATCGTTTCTGCGATTGAGGCCCATGATGGCGAGGCGGCTTACCAGGCGCTGAAATCCCATATTTCCAAGGCCTTCGAGACGCGGCTGCGGGTGGACGCGGGCGAGTTGAAGACACGCTAAAGCATGTCGCGCAAAAGTGGGATCCGATTTTGCGCAAAAGACATGCGACCACAATAAGTTAGCGCGTGGTGCGTGCGTGGAAATACACGCGACGCGCGCTAGCCGATCTGGTCAAACTCGCCATGCGAGGTCTTGTCCCAGTAAAACGGCTGGACCAGCATTTCCCAAGCGGCCTTGTAGGCGGCAAGGGTGGCAAGCGGATAGTAAAGCACCATCGTCGGCACCCAAAGGGGTGAGAGTTTGTGGCTGGTGCGCGCAAGTCCGGCGATGCCAAAGACGATCAGGCTGATCTCGACCGCCATAAAGCTGCACATCAGCAGGAAAAATCTCCCCTCGGGCAAGATCTGCATCACCGGATGGGAAAAGCCTAAGGCCAAGAGCCAAAAGCTCCACAGCACGGGGGCTAACAGCGCATGCAGCACCGATCCGGCCAGCAAAAGCTGAAAGCCCAAGAATTTGCGTGGCCCCAATTCGCGCCACAGCAACATCGGGTCGCGCATATGGGTCAGCCAGGTCATCATGAAGCCCTTGATCCAGCGTGATCGCTGCTTGACCCAAGAGCGAGGGCGGCAATTGGCCTCTTCAAACGTGGTGGTGTCGAGCAGTTCCGTCCGATAGCCGCGCCGGGCAAGGCGCATGCCCAGATCGGCGTCCTCGGTCACATTATGGGCGTCCCAGCGACCAAGGTTTTCCAGCACAGCACGGCGGAAAAACAGCGTGGTGCCGCCCAAGGGCACGGCGAGCCCCAGCCGTTCAATCCCCGGCAAAAGCAGGCGGAACCAAGCCGCATATTCGATGGTGAAACAGCGCGAGAACCAATTGACCCGCGGGTTGTAAAAGTCGAGCCGCCCTTGCAGGCAGGCCAGATCTGGGCCACGGGCATGAAAGCGGTCAACCACCTTGCGGATCTGATCCGGTTCTGGCGCATCCTCGGCGTCATAGACCCCCACGATACTGCCGCGGCAATGGTCCAAAGCAAAGTTCAGCGCGCGGGGTTTGGTCTTTACCGTGCCATCTGGCACCACCACAATGCGCATCCATCCCGGCAGATCGGCGCGATCAAGGGCCGCGCGAGTCAGGTGGTCATCGGCCTCGACAACCAGCAGCACATCCAAAAGTTCCTGCGGATAATCAAGCTTTCCCAACCGCTTGACCAAGCGCGGCGCGATGTTCGCCTCTCGGTAAAGCGCGACCATGACCGATACGATGGGCAGGCGTGCAATGATGGGGGCGGGCGGCTCTTTCCGTTTGAGAAGAGCCCCAAACAGGGCGGCCATCTTCAGCCCGGTAAAGGCCGTGCCGGACAGCAGCGCAAAGAGGGTCAGACCCAACAGCGCGTGTGATGGCCAAAGCGTCGCGGCCAGCAGCAGCACCAAGCCCAGAATGGCCGAGGGCAGGCGGTAGGCAGCGGCCCGATACCTGCGGCAACTGTCGGGCAGGGGCACCCGCGTTTCGGCCAGTTGCGCCAACCCGGCACCGCGCGCGGCCAGAAGGGCCGTTTCAATCGCAGCGCGGGGGGCCAGGGTCATCATCACCGGGCCGAACAGGGCCTCGAGTTGGGGGCGATGGCGGTGGAAATCTTCGGGATATGCGGTGGCGACCAGCGTGCCGCCCCCCAGAACCCGGCAGGGCAGAAGGTGCAGGGCCATGCAATTCACCGCGCCAAAACGGTCGATCAGCCGGGCGTCGGGGCGAAGGGCGGCCGTATCAAGCAGGCCGACCTGCCAGACCCGCGCCATGGCCTGATACAGCGGGGCCTCTGCCACCAGCCCGCGCGTAAGCAAGACATCGGCAAAACGCCCGCCCCGCGCGCGATGCAGGCGCAGCGCCTCAACCATGGCATGCGGTGACACTTGAGCATCGGTCAGCAAGACCTGCGCCAAGGCCTCCGCCCGTGAGGGCGGCGCAACTGGGGCAGTGTCTTGCAAGGGAGCAAACTGCCCCCTTGGCTGCAAGGCGATGACGCTGGCCATGAACCCTCCTTTACGCAGGAACATCCTGCGCGCCAAAGGATTAACGGGCCGTTAAGGCTGCTTTGGACGTCAGACGGCGCGGCGTGCGCGCATCGCCTCGGCAAAGCGTTCGAACAGATAGAAGCTGTCCTGCGGGCCGGGCGACGCCTCGGGGTGGTGCTGCACCGAATAGATCGGCTTGCCTTCGACCGCGATACCGCAATTGGTGCCATCAAACAGCGAGACATGGGTTTCAATCACGCCGGCCGGCAGGGTCGCGGTGTCCACGGTAAAGCCGTGGTTCATCGAGGTGATTTCCACCTTGCCGGTGGTCACATCCTTGACCGGGTGGTTGGCGCCATGGTGGCCGTGGCTCATCTTGCGGGTCTTGGCACCCAACGCGAGCGCCAGCATCTGGTGGCCAAGGCAGATGCCGAATAGCGGCAGATCAGCCTTCAAGATGCCTTGGATCATCGGCACGGCATAGCTGCCGGTTGCCGCCGGATCGCCCGGACCATTCGACAGGAACACGCCTTCGGGATTGTGAGCCAGAACTTCATCGGCGGTGGCGGTGGCGGGCAGCACGACAACCTCGCAGCCGACCGAGGCAAGGCAGCGCAGGATGTTGCGCTTGGCGCCGTAATCAACAGCGACCACCTTGAACCCCGGACGGGTGCGGCGGGTATAGCCTTCGGGCCAAGCCCAACGCATTTCGTCCCAGACATAAGATTGCGTGCAAGAAACGTCCTTGGCCAGATCAAGGCCAACAAGGCCTTTCCAAGCCCGGGCCTTGGCAACCAGAGCCTCAAGATCGAACTTGCCGTCCGGGTTATGGGCAAGCGCCACATGCGGCGCACCTTGCTGGCGGATGGCGCGGGTCAGGCGGCGGGTGTCGATGCCACCAACGCCGATGCGGCCCTTCTTGGCCAGCCAACCTTCGAGATCCTGCGTCGCCCGCCAGTTCGAAGGTTCGGTCGGGTCCCATTTCACCACCATGCCGGCGGCGACGGGATCGGCAGTTTCATCGTCTTCATCCGTGGTGCCGGTGTTGCCGACATGGGGGAAGGTGAATGTCACGACTTGCCCGGCATAGCTGGGGTCAGTCATGATTTCCTGATAGCCGGTCATCGCGGTGTTGAAGACAAGTTCCGCGACCGTCTCCCCCTCCGCGCCAAATCCACGGCCGTAAAACACCGAGCCATCGGCCAGAGCGATGCAGGCGGTCGGCTTTACGGGGCTTTGGGACGGGGTGGGCATGGGGCGACTCCCTTCGGGCAAATTTGCCGGAACCTAAGGGGCCAGAGAGCTGGGGTCAAGGCTTTGCGCGAAAAGGATTTTTCAAGCAATATCAGGGTCTTGCCTAAATTCAGATCGGTTGCGCCGCGCCGGGCTTCGCGATATGGTGCGCGGGCCCCGAATTCCATGGAGATGGATGACCGATGTCGTTGCGTGACCAGCTGCAAACTGCCCTCAAAGAGGCGATGAAGGCCAAAGCGGCCGATCGCCTGTCGACGCTGCGGCTTATGAATGCCAGCATCAAGGATCGTGACATTGCCAGCCGGGGCGAAGGCGGTCCGGAAGCGATTGCCGACAGCGATATTCTGGCCGTTTTGGGCCGCATGGTGAAGCAACGCCAAGAATCGGCGCGCGCCTATGAGGAGGGCGGCCGGCTGGAACTGGCAGCCAAGGAACAGGCCGAGATCAAAGTGATCGAGGAATTCCTGCCGCGCCAGCTGGACAGCGCCGAGGTGGAAGCCGCCATCGCCGCAGCCGTGGCCGAAGTGGGCGCGACCAGCATCCGCGATATGGGCAAGGTCATGGGCGTTTTGAAAGCCAAGTATACCGGTCAGATGGATTTCGGCGCGGTTGGCCCGCGCATCAAGGATCGGCTGGGGTAAGGCGACCTGATTTTTCGACGAAAAATCATCGAACCAAACTTAACGCCATTCGCGCAAGAGTTCGGTGATCTCGGCGGCAAGGGTCCGGCGTTCCGCCTCGGTCAAAAACGCCCCGAGTTCCACCTCGCGGCCCTCGCTCTTCATGGTCAGATATTGCGGCACTGGTCCGCCTGTGGCGTGCAGCGTTACACGCACCCAATGGGGATTCGCCTGCCAATCCTGCCGCTTTCGCTTTGGCCCATGACGCACCAAGGTCACGCGGTCGGGGGTCAGCTGCAACTCCTCGACGATCTCTGCATCGCGGAAACTTTTTTCCAGCGCGCCCCAGATTGCCCACAGCGTCCCTAACAGGAACGGCAAAATCCCCCACAGAACCGGAGAGCCGATCAGGCCCAAAAGCGGCAGCGCGATGGCCGCAGCCGTGCCGCCCAGAAACCAGACCATGCCGCGGCGGGGCAGGCTGCGGTAGGGCCAGAGATGCAGGCGATGGGTGTCGCCCTCAGGGGGAAGCCATTCGTAGGGCAAGGAAACCTCGTTGGGCCGACAATATGCCGCCCTACCCAAAGCAAAAGGCCCCGAAGTTTCCCTCGGGGCCTTTGTCAATTTTATCGCTTAGTGCGCGTGGCTGTGGTCCCAGTCTTCGCGCTTCGGCAGCTGCTCGAAGGTGTGTTCGGGCGGCGGGCAGGACAGGGTCCATTCCAGCGTATCAGCATGTTCGTTCCAGTAGTTGTTCACGGTGATCTTGCGACCGAAGAACAGCGTGTAGAACACGATGCCGATAAAGAAGATGAACGATGCGAAGGAGATCATGGCGCCCAGCGACGAGAACCAGTTCCAGTAGGCAAAAGCCTCCGGGTAGTCGATGTAGCGGCGCGGCATGCCCTGACGACCCAGGAAGTGCTGCGGGAAGAAGGTCAGGTTCGAGCCGATGAACATCATCCAGAAGTGCAGCTTGCCTGCCCATTCCGGATACTGCTTGCCCGAGAACTTGCCGATCCAGAAGTAGATGCCGGCGAAGATGCCGAACACGGCGCCTAAGCTCATCACATAGTGGAAGTGCGCCACGACGTAATAGGTGTCGTGATAGGCGCGGTCCACCGGGGCTTGCGACAGCACGATCCCGGTCACGCCACCGACGGTGAACAGGAACAGGAAGCCGAAGGCCCAGAGCATCGGGGTTTCGAACGAGATCGAGCCGCCCCACATGGTGGCAATCCACGAGAACACCTTGATGCCGGTCGGCACCGCGATGACCATGGTGGCCAGCATGAAGTAAGACTGCTGGGTCAGCGACATGCCAGCGGTGTACATGTGGTGAGCCCAGACGACGAAGCCCAGAACACCGATCGCAACCATTGCATAGACCATCGGCAGGTAGCCGAAGATCGGCTTGCGCGAGAAGGTCGAGATGACTTGGCTGATGATGCCGAAGGCCGGGATCACGATGATGTACACTTCCGGGTGGCCAAAGAACCACAGGATGTGCTGGTAGAGAACCGGGTCACCGCCGCCCGAGGGCGAGAAGAAGGTGGTGCCAAAGTTACGGTCGGTCAGCAGCATGGTGATCGCACCAGCCAGAACCGGCAGCGACAGCAGGATAAGCCATGCGGTCACGAAGATCGACCAGCCGAACAGCGGCACTTTGTGCAGGGTCATGCCCGGCGTGCGCATGTTCAGGAAGGTGGTGATCATGTTGATCGCGCCAAGGATCGACGAAGCACCCGACAGGTGAACGGCGAAAATGGCGAGGTCCATCGCGTAGCCGCCTTCGGCGGTGGTGGTCAGCGGCGGGTAAAGAACCCAGCCAACGCCCGCGCCCGGACCCATGCCCGAGGTCAGATCGCCGTTGCCACCGGGCGACAGCATCGAAGCCACGCCCAGCGAAACGCCTGCGACATACATCCAGTAGGACAGGTTGTTCATCCGCGGGAAGGCCATGTCCGGTGCGCCGATCTGCAGCGGCATCAGATAGTTGCCAAAGCCGCCGAACAGCGCCGGGATCACGACGAAGAACATCATCAGAACGCCGTGATAGGTCACCATCACGTTCCACAAATGCCCGTTCGGGGTGCAGGTCTCAGCCGAGGCGATGAAACGCGCGCCTTCTTGGCACATGTATTGCACGCCGGGATGCATCAGCTCCATGCGCATATACAGCGTGAAGATGACCGAGATCAGGCCGACGAGACCGCCGGTGAACAGGTAGAGAATCCCGATGTCCTTGTGGTTTGTCGACATGAACCAGCGGGTGAAGAACCCTTTGTGTTCATGGTCATGGCCATGCATGGCTGCGTCTGCCATTGGCGTCTCCCGAATTTGTGTTCCCATTTGACGCAAAGGACATGCCTTTCCGCCTTATTATAAGCAGTCTTTAGAACGGCGGCCGGGGAACGGCAATCAAAGAGTTTGATGCAGATCAATAAATCATGTCGCAGTGGGGGCTGGCCCACACACAGAAAAAGGCGGCCCTGAGGCCGCCTTTCGAGAGGTGTCCGACGCGTGTTTGCGCGGCCCGATGTGCGCGCCCGCCAGCGAAGAGGCTTGGCAGGGCCGGTCAGTAAAGCCGACCGCGCGCGGGATTATTTGATGGTGGCGAGATAGGCGGCCATATCCTCGCCGCCTTTGGCCAGCTTGAAGGTCATCTTCGATTTGGCCCCTTCGCCAGCGCCGTTGGCCGCAAGCCATGCCGCCGGATCAGCGACATAGGTCGCAACCGAGGCCTCGTCCCAGACTTTGCCGGTCGCGCCGACAGCCAGAATCGATTCGCCATATTTGAAATCGGCAACCGAGCCGACTTGACGCCCGATCACGCCGCCAAGGTTCGGGCCGGTCTTGCCGCCCTTCACCACTTCGGTGCCATCACTTGCGACCAACGAGTGGCAGGCTTTGCATTTTTTGAATTCGGCTTCACCGGCGGCAGGATCGCCAGCCAGCACAGGGGTTGCCAGCATCAGGGCGCTGAAGGCCGTCAGAAGCGTGAATTTGGTCATGGTATCCTCGTAAGGGTTGGGTAATCGAGTCGCGGTCCCTGTGCCGGAACATGGATTTTGGCCGCATGTTATGCAATAGCAACGCTTGTCGCAGGCTGGGGAAGGGTCGATTTTGATCGGTTGACCCGCGCCATGTTGATGAACGCGCCTGCGCAAAACCAAAACGCCCGCCGAGGGGCGGGCGTTGGTCAGAGGCTTTCGCCAGAGATTAGCGGCGATTGTCTTGGTAACCCTCAATGGACGGGAAGACCGAGAGCGTCACGCTGTCACCTGCCTTGTACCCGGCCTCGACGCGGTCGCGCGGCGGCAGAACAACAGCCGAGAGCTCTTTCGGCGTGCCGACGGTGACAGTGATCGAAGACGAACCGGCATCGTGGATTTGACGGGCGTTGGTCAGTTCAACGGTGCGCAATTCGCTGGCTTCGGCGGAGGCAATCCCCGAGGCGTGAGCAGCAGAAACGGCCAGAAGCGACAGGGCGGCAGCGGTAAAAATCGATTTCATTTCAGGACTTCTTTCTTTGAGTGTGTCGCCTTTGAGAGGCGGCTGGTTGCTGATCTTGCTGTGATCATGCTGATGATTTGGACCTGAATGGGCTGCCGTTCAATGTGCATTGATGCGCGAAAAACGCACATCAATGGTTCGAATGTGCAAATATACAAAGATGTGATCGAAAATAACGAAAAAGTTCACAAAATTCGGGAAATTATTCTTGAAACCTTAGGCGCTCGTCCCCAGGGGAAATCGGGTTCATTCTGTGGGGTCGCCACATTGTGGCAGGGCCGAAAGCCTATCGTTCATAAAGCCGTCAGATCGGGCAGCTTGCGCCCATCGCAGGGGCAAAAGTCTTGCGCAGGGCCGCATCCAGATCGCCCAGCGTCACGGGCAGGCCAAGATCGACAAGGCTCGTCACGCCATGGTCGCGGATGCCGCAGGGCACGATACCGGAAAAATGGGTCAGGTCCGGTTCCACATTGATCGAGATGCCGTGAAAGCTGATCCAGCGGCGCAGCTTGATCCCGATGGCGGCAATCTTGTCTTCGGCCAGCGAACCGTCGGCGGTGCGGGGTTTGTCGGGGCGCGGAACCCAGACACCGACCCGGCCCGGGCGGATTTCGCCCCGCACGTTGAACTCGGCCAAGGCGGCGATCACCCAGTTTTCCAAGTGGCGCACAAAGCAGCGCACATCTTTTTCGCGGCGGCTGACATCCAGCATGACATAGATCACCCGCTGGCCGGGGCCGTGATAGGTATACTGCCCGCCCCGCCCGACCGGAAAGACCGGAAAGCGGTCAGGCTCCACCAGATCGGCGGGTTTGGCGCTGGTGCCTGCGGTATAAAGAGGCGGGTGTTCCAATAGCCAGATGGCCTCGGGCGCGCGGCCCTCTTGAATGGCGGCGACACGGGCCTCCATCGCGGCAAGGGTTTCGGCATAGGGCGACAGGCCCGGAAGGGTTGTCCATTCCACCTGATCCATTGCATCGCTCCCCCAAAGGCTGGTCAAGAGATGGCGCGGCGGGCTGCAGAATGCAACGCAGGACACCGAAGAAGTTGCAGAATCCCTCTTTTCATCCCCCGGGCTTGCCGCTAAACAGCGCTTCACCCGAGGCCAGATCAGTGCGGATGTGGCGGAATTGGTAGACGCGCAGCGTTGAGGTCGCTGTTCCTTAACCGGAGTGAAGGTTCGAGTCCTTTCATCCGCACCAATCTGCCTCGGGTCAGTTTGCCAAGCGTTAAGACGCGGCACCCAAGCAGAATCCCTCAAAATTTGATCCAAATGACGGTCTTAACCAGACCTTAGGTCTTACTGCGCCAATCTGCAGGCCCGCGTGCGATGCGGGCAAAGACAGGCGCGCGGCGATGGCAACCCAATATGGCGGCTCCGGCAATGATACGCTGTCAACCGGCAGCGAAAACGATACGCTTTATAGCTATGGCGGCAATGACACCCTGTCATCTGGGGCTGGCAACGATCTGATCTATGCTGGCGACGGGGCCGACAGCATCAACCCGGGCGACGGCACCGATACGGTCTATGGCGGCACTGGCGGGGACACGGTCACGGCCAGCAACGGCCGCGATCTGATTTATGGCGAGGCTGGGAACGACAACATCGCCGGCGGGTCGGATACTTCTGACTCGATGTATGGCGGGGCTGGGGACGACAGCATCTATGGCGGCAACGCCGGCGGCAACTTGGCCTATGGCGGTGAGGGCAACGATCAGCTTTATGGCGGCGACGGGAATGCCGACATGCTGCGCGGCGGCGTCGGAAATGATGTGGCCTATGGCGGTAATGGGGACGATCAGCTCGTCGGCGGCACGGGCAATGACGGGATGTATGCCGGGACTGGCAATGACCGCGTCGTAGGGGATGACGGCAGCGATACGCTGGACGGCGGCAGCGAGAATGACACGCTGGAAGGCGGGCAGGGCAGCGACCAGTTGATCGGCGGCGATGGCGCCGATCTGATCCGCGGCGACATTCGCACCTTCGATGCGGCGGCCTACCCATCCGCCACAGGTGTCACAGCCACGACGGTCAGCTTTAGCAACACCTCGTCCATGACGGTCAATCTTTATTGGATCGACACCAATGGCGTGGCCCAGCTTTATGCCACCTTGGCGCCCGGCCAAAGCTATTCGACCAACACCTATGTCGAATACAATTGGATGCTGACCGACGCCGCCACCGGCACGCATCTTGCGGCCTATGAGGGCGGGACAGCGCAGGCCAACGTCTTTTCGGAAAGCTTTAACGATACGATCACCGGCGGGCAGGGCGCGGATACGATCTATGGTGACTACGGGGATGACAGCATCACGGGCGGCACCGAAAGCGACAGCCTTTTTGGTGGCCTCGGCAATGATTGGATCAGCGGCGGCAGCGAAAACGACCAGCTTTATGGCGACGCCGGCAACGATACGCTGTCGGGTGGGGCGGGCGATGACAGTGCTTACGGGGGGGCGGGCAATGATGTTGCCAGCATCTCTGATGATCACAATCTGGATTTCTACGATTTGGGCGAAGCCAGCGGCGACGCCGACATGCTGGCGTTCGGCAATACCCAAACGCAAACGGGCGTCACGGTCAGCTTTACCGCGTCGGATGCCGGCACCTACAGCTATGGCAGCGGGGCGGCGAGCGGCAGTTTCACCGGGGCAGAAGGTGTCAGTGGCACCGCTTACGCCGATACGCTGAATGCCGGGGCTGACACCGACGATGTTTCGATCTGGGGCAATGGCGGCAATGATGCCATCACCAGCGGGTCGGGCAATGACCTTGTGGATGGCGGCTCTGGCGATGACACGCTTTATTTCGGGTCTGGGCGCGATACGGTTTATGGCGGCACTGGCAACGATCTGATCGATGACCAGCCCAACCAGATTTTCACCGGCGACAGCTTTATCGATGCGGGTGATGGCGAAGACACCATCTGGTCGGGCGATGGCGCTGATACAATTTATGGCGGCTCGGGCAACGATGTGGTCAGTGCCGAATCCGGCAATGATCTTGTGCAAGGCGGAGCGGGCAACGACGCGCTTTATGGCGGCGGCGAGAATGACGCACTTTATGGTGGCACAGAGAATGACACGCTGGATGGCGGGGCGGGGGCCGACCTTCTTTATGGGGATGGGGGGAACGACAGCCTTGATCTGACGGCTGCCGATTTTGCCAACGACACCGCTTATGGCGGGACGGGCGATGACACGCTGACCAGCCGCATTGATCTGGATGGCGGCAGTGACGCACTTTTTGGCGGTGACGGGCGCGATGTTCTCGTCGCTGGGGCGAATGACAGTGTCTACGGCGGCGAAGGCGGCGATGACTTTGACCGTCTGGATCTGAGCGGCACGCCGATCGGTGTGACGGTGACGCTGACCGGCACTGGGGCAGGCACCGCCACAGGCGGCGGTGCAACGCTGACCTTTGCCGAGATCGAGGAGGTGACCGGATCCGCCTTCGCTGACATGATATCCGGCGCGGCTGACAGTGGGGGAATGTCCTATTCCACCGGCGCGGGCAGCGACAGCGTCACCGGGGGCAGTGGCGCGGACACGGTGGTTGCTGGGGCGGGCAACGACACGGTCTATGGCGGGGCTGGCAACGACAACCTCTTTGGCGGTCAGGGCAGCGATGTTCTGAAGGGGGGCACTGGCAACGACCTTGTCGATGGCGGTGCTGACAGCGACATCTTCCAGATCGGCGAAGGGGAGGGCAACGACACCCTTATTGGGGGCGAATCGTCAGGTGATTTTGACACGCTGACGTTCACCGGCCAGTCGGCTGGCGTTTCGATCACCTATACTGGAACCGAATCTGGCACCTATGCTACGGCCAATGGCGGGCAGGGCAACTTTGGCCAGATCGAGGCCGTGCAGGGCACCAACTTTGCCGATACGATCAATGGCGCGGCCAGCCCGACGGCGCTGAATATCACGGCGGGCGGCGGCAATGACCTTGTGACGGGGGGCGCGGGCGCCGACCATGTCACGGGCGGCGATGGCAACGACACCGAATATGGTGGCGACGGCAGCGATTCGCTGAACGGCGATCTGGGCAATGATCTGCTTTATGGCGGTGCCGGCAATGACTGGCTCTTCACCGGTGTGGGCGATGACATTGCCTATGGTGATGCGGGTGACGACTATTTGTCGGATATGTCCGGCAACACGATGCTTGATGGCGGCAGCGGCAACGACAGCCTGTTTGGTGGCGCCGATAACGACACCTTGCGCGGCGGTTCCGGTCAAGACAGCCTGAGTGGCGGCACCGGGTTCGACCGGTTCGAATTTATGCAAGCTGGTGGTGGCGATTCCATCAGCGACTTTGAGATGCAGCTGGTCGCTGGACAGACGACAGACCAGCTGGATGTTTCGGGGCTGCTTGCCCCGGATGGCAGCCCGGTGCGCAGTTGGGATGTCACCATCACCGATGACGGGTATGGGAATGCGCTGCTGACCTTTCCCGAAGGCGAAAGCATCCTGTTGCAAGGGGTGGCGCCGACGGCTGTGTCGCAGCCGGGGATGTTGGCTGCGATGGGGGTGCCGTGTTTTACGGCAGGCACCCGGATTGAGACACCGGGCGGGGCGCGGCGGGTGGAAAGCCTGCGGCCGGGGGATCTGGTTACGCTGGCCGATGGGGGGACGGCACCGGTGATGTGGGTGGGGCGGCGGCGGCTGACGGCGGGGATGTTGGCGGCCAATCCGCAGCTCTGCCCGGTGCGCGTGCCGGCGGGCCGCCATGGCGCGACCCGCGATCTGGTGCTGTCCAAGCAGCATGCTCTGGCGGTCGAGGTGGCTGGCAAAGGCCGGGCGCTGATCCGGGTGGGGCATCTGGCCGCGCTGGGCTGGGGCGCTCGCACCATCACGCGCCCGCAGGACGTCAGCTACCATCACATCCTGTTGCCCCGGCACGCGCTGATGGTCGCACATGGCTGCCCGGTCGAAAGCCTGTTCCCCGGCCAACAGGCGATGTCGGCCTTTCTTCCTGACCAACGCAGCAGTCTGGTCGCAGTGCTGCGCGGCTTGCAACCGCCGGTGTCGGGCTGGTCCCCGGCCGCAAGCTATGGGGCGCGGTGTTTGTCGCTTTTGACCTTGGCTGCGGCGCGAACATGGCATGCTCAGCACCGGCAGTTTCCGCTAACATCAGGGAATCGCTTTTTCCCGTCCGGTCAAATCCCGCAGAAAATCGCGATGTCCGAACCGGCGGGTTGACGCCGCGGCAGCCGATTCTCCTGCCTGATGATTTTTCCGATGCCGTTCTGCGCGGCAAATAGGGCGTAAAATGCCCGATCCGCCCGCAATTGCCATGCATGCTGCAACGCGACGAATAGCCGATTGCAAACGACATGCGCATTGGCTTAAGTCGCAGGACCACAAGTGCAGGGTAGCTGCCGGACAGACGGGGAGATTGACTGGGATGACCAGCCAGAACGACGCTTTCGTTGCCTTTGAACACGTTCAAAAAAGTTATGATGGGGTCAGCCTCGTCGTAAAGGATCTGAACCTTTCGATCGGCAAAGGCGAGTTCCTTACGATGTTGGGGCCGTCCGGGTCAGGGAAAACCACCTGCCTCATGATGCTTGCCGGTTTTGAAACCGCCACCCATGGCGAGATTCGACTGGATGGCACGCCGATCAACCAAGTGCCGCCGCACAAGCGCGGCATTGGCATGGTGTTCCAGAACTATGCGCTGTTCCCGCACATGACCGTGGGTGAAAACCTTGCCTTCCCGCTGGAAGTGCGCGGCATGGGCAAAGATGAACGCGAATCCAAGATCAAGCGCGCGCTGGACATGGTGCAGATGGGGGCCTTTGCCAACCGTCGCCCGGCCCAGCTTTCGGGCGGTCAGCAGCAGCGGATCGCACTTGCCCGCGCTTTGGTGTTCGATCCCAAGCTCGTGCTGATGGACGAACCGCTTGGCGCCTTGGACAAGCAGCTGCGTGAACACATGCAGTTTGAAATCAAGCACTTGCACGAATCTCTTGGCATCACCGTGGTCTACGTGACCCACGATCAGGGCGAAGCTCTGACCATGTCCGACCGGGTTGCCGTGTTCAACGATGGCCGCATCCAGCAGCTTGCTCCGCCCGCCGACCTTTATGAACGCCCCGAAAACAGCTTCGTCGCGCAGTTCATCGGCGAGAACAACAAGCTGCCGGGCACCATTGAGGAACTGAACGGCGACAAGGCTCTGGTGCGTCTGGCAACGGGCGAACTGATCGACGCCACCGCCGTGAACATCAAGGAAAAAGGGCAGAAGACCCTTGTATCGATCCGACCCGAACGGGTGGAGTTCAAGCCCGAAATGATGCCCGCAGGGGCGCACATGATCGACGCCGAAGTGCTGGAGATCATCTATATGGGCGATATTCTGCGCGTGGTTCTTCGCGTTGCGGGGTCGAATGACTTCGTGATGAAGATGCGCAACACGCTGGGGCAGACCCGCCTCAGCCCGGGACAGAAGATGAAGGTGGGTTGGCATCCGCAGGACGCCCGCGCCCTTGATCCGATGTAAGGCCAAAAAGGCCGCCGCCCGTTCTGCAGAGGGGCGGAAACTTAGACTGACCACCAACTGGGAGAAAACAATGAAAAAACTTCTCGTTTTGACCACCGCGCTGACCAGCTTTGCTTTCGCTGCAAACGCTGACGTCACCGTGATGTCCTGGGGCGGCGCTTACGGCGCGGCTCAGACCGAAGCTCATGTGAAGCCGTGGGCTGCTGCCACCGGCAACGCCGCTGTCATGGTTGACAGCGACAACCCGGCTCCGGCGATCAAGGCCATGGTCGAAGCTGGCAACGTCACCGTTGACGTCGCCTCGATCGAATATGCTGACGCTGTTCGTCTGTGCGACGAAGGCGTTCTGGAGCCGATCGACCCGGCAGTTGTCAAGCCCGGCGCCGATGGCACCGCTGCTGTTGACGACTTCTTCCCCGGCGCAATCACCGAGTGCGGCGTTGCAACCGACATCTGGTCGAACGTCTACGCCTATGACACCACCAAGTATGCCGAAGGCGCTGCTCCTTCGACCGCTGCTGACTTCTTCGACCTGGCCAAGTTCCCGGGCAAGCGCGGCCTGAAAAAAGGCGCCAAAGCCGTTCTGGAATTCGCTCTGATCGCTGATGGCGTTGCTGTTGGCGACGTCTACGCGACCCTGGCGACCCCGGAAGGTGTGGACCGCGCGTTCGCGAAACTCGACACCATCAAGTCGGAAGTTGTCTGGTGGGAAGCTGGCGCACAGGCTCCGCAGCTGCTGGCTGACGGCGAAGTCGCGATGACCACCGCTTACAACGGCCGTATCTTCGGTGCCGCTGTTGGCGAAGGCAAACCGTTCCAGATCGTTTGGGATGGTCAGACCTTCGAAAGCGAACTGTACGTCATTCCGAAGGGCGCTCCGAACAAAGATCTGGCTCTGGAATTCGTTTCCTACGCCACTTCGACCGAAGGCCTGCGCGCGCAAGCTCAGCAGATCTCGTACGGCGCTCCGCGCAAGTCGTCCAACGCCGAGCCGATCATCTACAAAGATGGCAAGACCGACATGGCTCCGCACTCGCCGACCAACCCGGACAACATGAAGAATGCTCTTCTGACCTCGTCCGACTTCTGGGTCGACCACGACGCAGAACTGAACGAGCGCTTCCAGTCCTGGCTGTCGCAGTAATCTGGTTACAGGGCAGGGGCCAAACAGGCCCTTGCCGCCGAAAAGTAACACCGGGCGCGGAGGCAACTTCGCGCCCGACCCCCAAGCAATGAGGGAACGGCCATGGCTGAAGCTTCCACTGAATTGTTGACCACCGCCGACGGCCGCCCGTTGAAAGAGGCCTTGGCCATCGCGCAGTCCCGCGCAAAGCGCCGGGCGTTCATGCTGGTCTTGCCGCTGCTTTTGTTTGTCCTTCTGACCTTTCTCATTCCGATCGGCTATATGCTGAAGCGTTCGGTTGAACATGACGGCTTTGCCAAGTCTGCTCCCGCGCTGGTGGAATGGTTCTCTGCGAATTCCGGGTTTGACTATGCAAATCCCCCCGAAGAGGCTTACGCGGCGCTGGTCAAGGATCTTGCCTTGATGCAGACCGAGAAGCTGACCGGCATCTCTGGCACCCGCATCAACTATACCGTGCCGGGCACCATCAGCCTGTTCAAGAAAGGCGCGCGTGAGGCAAAGAACCTGAAAGCCCCGTTCAAAGAGGCGCTGATTGCGGTCGATACAGACTGGGCCAGCCCGGCGCTGTGGCGTGGGATGGAAGCCGCGTCATCTAAATACACCACCGAATTCTACAAAGTCGGCACCGACAACAAGTTGGGCGACAATGGCTGGGAACGCGGGGGCGACAAGGACCGGATCTATCTTTACCTGTTCTTCAAGACCTTCCTCGTCTCTGGCATCATCACGGTGATCTGCCTGCTGCTGGCCTTCCCGGTTGCGCATCTTCTGGCTGTCTTGCCGATGTCGCGCTCCTCGCTCTTGATGATCCTTGTGCTGTTGCCGTTCTGGACCTCGCTGCTGGTGCGGACCACAAGCTGGATCGCGCTTTTGCAAGAACAGGGCATCTTGAACGACCTTATGGTCTGGCTGGGTGTGATCAGCGACGAGAACCGCATCGCTGCCATGTACAACATGACCGGCACGATCGTGGCGATGACCCATGTGCTGCTCCCGTTCATGATCCTGCCGCTTTATTCGGTGATGCGGGTCATCCCGCCCAGCTATGCCCGCGCCGCGCGCTCGCTGGGGGCGACGTCCTGGACCACATTCCGTCGGGTCTATCTGCCGCAAACCCTGCCGGGTATCGCCGCCGGGTCGCTGTTGGTGTTCATCTTGGCTGTTGGCTATTACATCACCCCCGCGCTTGTCGGCGGTGCGGATGGTCAGCTGATCTCGAACCTCATCAGCTTCCACATGACGAAATCGAACTGGTCGCTGGCCGCGGCACTTGCTGCGATGCTTCTGGCCGCAATCCTGCTTCTGTACTGGCTGTATGACCGTCTGATCGGCATCGACCGGCTGAAACTGGGCTGAGGAGACATATTATGGCACTTCCGACTTACGCCTCGCCGCTGGAGCGCACCTGGTACTACACCTACCTTGCGATCTGCGCGCTGATCTTCGTCTTCCTGATCGCGCCGATCCTTGTGGTCATCCCGCTGTCGTTCAACATCGAGCCTTACTTTACCTTCACGGAAAAGATGCTGACGCTGGATCCTGAAGGGTATTCGCTGCGCTGGTATGATACGCTCTTGACCTTGGGCCATTCCAACCCCGACGGCGTGCGCGATAGCGTATGGTGGTCCGAGGTGTGGCACCGGGCCACTTGGGTGCAAGCTGCCAAGAATTCGTTCTGGGTTGGTCTGTGGGCGACCATTCTGTCCACTGTGCTGGGAACCATTGCAGCGCTGGGGCTGTCGCGTCCGGAAATGCCCTATCGCCGTCTCATCATGGCGCTGCTCATCAGCCCGATGATCGTGCCGATCATCATCATCGCCGTGGGCATGAGCTTTTTCTATGCTCAAGCCTGTATCGACCCGAATTCGGTTCTCGGCGCGGTGTTGGGTGTGTTCCTGTCCGACAAGGGGTGCCTTGTGAACTCGCATCTGGGGGTTATTGTCGCCCACGCCGTGCTGGGGATCCCCTTTGTCATCATCACCGTGACCGCCACCATGTCGGGCTTTGACCAATCGCTGATCCGTGCGGCCCATTCGCTGGGGGCCAATCCGCGAACGACCTTCTTCAAGGTGGTCATGCCGCTGATCCTGCCGGGCATCATCTCGGGCGCGCTCTTTGCCTTCGTGACCTCGTTTGACGAAGTGGTGGCCGTGCTGTTCATCGCTGGTCCTGAACAGCAGACCATACCGCGTCAAATGTTCAACGGGATCCGCGAGGCGATCTCTCCGGCCATTCTGGCTGTGGCGACGATCCTTGTGATTATTTCGATCTTGCTTCTGACCACGGTTGAACTTCTGCGCCGCCGGTCCGAGCGTCTTCGCGGCGTGACGCCGCGCTAATCAAGGGGGGCAGGCATGGCCAACGCCTATGAAAGCGGGCGGCTGAACCTGCCCTTCGTTGGGATCTCGACGTTTGGCAAACGCCCTTATGTCGAGGATTGGTCCAAGATTGAGGCCGAGGTCGCGGTGCTGGGTGCGCCTTTCGACTTCGGCACTCAGTTCCGCGCCGGGGCGCGTTTCGGCCCCCGCGCGGTTCGAGAAGCCTCGACGCTTTTTAGCTTTGGCCATGCCGGGGCCTATGACCACGAAGACGATTGCACCTATCTGCCGCAATCGGTGCGTATCGTGGATATTGGCGATGCCGACATTGTTCACACCGACACCGCCCGCAGCCATGCCAATATCCGCAAGGGTGTCGAGGCGATCCTGAAAGCTGGCGCTTTGCCGGTGGTGATCGGCGGCGACCATTCGGTGAATATCCCCTGCATCGAGGCCTTCGAAGGGCAGGGTGACATCCATATCCTGCAAATCGACGCACATCTTGATTTCGTGGACGAACGCCATGGCGTGCGGGTTGGTCATGGCTCGCCCATGCGCCGCGCGGCCGAGAAAGATTACGTCAAAGGCATCACCGCCGTTGGCATCCGTAACGTGTCATCGACGGCCAAGGATGGCTATGATGCGGCGCGTACGATGGGAGATGATATCCTGTCGGTGCGCCAGTTCCGTGCGCTTGGCGCCGAGGCAGTCGCTGCCCGTATCCCCAAAGGTGCGCGCGTCTATCTGAGCCTTGATATCGACGGTTTCTGCCCGTCCATCGCGCCCGGCACTGGCACGCCCAGCCACGGTGGGTTCCTCTACTACGAAGTGCTGGAACTTTTGCAGCACGTCGCCCGCAACCATGAGGTGGTGGGGATGGATCTGGTCGAAGTCGCCCCGGATTATGATCCGAGCCAATCGACCCAGATTCTGGCGGCACAGGTGCTGCTCAATTTCCTTGGCTTCATCTTCCACGCCAAAGGCTTTCGCTAATCGCAAAAGGGGGCGCAGCGCCCCCTTTACGGCAAGATGTGCAGCCAACCCCAAGTGGTGAAAATCGACAGCGCCGTTGCAACCAGCACCGCGCTGGCGTTCACCCGTTTGCCCACGCCATACATATGGGCAAACATATAAGCGTTGACGCCCGGCGCCATCGCCGCCGTGATGGTGACAGAGCGCAACCCATCCACCCCAAGGCCAAAGCCAAACCGGGCCAGCCCATAGGCAATGGCTGGATGGATCACCAAAGAACAGGCCGTGACCATGGCAATCAGCCCCTTGTCACCCTCGGGCCGATAGCGCCACAACACCCCACCAAGGCCGAACAACGCCGCCGGCAGGGCTGCCCGTGCCATCATCTCCACGGCCGCTTCCAACACGCGCGGTTGCGGCAGGCCGGTCAGGTTTACAGCAAATCCTGCGGCAAGACCCAAGACCAAGGGCTGGGTGAAGACCCCGCGCAGCACCTGACGCGCCAGATCGGCATGGCTGCCGTCCGGATTGGCCTTGGACCGCGCCCATTCCATCATAACGATGCCAAAAGTGTAGATCAGCGGCGCATGGATGCCGATGATGGCGAAATTTCCCGCCAGTGCCTCGGCGCCATAGGCGCGCTCGGTGATTGGCACGCCCAAAAGAAGCGAGTTCGAAAAGGTGCAGGCAAAGGCGATCGCTACCGCATCCGCCATAGGACGCCCAAAGATCAGCCGCGCACCGAAAAAGCCCAATCCAAAGCAGGTGAAGGCACCGATATAGAACGACAACAGCAGGCCCGGTGCAAAAGCTGCGCCCAAATCCAGCGTGGCGACATTCTTGAACAGCAGGACCGGCAGGGCGAAACTTTGGGCAAAGCGCATCACCCCATCCACGGCGCTGTCCACAAACAGCCCGCGCCATGCCGCGAGCCAGCCAAACCCGATCACCACGAAAACCGGCAGGATGACATCAATCAGCGCGGTCATGCGATGTTGTCGAAGCTTAGTACCATGCCATCAAAAGCCGGGCGGATATGCGGCGGAAGCTCGGCCTCCAGCGTGGCGTAATCCATATCAAGGTGCATGTTGGTGATGACCGCCTTGGCTGGCCGCGCGCGGCCGATCCACTCCAGCGTCAGATCAAGATGGGCATGGGTCGGATGCGGCTTGCGGCGCAGCGCATCGACGATCCAGCACTCCAGCCCCTGCAAATGGCTCCAAGCCTCTTCGGGGATCGCCACCACATCGGGCAGATAGGCAAGCCCCGCAATCCGGAAGCCAAGCGCCGCCATCGACCCGTGATCGACCTCGAAGGGTTGAAAGGCAATCGGCCCACCCGCTCCGGTGATCTCGAATGGGCCGTCAATGCTGCGCAGGTCCAAGATCGGCGGATAGGGGCTGCCCGCAGGCTGCACGAAAGCATAGGCAAAGCGCGACAACAGCGCGTCTTGTGTGGGCGCATCGGCCCAGACCGGCAGGCGGTTGCGCAGGTTGAAAACGATCTGCCGCAGATCATCCAGGCCATGCACATGATCGGCATGCGAATGGGTGTAGACCACCGCATCCAAACTGCCGATCTCTGCCGACAACAGCTGTTCGCGCATGTCGGGCGAGGTGTCGATCAACACCCGCGTCACGCCGTCGCCGCTGATCCGTTCCACCAACATCGAACAGCGCCGGCGGCGGTTTTTCGGGTTCTGCGGGTCGCAATCTCCCCAGTCGCCGCCAATCCGCGGCACGCCGCCGGACGACCCGCAGCCCAGAATGGTAAAGCGCAGGCTCGCCACCTCAGGCCGCCTTGGCCGCCGGGACGGCCTTCCAGAACAGACGGTCAAAGTTTGCGGTGGTGGCTGCCGCGAATTCGGCCTCGGTCACGCCAAAGACCTGTGCGCCGGTCTTGGCGGTGAAGGCGGTATAGGCAGGCTCATTGCGGCGGCCCCGATACGGCACCGGGGCAAGATAGGGGCTGTCGGTTTCCACCAGAATCCGGTTGAGCGGGGCGCGGGCAAAGATGTCGCGCAGTTCCCCCGATTTCGGGAAGGTCGCAATGCCCGACATCGACAGATAGCACCCCATCTCCAGGGCAGCTTCGGCCAGACGCTGACCCGACGAAAAGCAATGCATCACACAAGGATAGGGCTTAACGGCCATCCCCTCGGCCAAGATGGCCTCCATATCCTCATCCGCAGCGCGGGCGTGGATGATCAGCGGCAACCCAGTTTCCTGTGCCGCTTCGATATGCACACGCAAGGACCGCTTTTGCACCTCGGCGCTGTCGGGGGTGTAGTGATAATCCAAACCCGTCTCGCCAATGCCCACCATCTTTGGATGGCGCGCAAAGCCAACGAGATCGCTCAGGGACACCGGCGCGCTCTCTGCAACGCTCATCGGATGCAGGCCCACGGCGTAAAACACCCCGGCATGCGCCTCGGCAATGGCGCGCACCTTGGGTTCATTCGGCAGCTTGGTGCAGATCGTCACCATGCGGCGCACGCCAGCCTCGGCGGCACGGGCGATGATGGTGTCCACCTCGCCGTCAAAATCGGCAAAATCCAGATGGCAGTGGCTGTCGACAAGCTCAGGCAAAGGGGATGTCACGTCTCAACTCCGTGGCCTTCTGCCTTCAATGTGGCCCAAAGATCCCACCAGTGTCCGGGGGCGTGAGCCCCCTGGGGTCTCTCCAGAGCCACAGTTCAGGACGATCGAGACAGGGCCGCCGCCGTCTCGTCGATTTTCAAAAGCATATCCATGAGAAGGGCGGCAGGGTCAAGGTTCACCGCCCGCGCGCGCCGCGCCCTGACGCCCAAAGACTGCGCCAGATCGGCCCACCCGCGCGCCACCCAAGGGTTGGACGACAGCCGCGCCAGCAAGGCCGCCTCATCGGGGGCGGCTTCGGGCGGGCAGATCCCGATGGTGCCCGCGCGGGCGAGACGGGCCAGAAACAGATCCAGCAATGAGACGATCAGATCGAATTGCGCATCCTGCCCGCGTCCCGCGCCCGCCTCGGCCAAGGCCAGCGCCTGCACCCGGTCAAGCCGCGGCAGGCTGGCCATCAGTTTGATGATCCGGCCGTAAAGGGTCAGCCCCTCAAGATTGGTCATCCGAAACGCCTCGCCGACCGAGCCACCCGCAAGTTCCGCCAGTGCCACGCGGTCGTCAGGCCCGACGTCGCCCCCGGCCATCGTCAGCGCATCCGACAGATCTTCGGCCGACAGCGGCCCCAGCCGAAGTTCCCGGCAGCGCGAGCGGATCGTCGGCAACAGCCGCGCCGGTTGGTGGCTTATCAGGAACATCGTCACGGCTTTTGGCGGTTCTTCCAACAGCTTCAACAGCGCATTGGCGGCTTGCGGGTTCATCTCGTCCACCGCGTCGATGATCGCCACGCGCCGCCCGCCATCTGCGGCAGACAGCGTGAAAAAGCTTTTCATCTTGCGTACTTCGTCGACCGAAATCACATCCTGCAGCTTGGCCTTTTTTTCATCATAGGCGCGGCGCAGCAGGAAAAGCCGCGGTTCTGACAGGGCTGCAATCCGGCGCGAAATCGGGTGATCCGCCGCGACATCCAAAGTTTCCGGCGGTGGGGCGGCGAACATGCCACCATCGTCGTCGGGCGTTGCCAACAAAAACCGCGCCAGTCGCCAAGCAAGTGTCGCCTTGCCGACGCCCTTTGGCCCCGAGATTAGCCAGCCATGGTGCAACCGACCGGTGTTGAAGGCTTGCAGAAAGGTGGCCTCGGCCGCAGCCTGTCCAAGCAGCCGTTGCGTGGCGCGCGGATGGGGCGCCCCTTCGATCACATCGGGTTCGGGATGCCCGGCATCGCTCATTGTGCGGCCAGCCAGCCAAAGGCCAGCGCCTGTACATCGGCGGCCACATCGGTTTGCGGTCGATTGCCGTCGATCACCCGGAAGCGGGCAGGGTGCTTTGCCGCAAGTGCCAAAAAGCCGTCACGGGCGCGGGTTTGCACGGGGAGCCCCATGTCTTCAAACCGCATCTCTGTGCCCGCCCGTGCCGTGGCGCGGGCAAGGCCGGCCTCGGGGGGCAGGTCGATCAGAAAGGTCAGGTCCGGCTCGACGCCGATCATCAGCCTGTGCAAGGCATCCACCTCGGCCGCCAGATTGCCGCGGGTCAAGCCCTGATACATCCGCGTTGAATCGGCAAAACGGTCAGTGATGACGACCTCGCCCCGTGCAACGGCGGGGCGGATGGTCTTTTCCAGATGATCCCGCCGGGCGGCAGTGAACAGCAAAAGCTCGGTTTCGGGCGACCAGCGGTCCGGGTCACCTTCCAACACCAGTCGGCGGATATCCTCGGCGCCGGGGCTGCCGCCCGGTTCCCGCGTCAGCGTGACGGCATGACCCGCCGCGCGCAAAGCCGCAGCCAAAAGCCGCGCTTGCGTGGATTTTCCTGATCCATCAATGCCTTCAAAGGACAGGAACGTGCCGTTTCCCATCAACTTGCGGGTGCCTCATCGCCGAAATAGCGCTCTTGCAGC
The DNA here is from genome assembly GCA_937927675.1 of uncultured Paracoccaceae bacterium. GTDB lineage: Bacteria > Pseudomonadota > Alphaproteobacteria > Rhodobacterales > Rhodobacteraceae > Tabrizicola_A. The sequence continues at coordinate 2,505 of CALBSG010000150.1, read as the reverse complement.
ACACGCACGGCAGTTTTCATTCGCACCATGAAGCCACCTTTGGCCACATCAGCCTCGGCCACCAGTGGAATGTGCTGCGTGCCAAGATCTGGCACTTCGATCACCAGTTCGGCCAAGACCGTGCCTTTGGCAACCGGGGCGGCCACCGGACCCTGATAGACCACCTCGGCCTTCAAGGCCCCTTGCGCCAAGGCAGGCAGCAACAGCCGGATGTCCTCGGCCGGAACCAGCCCCACCGTTTCGGCCTCGCCCAGATGCACGGGGGCCTCGGCCAGACGGGTGCCCGCCTTGGTCAGGGTTTTCAGCGCGAATTGCCGGAACGCCCACGAGGTGATCCGCTCGGCCTCCTCGGCGCGGGCCTTGTCGTCTGCCGTGCCGGCAAAGGCAAAGATGATCCGCCGCTCGCCTTGCTTGACCGACCCCACCAGACCATAGCCCGCCTCGGCGGTATGGCCGGTCTTCAGGCCATCCGCGCCAATCCCCAGCTTGAGCAAGGGGTTGCGGTTGTTGGCATTGGCCGGGGCGCGGTCTTTGTAGTTGAACGAGGTTTCGGCAAAGATCGGGTAATATTCGGGGAATTCCTCAATCAACCGCCGGGCCAAAAGCCCCAGATCCCGCATGCTCATGCGGTGGTTGGGGTCGGGCCAGCCGCTGGCATTGGCAAAGACCGACTGATCCATCCCCAAGGCATGGGCGCGTTCGGTCATCTGGGCGGCAAAAGCATCTTCGCTGCCCGCAAGCCCTTCGGCCACCACAATGCAGGCATCGTTGCCCGAATTCACGATCATCCCATGCAAGAGTTCTTCGACCGTCGGCCGGTCGCCCTCTTGCAGATACATCGTCGAGCCGCCTGCCGCGGTCATGGCCGTGGCCCGTGAGGACACGGCAAAGCTTGTGTCCATCGTCACGCGGCCATCGCGCAACGCCTCGAACAGCATGTTGATGGTCATCAGCTTTGACATCGACGCTGGCGGCACTGCGACATTGCCGTTCTTGTCCATCAAGACGGTGTGGGTCGTCATGTCATAGACCCAAGCCGACCGCGCGGTTGTGTCAAAGCCAAAGGCCGGAAGTGCCAGCAGCACGCCCGCAAGCGTGCCGCAGATCATGGAACGGAAAGAGAGATGTTGCATGTGACCTCCGCCGGCTTAGCCGCGTTTCAGCATATAGGCATCGGCAAAGCCCGCTGCCTTGACCTTGGCCAGCGCTTCGGACCCGCCCGAAGCCGTGACCGACCAAAAAGCTTTGCCCTGCGATTTCTCGGCGCGCACCGACGCCGTGATCCCGGCCTTGGCCAAGGTGTCTACTGCGCGCTTTGCATTGGCCTCGACCGAGAAAATGCCAATCTGGATCAGCCCTGCCTTGGCCGCAGGGGCCGCCGCTTTTGCGGGGGCTGTTGCGGGCGCCGCGGTGGCGGTTTCGATCGGTTCTGAGGAAACAACCGGCGCCACCGGGCCATCGCTGGCTTTTTGCTTTTTCTTGAACAGACCAAAGCCTTTGGACTTCGGCTTGGCTGCTGCCGGTGCTTCGGTGGCCGCAACGGCATCCTCGGTCGCGGGGGCGAGCGTTTCGGTTTCGACCGTCTCTGCGGCGTCAAGGATGGGTTTGGACGCATCCGGCGCGGTGACCGGCGCTTCTTCGCGCCGCAGTGCGGTGACGCTGACCTTGCCGGGTTCGCCTGCCAACAGCCCCAGCGCATTGGCCGCATCCGACGAGATCTGCAAGGTCGGGCCGGGGTTGTCCCGCTCGCGACGGAAGAGTGCGCCGATGACGAATTTGCCATTGGCCGTGTTGCGCAGGATCACGCGTTCAGGATCGACCGCATCAGGCGAGGCGACCCAAACGCCGCCCAGAGACGGACGGCCATCCCAAAGCGCCATGTCGGTGACGGAAAACACCTCCGGCGCCTCAATGTCGCGATCAACGAGTTTGACAGATTTTGCGGTGGTCTTGGCCGGTTTTTCAGCTTTGGCGGGTTTTGCGGCTGTGCTGCCTTCTGCAACTTGCGCGGCGGCCGGGGTATCGACGGCCTCGGTCGTCACCTCACCCGGCGCGATGGTGGTCGGGCCTGCTGCTTTGCCAAAGGGACTGCCCTCTCCCTGACACCCCGCCACAAGGGCGGCAACCGATGCCACAAGAAGAACCCGCGTCCATGCCGTGCCTGCCATGCTCAACGTCCTTTTCGCGCGTTCTTAAGACGCGCTTTGTGAGGGCTGGCCCTGATTTAGAAACAAGACGGCCCGATTGATTTGGGTTATGATACAGAAGCCCCGCGCTGCAGGGAAGGGCATGGCTGCGCCTCGGCGGAAAACCCTTCGCGACTGTGCCAGCCCACCTTTCAGAATCGCTGCGAACCCGTTACACGCCCCGCAATGGAAGTGTGGCCGAGTGGTTTAAGGCTCTGGTCTTGAAAACCAGCGTGGGGGGAACTCCACCGTGGGTTCGAATCCCACCGCTTCCGCCATATATCCCTGAAGTAGTTGTTTTGCTGTGCCCATCTTTGGA
>CALBSG010000149.1 GCA_937927675.1 uncultured Paracoccaceae bacterium | reverse complement strand
GTGGCGGTGATCGTGTTCTTCGTCATCCGGGTGGTGCCCGGCAATCCCATTGCCATGATGTTGCCTCCCGGCGCGACCGAGGCGGATATCGCCCGGCTGACCGCGCAATACGGGCTGGATAAATCTATCCCCGCGCAATTCCTGATCTGGTGTCAGGGGGTGGTGCAGGGTGATTTCGGCACCTCGATCACCTCGAACCAGCCGGTGTTGTCACTGGTGTTGGGGCGGCTGCCCGCGACGCTGGAATTGTCGATCATGGCCTTGGTCATTGCGGTGGTTCTGGGCGGCATCATCGCCCTGACTGGCACGCGCAACCGGGGCACCAAGCTGGAGGCGGCCTTGGATGTCGGCAATGGCATGGCGCTTTCGGTGCCGGACTTTCTGTGGGGCTTGGTGCTGATCTTGCTCTTTGGGGTGCTGTGGCCTGTGTTTCATATCTCTGGCCGGGTGACGCCCAGTCTGGACCTGCCCTTCAGCAGCAACTTCTACCTGTTTGAAAGCCTGATCCGGCTGCGGTTCGATCTTTGGGCCGATATCGTCAGCCATATGTTCATGCCCGCCTTGGCGCTGGCCATCCCTTTGGCCGCAATCATCGGGCAGCTTTTGAAGCAATCCCTAAAGGAAACCATGCATCTGGATTATGTCACGCTGGCCCGCACCAAGGGCTATGGCGAGAACCATGTCATCACCCGCGAGGCTTTGCCCAATGCCATCTTGCCGACGCTGACGCTGGTGGGGGTGCAGTTCACCTTTCTGATCGGCGGCACCGTCATCATCGAGCGGCTGTTTTCCTATGAAGGGCTAGGCAATATGGCGATTGACGCTGTCATCAACCGCGATCTGCCGTTGATCCAAGGCATTGTCATCCTGTTCGCCGCAATCTTCACCGCCGTCAATCTGGTCGTTGACCTGTCCTATGCGCTTTTGAACCCGAGGTTGCGTCATGGTTGATAAATCGGGCGCAGACGGACGTTCGCTGATCCGCCGCCGGGCGGGGCTGAAGCTGTGGCTTTCGGGGGGATGGCTTGCGACTTTGGCGCTGGCGGCCATTCTGGCGCCGTGGATCGCACCGCAAGATCCTTTGGCGCAGGATCTGTTCTTGGGCCGGTTGCCGCCCGTCTGGATCCAAGGGGCCGAGCCGGGGTTTTATCTTGGCACCGACAGTCTGGGGCGCGATGTGTTAAGCCGCATCCTCTATGGCGCAAGGTTGGCGCTGATCGTGGCTTTGGTTGCCGGAACGGTGACCTGTGTGATTGGGGCGTCCTTGGGCCTGCTGGCGGGCTTTTTGCGCGGTTGGGTGGATGTGGTGATTTCGCGGGCCATCGACATCTGGATGGCCTTTCCGCCGGTGCTGTTTTCCATCCTGCTTATCGCGGTCATGGGGCCGGGGCTGCAGTCGATCATTCTTGCCATTGTCGTCATCGACTGGACCCGCTTTGCCCGCGTGGTGCGGGCCGAGGCGATGGCGCAGGGGGCGATGGATTATGTCGCCTCGGCGCAGGTGGCGGGCCGGGGGCGGATTTCGACCATGCTGACCGAGATTTTGCCGAATGTCTTGCCGACCATCATCGCGCTTTTGACGCTGGAAATGGGCATTGCGGTGATTGTCGAGGCGATCCTGTCTTTCGTGAACCTGTCGATTTCCACCGATGATCCGACATGGGGCGGCATGATTGCCGAAGGTCGCACTTCGATCCATCAGGCGTGGTGGGTGCTGATCTTTCCGCTGATCACCCTGTTCCTGACGGTTCTTTCGTTTTCCCAACTTGGCGAAGGGTTGAAAGACCGCTTCGATCCGGTGCTGCGATGAGCTTTCTGACCATCACGGGCCTGTCGGCCAAGCTGCGTGGCACCTCATTTCCCATTCTGCGCGATGTATCGCTGCGGGTGTCGGCGGGCGAGGTGCATGGGCTGGTCGGCGAAAGCGGGGCGGGCAAATCCATGATCGGCAAGGCGGTTTTGGGCATCTTGCCAACCTCGGTCGAGATCACAAAGGGCCGGATCGAGTTGGATGGGGTGGATCTTTTGTCCCTGACCCCGGCCGAGCGGCGTCGGCGGATTGGCGCAACGGCGGCGCTGATCCCGCAAGACCCGCTGACCGCGCTCAATCCCTCGCGTCGGATCGGGCCGCAGATCACCGATCGGTTGGTGGATATTCTGCGCTGGCCGCGATCCCGCGCTGAGGCACGGGCGCGCGAATTGCTGGCAGAGGTGCAGATCCCCGATCCAGATCGCGTGATGCGGTCCTATCCGCACGAATTATCAGGCGGCATGCGCCAGCGCATCCTGATCGCCAGTGCCTTTGCGGCCGAGCCGAAGCTGATCGTGGCCGATGAACCGACCACGGCGCTGGATGTGACGGTGCAAAAGCAGATCCTGAAGCTGATTGCAGAAATGCAGGCGCGGCATGGCACGGCGCTGCTTTTTGTGACGCATGATCTGGGGGTGGTCAGCAAGGTCTGCCAGTCGCTTTCGGTGCTTTATGGCGGCAAGGTGGTCGAGGCGACCGGCGTGCGCGACTTCTTCCGCGAACCTGCCCATGCCTATTCTCGCGCCCTTTTGGCCGCGACGCCGAAATATACCGATCCGGCCGCAAGCCTGACCCCGGTGCCCGAGGCCGTCATCGCCGCCGTGCAGGCTGAAATTGCCGCCCATGATCGAACCCATGACAGGAGTGCGCGCCGTGGCTGATCTTTACACGGTTGAAAACCTGCACCTGTCCTTGCCGGACATGACGAAAAAGCCGCTTGTGGGCGCGGCCCCCCGGATCGAGATTCTGAAGGGGATCAGTTTCACCCTGCCCAAGGGCGAGATTTTGGGTGTGGTTGGCGGCTCGGGGTCGGGCAAGTCCACCCTTGGCCGGGCCATGGTGCGGCTGTTGGAGCCAACGGGCGGGCGCGTGCTGTTTGACGGCCAAGATATCACCCATCTGGAAGAGCCCGATTTGTGCCCGCTGCGGCGGCGGTTTCAGATGATCTTTCAAGACCCGATGAGCAGCCTGAACCCCCGCCATCGGGTTGGCCAGATCATCGCAGCCCCCTTGGCCTTGCACGGGTTTTCCGATGTCGGGGCGCGTGTCTTGGACGCATTGGATCATGTCGGCCTGCCGCGCGGCTTTGCGGGCCGCTACCCGCATGAGCTGTCCGGCGGGCAGCGGCAGCGCGTCGGCATCGCGCGGGCGATTGCCCTGCGGCCGGAATTCATTTTGGCCGATGAGATCGTGTCCGGCTTGGATGTGTCGTCCCAAGCGCAGGTGTTGAACCTGTTGGAAGGGCTGGTGAAAGAACTGGGCCTGACCTTGGCCTTCATCAGCCATGACCTGTCGGTGATCCGTCGGCTGTGCAGCCGGGTCTTGGTGCTTTATCGCGGCGAAGTGGTAGAAAACGCCGCCACAGCAGAGGTTTTTGCCGCACCAAAAGCCGCCTATACGCGCGAACTTCTGGACGCGATCCCGCTGCCTGACCCCGATCAGGTCTGGGCCTGAAGCGCTGCTTGACGGCCAAGGTCAAATCCTGTCCCTTTGACGCCGCACCAAAGGGGGAACCATGCTGAAGGGAATCGATCACCGGCTGAACGCCGATCTCTTGGGCACCTTGCGCGCCATGGGTCATGGCGACATGCTGATGCTGACGGATGTGAACTTCCCCGGCGCCTCGCTGGCCCGCCATACGGTGACGGGCCGGGTGCTCACCTTGGAAAACCTGACCGCCGCCGAGGCCGCTCGCGCGATTTTGTCGGTCCTGCCCTTGGACACCTTCGTGCCAGACTTTGCCGCCCGAATGGAAGTGGTGGGCGACCCCACCGCCCTGCCCCCCGTGCAAGCCGAAGTTCAGGCCGAGATTGACGCCGCCGAGGGCCGCGCCCGCCCGATGACGACGCTTGATCGCTTTGCGTATTACGACTTGGCCAAACAGGCCTTTGCCATCGTCCAAACCGGAGAGCGCCGGCTTTACGGCTGCTTCATGTTCCGCAAGGGCGTCATCATGCCCACGGAATAGCCCCATGAAACCTATCGTAAATCTTGGCATCTTCGTCGCCGATGCCGCCTTTCGCGCCGCCCGCATGCCAAAAATGGGTGAGACGATCTTGGGCAATGGCTTTGCGCTGGGGCCGGGCGGAAAGGGGTCCAACCAATCGGTTGCCTCTGCCATGGCGGGGGGAAAGGTGCATTTCATCACCCGTTTGGGCGATGATGATTTCGCCACAATGGCGCGCGGCATCTGGGCGCGGGCGGGGGTGACCCCCGAGGTGACGGTGGACAGCGAAAGCTTTACCGGCGCGGCGATGATCTTTTTGGAAGACGCCACCGGCAACAACGCCATCATCGTCACACCCGGTGCCGCGAGCCGCATCACGCCCGCCGATGTCGAGGCGCGGGCCAGCCTCATTCAATCAGCGGGCATTTTCATGACCCAGCTGGAGCAACCCATCCCCGCCGCCCAGCGTGGCCTTGAACTTGCCCGCGCCGCCGGGGTCACCACGATTTTGAACCCCGCCCCCGCCGCCACCCTGCCCGATGCAATGCTCCAGCTCTGCGACTATCTGACCCCGAATGAATCAGAGGCAGAGGCGCTGACCGGCTTGCCGGTGACATCGGTGGCCGAGGCTAAGATCGCCGCCGCAGCCCTTTTGGCCAAAGGCGTCGGCGCGGTGGTCATCACCCTTGGGGCCCAAGGCGCGCTGTACCACGACGGCAAAACTACGCTCCACACCACGGTGATCGCGGCGGGCAAGGTGGTGGACACCACAGGTGCAGGTGATGCGTTCAACGGCGGCTTCGCTGTCGCGCTGGCAGAGGGCATGCCCATCGAAACCGCCCTGCGCTTCGCCTCTGCCACGGCAGGGATTTCGGTCACACGCCCCGGCACGGCAGGGTCCATGCCCAGCCGCGCCGAGATTGAGGCACTGCTGTAGCGCGGGCCCTCACCCCGCCGAGATCACCGCCGACAGTTCCGCCAGCTTCAGCGCCACCAACCCGGCATCACCCTTGGCCTCGACATTCAGCCGCAGCAAAGGCTCGGTGTTGGACGAGCGCAGGTTGAACCGCCACGCCCCCATGTCAAAGCTGTGGCCGTCCAGATGGTCCACATCTTCGGCCTGTGCGCCGTAACTGTAGGCGATTTTGCCGATGATCTTTTTCGTGTCCACCACCTTGAAATTCACCTCGCCCGAGGAGGGATATGCCGCCCGCCGCGCCGCCAGCAGCGCCGACAGGCTTTGACCAGAGCGTCCCATCAATTCGGCCACCAAAAGCCACGGGATCATCCCGGAATCGCAGGCCATGAAATCGCGGAAATAGTGATGCGCCGACATCTCGCCGCCGTAGACCGCCCCTTGTTCGCGCATTGCGGCCTTCAGATAGGCATGCCCCGTCGGGGCCATCACCGCCCGCCCCCCGGCGCGGGCAACGATATCTTGGGTGTTCCATACCACCCGCGGGTCATGCACGATCACGGCCCCCGGTTCCTTGGCCAAGAACACTTCGGCCAACAGGCCCACGACATATTCGCCGGCGACAAAGGCCCCGGTTTCATCAAAGAGAAAACAGCGGTCGAAATCGCCATCCCACGCAACGCCCAGATCGGCGCCATGGGCGCGCACGGCCTCGGCGGTGACGGGTTGGTTCTCGGGCAGCAGCGGGTTCGGGATCCCGTTCGGAAAGCTGCCATCCGGCGCATGGTGCAACCGGATGAACTCCAGCGGCGCCCCAGCGGCCTGCAAAGCGGCTGCCAGCGCATCAAACGTCGGTCCCGCCGCGCCATTGCCCGCATTAACCACGATCTTCAGCGGGCGCAGCGCAGGAAGATCAACAAAAGACAGCAGCCGCGCCACATAATCCGCGCGCGGGTTGACCGGGGTCAGCTTGCCTGCCCGCGTCCCGGAGAAATCAGCCGCCATCGCCCGCGCCTTGACCGCCTGAAACTGCACCTGCGTCAGCGGCCGCGCCCCCGGCCCCACCAATTTCAGACCGTTATAATCCATCGGGTTATGGCTGGCCGTTACCTCAATGCCGGCATCCGCGCCAAGATGATCGGTGGCGAAATACATCTCCTCGGTGCCGCACAGCCCCAAGACCAGCACCTCAGCCCCGGCCTGCATCAGACCCTCCGCCGCCGCCGCCGCCAATTCCGCCGATGAGGCGCGCGGATCATGGCCCAAGACCACCCGGCAAGCCCCCAATTCCTCGGCAAAGGCGCGGGCGATGGTGCGCGTCACATCCGCGTTCAACTCCTCGCCCAGCCGCCCGCGAATGTCATAGGCCTTGAAACACTGCATGCCCTGCCCTTTCCCAATGCAGGTCATCTAGTCGCGCGATCATGGCCTTTGCAAGCCCGTCCCCACCGCCTATAACGCAGCCAAGCCAAAGTGGAGACGCCCATGCGTAAGGCCGAGATCACCCGCAAGACCAATGAAACCGCGATCGAGGTTGCGGTGAACCTTGACGGCACCGGCAAATCCGATTGCCAGACCGGGGTCGGGTTCTTTGACCATATGCTCGACCAGCTGGCCCGCCACTCGTTGATCGACATCACGCTGCGCGCCACGGGCGATCTGCACGTTGACGATCACCACACCGTGGAAGATTGCGGCATCGCCTTGGGTCAGGCCCTGACCCGGGCCTTGGGCGACAAGAAAGGCATCCGCCGTTACGGCCATTTCCGTCTTGCGATGGATGATGCGCAGGTGGCTTGCGCACTGGATCTGTCGGCGCGCCCCTTCCTGATCTGGAACCTTGCCCTGCCGACCGCCAAAATCGGCAATTTCGACACCGAACTGGTGCGCGAGTTCTTTCAGGCCTTGGCCACCCATGGCGGCATCACGCTGCATGTCGATCTGATCCATGGCTTCAACAGCCACCACATCGCCGAGGCCACCTTCAAAGCCGTGGCCCGCGCCCTGCGCGAGGCGGTGGAACCCGACCCGCGCATGGCCGGCGTGTTGCCGTCCACCAAGGGCGCGCTCTAAGGCCTTTATCTTGGCCTAAATATCCCCGCCGGAGGCTCCGACGGGGCCAGCATCCCAAGGGGTCCGACATGCTCACCGTCCTCGTCGATTATGACAGCGGCAATCTTCATTCCGCCGAAAAGGCGTTTCAGCGCATGGCGACTGAGACGGACGCGGGCGAGATCTTGGTTTCCTCGCGCCCCGAAGATGTCGCCCGCGCCGACCGCATCGTGCTGCCCGGGGATGGGGCCTTCCCCGCCTGCCGCAAGGCGCTGGGATCTTACGGTGGTCTGTTCGAGGCCATCTCCGAGGCCGTCACCACCCGCGCCCGCCCCTTCCTTGGCATCTGCGTCGGCATGCAGATGATGGCAAGCTGGGGCCGCGAATACGAAAACACCAGAGGCTTTGACTGGATCCCCGGCGAGGTGGTGAAAATCACGCCCGGCAATCCGACCTTCAAGGTGCCGCATATGGGCTGGAACGATCTGGTGATCGACACCCCCGATCACAGCCACCCGGTGCTGAAAGGCGTCAAGACGGGCGATCACGCCTATTTCGTCCATTCCTATCACTTCCGCGTGGCCAACCCGGCGCATCGGCTGGCGCATTGCGATTACGCCGGCGACATCACCGCGTTGATCGGGCGGGACACCATGCTGGGCATGCAGTTCCACCCGGAAAAATCGCAAGGTCTGGGTCTGCGCCTGATCGGCAACTTCCTGACATGGGCGCCCTAAGCGCTCATCCCCCGCCACCACAGCGCTTGCAGGCGCGATAGCCTGCAGTCTCAGCCTCTGCGCGGCTGTCAAAAATCCGCAGGTTCGCCTGCAAGGGCACCCGCGCCGGGCAGCCTGCCCGGCAATGGATGCCGGTCGTCGCAACGGCATAGACCAAACCGCTGTCCTGCCGCGCGGCAAAGGCCTGCCATTCGGCTGCACTCGCCGCCCGGCCTCCCGTCAGCTTCGCCATTTGGCAATCCTTCCATCCATCGCCAAAAGCCCCAGCAAAATCAGCGCCAGCCCAGCCAAATGGCGCGGCATCACCGGCTCACCCAAGATCACCACGCCAAGCCCGATGGCCGAGGCGGGGATAAGAAAGGTTACCAGCGACAGCATCACCGCCCCTGCTTGGGCCAAAAGCCGGAAGTAGAGGATATAGGCCAGCGCGGTGGACAAAACCGCCAGCGCCGCCACTGCCGCCAAGGGGCGCGCGGCTGGCAGGTCCATCGCCCAGGGCCGGTCAATCACCGCCCAAAGCGGCAGCAAGATCAGCGCAGACGAGGCCAACATGCCAAAGGCCACCTGCAAGGGGGCAAGCCCCATCGCCTTGAACCGCCGCCCCCAGACGCCCGAAAACCCATAGGACAAAGCCGCGCCAAGACAGGCCGCCACGGCCCAAAGACTGGCCGCACCACCGCCCCCGGCAATCACCAGAACCCCGGCAAAGCCCAAGGCCAAACCCAGCGCCTTGGACTTGGTGATCCGCTCATCTTGCGTGAAGACATGGGCGACAAGCACCGTCCACAAGGGCGTCGTCGCATTCAAGATCGAGGCAAGCCCACCCGTGATCTGCCCCTGTGCCATGACCAAAAGCGTGAAAGGCACCGCATTGTTCAAAAGCCCCATGAGGCCCAGCGCGCCCCAGTTTCGCCGCCCCTTGGGAAAGCCGGGCCCAATCAGGCCCAACCAGAGCGCCAAAAGCCCCGCCGCCCCGGCCACGCGCAGCCAAACGATGGTCAGCACAGGCAAACCCTGCAAGGCCAGTTCCACAAACAGAAACGATCCGCCCCACAGAATGGACAAGACCGCCAGAACCAGCCAATTCATCGATGTCATCTGCGCCCGCGCCTTTTTGCCTTTGTCAGGGCGCTTCATGCCATGACAAAGGCGCCGGTGCGACCCGAAGCTTGCGCTTAACGGTTAATTGACGCGCGCCCAAGTGCCGCCATCGCGGCAAATCCCAAAGACGCAGCCGCGCACGCTCAGACTGTCACCCGAAAGCGTCATGTCGCTGCTGTAGGTCTTATCGCGATCCGGTGACCAGATCTTGCCATCGTCATAAAGCCCATCAGGATAGGCCACCATGTCCCAGACGATCTTCTTGCCGACATTCGGGCTTTCAATCTCTTTGCCAGCGCCATCAAAGGCCTTGACCAAAGTGCCGCAAAACGCTGGCCCACAAGGTTCGATCTGCACATGGCCAAAGTTGCCATTATCATCGGGCTTTGTTTTCCAGATGCCCTCGACCGGATCGGCCCCAGCCGCCCCGGCACCCGCCCCCGCGCCAAATGCCATCCCCAGCGCCAGAACCGCCGCCAGCCTTCCTACCTTCATGGTCACACTCCCTCCCGAGAAACCTACCCCGATCATCGACCAATACCCGCCGCCTGTCCAGCACGCCGCCGCGACTCTGCCTTTGCCCCTTGGCATTTACCCCCACCCGTCCTAATGCAAACGCAGCAAAAAACCGGAGAGCGCCATGATCCTCTATCCCGCGATCGACCTGAAAGACGGCCAATGCGTGCGGCTCTTGCGCGGCGAAATGTCGGCCGCCACCGTCTTTGGTGATGACCCTGCGGCTCAGGCCCTAAAGTTCCAAGAGGCCGGCTGCCAATGGCTGCATCTGGTGGACCTGAACGGCGCCTTTGCCGGAACCCCGGTCAATGGCGCGGCAGTCGAGGCGATCTTGAAAGCGGTCAAGGTTCCCGCCCAACTTGGCGGCGGCATCCGGGATATGGCGACCATTGCGATGTGGCTGGAAAAAGGTCTCGCCCGGGTCATCCTTGGCACGGTTGCCGTCGAAAACCCGGATCTCGTCCGTGAAGCCGCGCGTGCCTTCCCCGGCAAGGTCGCCGTCGGCATCGACGCGCGCAAGGGCTTTGTCGCCACCAAGGGCTGGGCGACGGAAACCACCGTGCAAGCCACCGATCTCGCCCGCAGCTTTGAAGATGCGGGGGTGGCGGCAATCATCTACACCGACATCGACCGCGATGGTGCCATGCAAGGCCCCAACATCGAAGCAACCGAGGCGCTGGCCCGCGCCGTCTCGATCCCGGTCATCGCCTCTGGTGGCGTCAGCCGCATGGAAGACCTGACCGCGCTGAAAGATACCGGCGTCATCGCGGGCGCGATTTCGGGCCGCGCGCTTTATGACGGGGCCATTGATCTCACCGCTGCCCTCAAGGCCCTCGCGTCCTGAGTTGCGCCTTTCAAAATACTCTCGGGGTGAATGGCCAAAGGCCAGAGGGGGCAAAGCCCCCTTCCCCCGCCCTGCCTCACGCGCTACGGTTTGCCCATGCTGAAAACCCGCCTCATCCCCTGCCTTGATGTCGCCGATGGCCGTGTGGTCAAGGGTGTCAACTTCGTCAACCTGATCGACGCCGGCGACCCGGTCGAGGCGGCCCGCGCCTATGACGCCGCCGGTGCGGATGAGCTGTGCTTTCTTGACATCCATGCCACGCATGAAAACCGCGGCACCATGTTCGATCTGGTCACCCGCACCGCCGAGCAATGCTTCATGCCGCTGACCGTGGGCGGTGGGGTCAGGACGCATCACGATGTGCGCGCGCTCCTCTTGGCCGGGGCTGACAAGGTGTCTTTCAACTCTGCCGCCGTCGCCAACCCCGATGTGGTGGCCGAGGCCGCCGATCGCTTCGGCTCGCAATGTATCGTCGTCGCGATTGACGCCAAGACCGTTGCCCCCGGCAAATGGGAGATTTTCACCCATGGCGGGCGCAAACCCACCGGCATTGATGCCGTAGAGTTTGCCCGCACCGTTGCCGCCAAGGGCGCGGGCGAAATTCTGCTGACCTCGATGGACCGCGATGGCACCAAGGGCGGCTATAACCTGCCCCTGACCCGTGCCATTGCCGATGCCGTGCCGATCCCGGTGATCGCCAGCGGCGGGGTTGGCACGCTGGATCACCTCGTCGAAGGTGTCACCGAAGGTCATGCCAACGCCGTGCTGGCCGCCTCCATCTTCCATTTCGGCACTTATTCCATCGGTCAGGCCAAGGCCCATATGGCGGCAGCCGGTATTCCCATGAGGCTGACATGACCGCTGCAGAACCGAATGCTCTGACCCGTCTTGCCGCCACCATTGCCTCGCGCAAGGGCGCGGATCCTGACAGCAGTTGGACCGCCAAGCTGTTCGCCAAAGGCCCGGAAAAATGCGCCGAGAAATTCGGCGAAGAGGCGGTGGAGGCCATTATCGAGGCGGTCAAGGGCGACGGCGAGAAGCTGACGGCCGAGGCGGCGGATGTGCTTTACCATCTGCTCGTCATGCTGGCCGCGCGCGATGTCAGTCTCGATCAGGTTCTGGCTGAACTGGAACGCCGCGAAGGCACCTCGGGTATCGCCGAAAAGGCCGCCCGCGGCTGACGCGCCAAATTTCTTCGACGAAATTTGACCTAAAGACCCAGCCGCGGAATTTCGATGGCCGGGCAGCGGTTCATCACCACCTCCATGCCCGCCGCTTCGGCACGGGCGGCCGCCTCGGGGTTTTCGATGCCCAGTTGCATCCAGATCACCGATGCCCCGGTTGCGATGGCCTCCTCGACCACCGGCCCCACTTCCTCGGCCCGGCGGAAGATGTCGACCATATCCACCGGCCCCACCTCTGCCAGCGATCCGCGCACCACCTCGCCAAGCCCGCTGTCCTGCCCGGCCTGCCCCGGATTGACCGGAATCACCCGATACCCGCGGGATTTCAGAAAAGCCGCGACGCGGTGGCTGGGGCGGTCAGCCTTGGGCGACCAGCCGACAAGGGCGATGGTTTTGACCGTGCCAAGGATCCGGGCGATGCGGGCATCTTCAGTCATCTAAGGGCCTCCAGACAGAAAAACGCCCGGGAAAGACCCCGGGCGCAAGGTGTGGAACGAGGGACAGTAGACAGACGAAGCGGGGTTCCAGAACCGCTTGCTGTCTTGTTAGATGGGAAGAAAATTCTCCCGTTAAAGACCCCTCGCATTTTTGTTACTTACCGCGTCGCCGCCGCATAAAGACTGACCGCCGCCGCGTTCGACACGTTCAAGCTGCCAAAGGCCCCGTCATAGGGAATACGGGCGATCACATCACAGGTTTCGCGCGTGCGCTCACGCAGGCCCGGCCCTTCTGCGCCCATGACCAGCGCCAAGGGGCGGCCCTTGGTCGGCACCAAGGCCTCGGCCAGCGTCAAATCGGCTTCGCCGTCCAGACCGATCAGCGTGTAGCCCATTTCCTTCAGCTCAACCATGGCATCGGCCAGATTGGTGACCTTCAGATAGGGTTGGCGTTCCAGCGCGCCGGACGCGGTTTTGGCCAAGGCCCCGGTTTCCGGCGCCGAATGATGGCGCGGCGCAATAACCGCGCGGGCGCCGAACACCTCGGCCGAGCGCAGAATCGCCCCAACGTTATGGGGGTCTGTCACCCGGTCAAGCAGCACCAGCAAAGGCTCCCCTGCGCCGGAGATCGCGAGGTCCTCGAGCTTGCCCCAGTTCAGCGGGCGAACCTCCATCGCGGCCCCCTGATGCACCGAACCTTCGTCGATCGGCACATCAAAACGGCGCGGATCGACGATTTCGGGCTCGATCCCGGCCTCGGCAATCGCCGCCTCCAGCTTGTCAAAGGCGTTCTTGGTCACCACCAGCCGCAGTTTTTCACGCGCGGGATTCGCCAATGCATCGCGCACCGCATGCAGGCCAAACAGCCACACGGTTTCCTTTGCCTCGGCCTTGCGACCGCGTTCTTTGTCCACCACCCAGTCGGGTTTCCTTGCCATCGTTCCGGCCCTTTTCCGTTTCCCCATGCTCTGACCAGATCAACCGGTTTTGGCAAGCGGCAAGTGTCGGGAAAATTCCGCGAAAAACCCGCGCGTTCCGCCTTGACGCCCCGAGCGGGCTTGGGTATTCCCCGCCCTCAGTGGGCGATATGCTACAAGGTGTGGCAGCGGACTGTAACTCCGCCGAGGCGACTCATGCCTGGTTCGATTCCAGGATCGCCCACCATCTTCCCGCAAAGGGAAGGCAGAAAGGCCAGCCTTCGGGCTGGCTTTTTGCATTTTCCCGTGGTCGAGTGGCGACAAACCCAACCGACAAGGCTGCCCATGCGCTCGACCCATTTCACCCATGCCATCACCCGCCTGCCGCCCGCATCAGCCATCAACGGTCTGCGCGCTGTCGATACGGGCGCGCCCGATCTCAACCTGATGCGCGCCCATCACGCTGACTATATAGCGGCGCTGAAATCCACCGGGGCGACCGTGGTGGAACTGCCCGCGCTCGAGGCGTTTCCGGACAGCCTGTTTGTCGAGGATACCGCCCTGTGCCTGCCGCAAGGCGCAGTGGTGATGCGCCCCGGCGCGCCCTCGCGCTTGGGCGAGGCTGCAGAAATGGCCCCGCATCTGGCGGCACTTTATGGTGATGTGCGGGCCGTGACCGGCGCAGACAATTTCATCGAGGCCGGCGACATTCTGACCACTGAGACAGAGATTCTCGTCGGACGTTCGGCGCGGACCAATGCGGGCGGCGTGGCAGAACTGACCCGTCTGGTGGCCGACTGGGGACACAAGGTGCGCGAGGTTTTCACGCCCCCTGGCGTGCTGCATTTCAAGACCGATTGTTCGCTTTTGGACACCGACACCATTCTTGCGACCGAACGGCTGGACGCCTCTGGTTGTTTCAAAGGCTACCGGGTCGTGCATGTCGTGCCGGGTGAAGAAGCCTGCGCCAATGCCATTCGCTTCAACGATCTGGTCTTGTTCCCTGCCGGTTTCCCGCGCACCCGCGACAAGGTGCTGGCGGCCGGATATAACTTGCGCGAGATCGGGAATTCGGAATGTGCCAAGCTCGATGGCGGCATGTCCTGCCTGTCATTGCGCTTCACGCCAAAGCCCTAAACTTCTTGGAAAAACACGCCGCGGCCGGGGTTTCTATCGTTTCCGCTTCTGCCTATGATGCCGGAAAATTTCAGGCTTTGTTTTCGAATGAATAGTAACCCCGCCGTGCCCCCCTTTAACCTGCTGGCCATTGTGCAAGACGGACGGCTGGGGTTTGAGGCGCTTTTGCTGCTGGCGTCATGGAGGGCGGCCAATCCCGGCTTTCGGGGCAGGTTCTATATGGCCGAACCGCAGCCGGGCAAACGCTGGAACCGCGACCCGCGCCTGAAATCCGAACCCCTCCGCGAGATGCTGGGCGCATTGGGGGCTGAATTTCTGCCCTTTGAAAACAAGGTCTTTGGCCAAAGCTACCCCTATGGCAACAAGATCGAGGCGCTGGCTGCCCTGCCCGATGACCCTTTCCTGTTTCTTGACACCGACACGCTGGTTCTGGGCAATCTGGAAAGCCTGCCCTTTGATTTTGCGCGACCATCGGCCTCGATGCGGCGCGAGGGCAGCTGGCCCGAGCCGCAGCTTTACAAGGGCGGCTACGCGGAAATCTGGGGCGCGCTTTATGACCGTTTTGGCCTGGATTTCGCCTCCAGCCTCGACCTCGGCCAACCCGACGGCTATTGGCAGCGCTATCTGTATTTCAATGCCGGTTGGTTCTTTCACCAAAGCCCCCGCGCCTTTGGCGACCGATTTTTAACCTTTGCCCGCAGCATCCGCGACGAGCCGCCCCCCGCCCTTGCCGCGCAAAGCCTTGATCCTTGGCTGGATCAGGTGGCGCTGCCTTTGGTGATCCATTCCTTTGGCGGCGGGCGGCCGGGGCCGGACCTGGCGGGACTCGATGGCGACCTCACCTGCCATTATCGCAACCTGCCCCTGCTCTACGCCCGCGAAAGCGACCGGGTGGTGGACGTGTTGGAAAACATCGCCGGGCGACAAGAGTTGCGCCGCCTGTTGCGCGACCATGAACCGGTGCGGCGGATGGTCTATCAAAACCGCGGCCGCAAAGCGCGGGCGCTGTTTGACCAAGACGACTTGCCCAAACGCGAACAGATGATCCGCGGTGCTTTGAAGAAGGCCGAACTTTGGATGCGTTAGGGCTTTTGGCGAATCGCCCTGCCCGTTTGCGCCGCAATTGCCCAGCCATTGTTGCCGCCCCGGCGTGAATGAACCGGCCATTTGCCCTGCTGTTGCCCGGACCAAAAGGGATTACGGTCTTTTCGTGACAGGCCAATTTGCGCTACGCTAAGGCATTGCTTCTGACGTTTCCCTTTCAAGGCCCCCGCGATGCTTATTGAAGCCACCACTCAGACCACGCTTGGCAATGTCTATATCCTGACCGAGGATGACGATCTGCATGTGGGCGCCAGCGTCACGCTGCGGTCGACCTACAGCGATCCCGAAACCCACACCGGTGCCGATGCCATCATCGCTTGGACCGGCACCCATCGTATCACGGTGGATGGCACGGTCTATGGCGAGGATGAGGCAATCAACCTTGTCGGCTGCGTCACCGCGCAAACCGTTGTGGTCAGCGCCACCGGCAAGCTGTACGGCGGCGGCGATGGGGTGGTGACGGATGCCGATGGGGTCATTCTGGACGGGGTCGGCTCTAGCCTGACCAATGCCGGGTTGATCCATGCCTGGGGCTCTGCTGCCTCGGTGATCGTGCCGGATGCCGGGGCGATCAACATCAGCAATTCAGGCACCATGTATGGCCGCGTGTCGGGGGTTTGGCACAAGTTTGGCAACGGCGTCTTGAATTTCACCAACACCGGCCGGGTGGAATCACCGAACGCGAGTTATCTTGGCGGCGACTCGGCCGACAATGTCACCAACAGCGGCCAGATGATCGGCATGGTCGACCTTGGCGGCGGCAATGATCTTTACGATGGCCGTCTGGGCCGGGTCACCGGCTCGGTTCTGGGGGGGGCTGGCAATGACAGTTTCCGCGCGGGCAATTCGGTGGATGTTTTTGACGGCGGTGAGGGATACGACACGCTGAACCTGTCGCCTGTGACGACCGCGCTGCGCATCAATCTGATCACGCCGTCGCTTAACACCGGTGCTGCGGTGCTGGGGGACAGCTATACCGCGATTGAGCGGATCCTGACCGGCACTGGGGCAGATCATCTGACCGGCAATGGCGGGGCGAACCGGTTTGACAGCGGTGCCGGCAACGATACGCTTTTTGGTGGCGCGGGCGACGATGTGCTGTCCGGCGGGGCGGGCAAAGACTATCTGACCGGGGGGACGGGGGCCGATCAGTTCGTCTTTTTGACCAATTCCGGCAACGGCGACGCGATTTACGATTTCAACAGCGCCGAAGACCGGATCGTGCTGGAAGCCTCGGCCTTTGGCTATGGCGACGCGACCGGGGCCTTGTCGGCGGCCGATTTCGTCAGTTCGACCAAAAGCAACGCCGCGCGCGATGCGTCGGATCATTTCATCTTCCGCACCACGGATGCGACGCTGTGGTATGATGCCGATGGCTACGGCCTGCGCGCACCGGTGATGATTGCCGATTTGCAGGCAGGGGCGACGCTGACGGCGGCGGGACTCTTGTTGATCTGATCGCCTGCTCCACTCTGTCGCATCGGCGCATCTTTCCCTTCACAGACCCCGCCCCCTGTCTTAGGCTTCGGCGATCAGTTGGAGGATTTGAGATGAGCGATAGACCCTTGGGCTTTGACACGCTGGCCATTCACGCCGCCACCGCCCCAGACCCCGCGACCGGGGCGCGGCAGGTGCCGATCTATCAGACCACGGCCTATGTGTTCCGCGACGCCGACCACGCGGCAAAGCTGTTTAACCTACAGGAAGTGGGCTGGATCTATTCGCGCCTGACCAACCCCACCGTGGCCGCGCTTGCCAATCGGGTCGCGGCCCTTGAAGGGGGCGCAGGCGCGATTGCCTGCTCATCCGGCCATGCCGCACAGATCATGGCGCTGTTTCCGTTGATGGGGCCGGGCAAGAATATTGTCGCAAGCTCAAGACTTTATGGCGGCACGATCACCCAGTTCAGCCAGACCATCAAGCGCTTTGGCTGGTCGGCAAAGTTTGTCGATACCGACGATCTTGGCGCCGTTTCAAAGGCGGTGGACAAGAACACCCGCGCGATTTTCTGCGAAACCATCGCCAATCCGGGCGGTTATGTCACCGACATTCCTGCGCTGGCGAAAATCGCCGACAAAAAGGGGATTCCGCTGATCGTCGACAACACCACCGCGACCCCGTGGCTGGCCAAGCCGATCGAGATGGGGGCGACGCTGGTAGTCCATTCGGCCACCAAATACCTGACCGGCAATGGCACGGTGACGGGAGGGATCGTGGTCGATTCTGGCAAGTTCGACTGGTCGCAGAACGACAAGTTCCCCAGCCTGAGCCAACCCGAACCCGCCTATCACGGGCTGACCTTCCACGCCGCGCTTGGGCCGATGGCCTTTACCTTCCATTCCATCGCGGTGGGGCTGCGTGACCTTGGCATGACGATGAACCCCCAAGGCGCGCATTACACGTTGATGGGGATCGAAACCCTTGGCTTGCGGATGGAGCGTCATGTGGCGAACGCCAAGAAGGTGGCGGAATGGCTGGAGAACGACCCGCGCGTTGAATACGTCACCTATGCCGGGTTGAAATCCAGCCCCTACAACAAGCGGGCGAAAAAGATCGTGCCGAAGGGCGCGGGGGCCTTGTTCACCTTTGCCCTGAAGGGCGGTTACGACGCCTGCGTCAAGCTGATCGACAATGTGAAACTGTTCAGCCATGTCGCGAACCTTGGCGACACGCGCAGCCTGATCATCCATTCGGCCTCGACCACGCATCGGCAGTTGTCCCCCGAACAGCAGGTTGCGGCTGGCGCGCCGCCGAATGTGGTGCGGCTGTCGATTGGCATTGAAAACGTTGAGGATATCATCGCTGATCTGGATCAGGCCATCGCCAAGGCCTTGGCCTAAAAAGAAAAGGGCCGCCCGATGGGGCGGCCCTTCGCCTATAAGACCGCCGTCTTAATCGGCAATCTCATAAACCACGGTCACCTGCGATTGCAGCGCGATCTGCCCCGAGGCGACCGGCACCGGCGAGGCGGCCTTGGCCTCCATGAACACCGGCGTCGGTCCGCCATAGTTTTGCGCTTCGGCAATCGAGGCGATCTTGCCAAGTTTCACCCCCGCCGCCGTGGCGTACAGGTTGGCCTTGGCGGTGGCATCCTGCATGGCTGCCTTGCGGGCTTCATCCTGCACCGGGCGCGGGGCGGTCAGTTCAAAGGTGATGCCGTTCAGCGTATTGGCCCCATCGGCAATCGACGCATCCAGCACCGCCCCCAAAACCGCCAGATCACGCACCCGCACGTTCAACATGTTCATGGCCATGTAGTTCGAAATCTTCGGGGTCGAGCCGGTGTCATAGCCCGTCCAGTTCGGATTCAAGGACAGGTTCGACGTTTGCAGATCATGCTCGGCGATGCCTGCCGCTTTCAACCGGTCGATCACCGCTGTCAGGGCCTTGGAATTGGCCGCCATCGCCTCGGCCGCCGTGGCGCCTTCGGTGGTGACGCCCAAAGACACCGTCGCCATATCCGGCGTGGTGGCGATCGAGGCCTCGCCCGTCACGGTGATGGTGGCCTCGGCCAAGGCCGGGGCGGCAAAGGGAAGAGCCAAAGCTGTGGAAAGAGCAAGAGCTGGACCAAAGGTCGAGAATATACGCATTTAAAAAACCTCCGTTGGGCTGCACGACATAGGTGTAAGTCTGAAACGCATCCCGCAAGCCATTCCTTGGGGGGAAACGGAGAAATTCTTTCACCGGCTTGAAAGCTCGGGGAAAATCCGCCTGTGATGCGCCCAATGCTGCCAGCTTTCCTTTCATTCGGCGAAAAGCTGCTGTAGGAAGACGCCAAAGCGCCCGCGCGCGTTTTCGCGGGCCGGTCCCTTATGCTAGATGCGTGGAATGAAACCAGCTTTTGCCCTCGACTTCCGCAATGACGCCGTCAGCCTGCTGCACCGCACGACCGGTGGTTGGCATCAAGTGGGCCGCGTCGCCTTTGATGATCCCGACATGCCGGCCGCGCTGGGGTACCTGCGCTCTACGGCCCTTGGTCTAAGCCCCCGCGGGGTGGCGACCAAGCTGATCTTGCCGGATGATCAGATCTTGTTCACCACGCTGGAGGCGCCCGGTCCCGACGATGCCACGCGTGTCGTGCAGATCCGTGCCGCGTTGGAGGGGCGAACCCCCTACCCCGTGGACGACCTGGTGTTTGACTGGGAAGACCTCGGTGGCGAGGTGCGGGTTGCGGTGATCGCGCGGGAAAGTCTGGCCGAGGCTGAGGCCTTTGCCGCCGAACATCGTTTCAACCCGGTGTCTTTCGTTGCCGCCCCTGCATCGGGCTTTGCCGCCGAGCCGTGGTTCGGCCCGACCTCGCATGCGGCCAGCTTGTTGGCCGATGGCGAGGTGGTCGAGCGCGACGCCGAACAGGTCAATGTGGTCACCCGAATGCAGGCCGAAGCGCCCGCGGCACCGCCCGAGGTGGAAATTCCCGCCGCGCCAGAGCCGCAACCGGAACCCGAGCCGGAGAATGTGCCTGCGCCAGCCGATCCGGTCGCGCCGGAACCCGACCTTGCCCCCGAACCGCAACAGCCCGACGCGCCGCTGCCAGAAGAGGCGCCGCTGCCCGAAGATGTCGCGGGATCGGACCCTGAATTCGACGAGCTGCCCGAAGATCAACCGGCTGATCTGCCCGAAGACGCGCCAGAAGCCAGCCCAGACGTCAGCTTTATCACGCAAGACGACGACCTGCCGCCTGCCCGCCAGCAGTCGCTCTTTGGCCTTGCCGATGACGAAGCCCCGCCCTCGCAGGCCATCCGCGCGCCCGCACCGCGTGATCCGGCCCCCCGCGATCCGGTCCCAAAGCCGAAAGAACGCCGCGGGCAGGATTTCTGGGGCAAGCCGCAAAGCGCCTCTTCGGTCGCGCCCCCGCCGGCCGATCTGACACCGGCGCGGCAAATCCCCCCGGCGGCTGATGAGGCGCCGATGGCCTTGGATGTCGAGGAGGAGGAGGCTGCCAAGCCCGGCCTTTCGGCCAAGCCGCTCGTCTCGGATGATGCCGTGCTGGATGATCTGCCGCCCGCCCCCGGTTTCAGCCCCTCGATGGGCTTTGCCAGCCGCCGGGCTTCGGCCGATCTGGGCGGTGGTCCGAAACTCAGCGCCCCGCCGCGCCCCATGGTGGCACGCCCCGCGATTGCCAAACCGCTGCCCCCCGCAGCACCGCGCGCCGAACGGCCGATGGTCGACCGGCCTACGGCCGTGAACCAGCCAGCAAGCCGCGAAAACAAAGGCTTGCGCGGGCTTGGTGCGCTGGTGGGTGCCCCCGGTCTAACGGGTGGCAAGAAAAAAGTGCAAATCCCGCGGCCAGCCCAGACGACGCAGGCGGAGGGTAACGCGGCGGACAAACCCGCGGCGGTCGCAAAACGCGCCTCTGCGCTTGAAAAGGGCATCGGCGCGGGCCGGACACCAGTGCGTGGCAAGCCGCGCCATCTGGGTCTGATCCTTGTGGCGATCCTGCTCTTGGTTCTGGCGGTGATTGCCGCCTATTCGACGACGCTGGCCTTCCGCTCGGGTGGTACAGACGCGACCGAGTTTGCCGCGGCAGACAGCACCGTGCCCGCGCCAGAAGACGAAATGCTGGCCGATGGCGTGATGCTGGACGAGATGGCCGCCGATGAGACTGCGGCGCTGCCCGAGGCCGAACAGGCCCTGCCAGACAGCGCGCAACCTGCATCCGAGGCGGTAAGCGACGAGGTTGCTGCCGCCGACCAAAGCGATCTGCCCGCCCCGCAGACACCAGAGCCCGCAGAGACTGCCTTGGCCAGCGCTGCCGCCCCGGTGGCGGTTTCTGCGGCGGACAATATCGTGCTGGCCGCAAAAGACCCGGTCCCCACGGTGCCAAGCCCGCTTGATCCGCCCGAGGCTGTGGCACAGGGCGACCCCTTGCCAACGACCCAAGCCGCGCCGCCCCCCTTTGGCACGGTGTATCAGTTCGACACAAAAGGCATGATCGTCCCAACGCCCGAAGGCATCATCACGCCGGAGGGCGTTCGTCTTGTTGCGGGCAAGCCGCCGCGTGTGCCGCCTGCGCGCCCCACGCCGGTCGCCTCTGCAACGCCCGATGCCATCACCACGCCCGACAGCGCCGCCGCGCCGACCTTTGCCGACCCCGCCCTTGCCGGCGCCCGTCCCAAAGCCCGCCCCGAGGGTCTGGTCGCCCCGGTCGAACTGAACGAAGCCCCCGC
Source organism: uncultured Paracoccaceae bacterium (assembly GCA_937927675.1). Classification (GTDB taxonomy): domain Bacteria; phylum Pseudomonadota; class Alphaproteobacteria; order Rhodobacterales; family Rhodobacteraceae; genus Tabrizicola_A. The sequence continues at coordinate 14,239 of CALBSG010000149.1, read as the reverse complement.
CGTCATCGACAACCGCCTCGTCGGCAAGCGCCCCATGGCGCGCCCCGAGGCGGTTCTCGCTGCTGGTGAAGCGGTCAATGCCGCCAAAGCCTCGGCTGCTGCCAGTCTTGCCGCGCAGGCAGAGGCCATGGTGGCCAATGCCCCCGGCAGCCCGCTTGCCGTTGCGATTTCGCGTCGCCCGGCCCCGCGCCCGGCGGATCTGAGCCGTTCGGTCGAAGCTGCCGTTGCGGCAGCAATCCGCATGCCCGAACCCTCTCCCGAACCCGAACCGCAGCCCGAGGTTCAGACCGCAAGCCAAGTGGTCAAGACACCCACCCCGGAAGCCCGCCCGCAGACCGAGCCGCCTGCGCCCACGATCATGTCGAACAAGCCGCCCAAACAGACCAGCGGCCGCGAGCGGAGCGAAGAAGAGGCGGATGAAGAACCGGACCTGGCCAGCGCCCCAAGCGGCGGATCAAAAGGTGGCGTTGCCAAACAGGCCACCTTCAAGAACGCGCTCAATCTCGACAAGACCGCGCTGATCGGGGTCTATGGCACGCCCTCAAAACGCTATGCGATGGTGCGCACGGCAGGTGGGCGGTACAAGAAGGTAAAGGTGGGTGACAGCGTCGATGGCGGGCGAATTCAGGCCATCACGGCCACCGAGGTTCGCTATCAAAAAGGCGCGCGTCTGCTGACGCTGTCGCTGCCAAAGGGATAAGCCCCCGCGCCGGGTTGACCCCGGCCCGGGGAAGGCACGCTTACTGCGCCGCGAACACGCCGCGTTCGATCTGATCCTGTTCGATCGATTCAAACAGCGCCTTGAAGTTGCCCTCGCCAAAGCCATCGTCGCCTTTGCGCTGGATGAACTCAAAGAAGATCGGGCCGATCACGGTTTTCGAGAAAATCTGCAACAGGATGCGGGTTTCGCCGCCATCCACCACGCCCTCACCGTCGATCAGGATGCCATGTTTGGCCAGACGGTCGAGCGGTTCCTCATGCCCCGCCACGCGGGTTTTCGACAGTTCGTAATAGGCCATCGGCGGTTTTGGCATGAATTTCAGGCCACGCGCGGCAATCTCGTCGGTGGCAGTGTAGATGTCGTCACAGCCCACCGCGATGTGCTGGATGCCCTCGCCCTTGTAGCGTTTCAGATATTCGACGATCTGCCCCGTCTCACCACGGTCTTCGTTCACCGGGATCCGGATGCGGCCGCAAGGCGAGGTCAGCGCCCGGCTGTAAAGCCCGGTAAACTTGCCTTCGATGTCGAAAAAGCGGATTTGTTTGAACCCGAAAATGCCGCTGTAGAAATTGAACCAGGTGTCCATATTGCCCTTGTGGACGTTATGGGTCAGGTGATCGAGATAGTGGAAGCCGACGCCTTTGGGCTTGGCCGGTTGCACGAAGTCAAAGGCGGTGTAGGGATGACGACCTTCACCGTATTGATCGACAAAATAGATCAGGCTGCCCCCAATGCCAACAATCGCGGGCACATCCAGCGTCTTGTCGGAACCCTCATAGGGTAGCGCCCCTTTTGCCACCGCATGGGCAAAGGCATGGGCCGCATCCACCACGCGCCAGCCCATCGACGGCGCACAAGGCCCGTGTTCGGCAACAAAGCGCGCGGCATGGCTGCCCGGATCATTGTTCAGGATGTAGGTGACATCGCCTTGCTGCCAAAGTTCGATCTCGCGCGTCTTGTGACGGGCGGTCAGCACAAAGCCCATACGCGCAAAAAGATCGCGCAGCTCTTGCGGTTCAGGATGGGCGAATTCGACGAATTCAAAGCCATCGGTGCCCGCCGGATTTTCAGCGGAAATCGCGGCTTTCGGTGCGGAATGTGGAAACGGACCCATGGCGAACCTCCCTGTTGCGCCCGTATAGGATAACGCAGAAATGATGCGCCTTTTGCGCGTTCTTCGCTTGAAACTCAGGTCCATACGCGCGAATATCGCGGCGAACCCCCTCAAAGCGCGACAAATCCGCATGCTGGACGCCACTGATTCCCGATTGCTTGCGCTTTTGCAGGCCAATGCGATGTTGACCGCGCAGGATCTGGGCGAGGCCCTGAACCTGTCGCCCTCTCAGGCCGCGCGGCGCCGTCAACGGCTGGAGGCCGAGGGCTTTGTCATCGGCTATGCCGCCCGGCTGAACCCGGCCCGTGTCGGGCTGACGGTGCAGGCCTTTGTGCAGGTGCAATTCGCCCGCCACGATCCTGAACCCGCCCGCAGCTTTTCCAGCCTGATCGCCACCCTGCCCGAGGTCATCAGCGCCTGGACCCTGACCGGCGAGGCCGATTATCTGTTGCGCGTCTGGTGCGCCGATCTGCCGGCACTGAACCGGCTGATCCACGACCGGCTGTTGCCCCACCCCGCTGTTGCCCGCGTTCAAAGCCAGATCGTCATGGATCAGCTGAAACCCGATGCCCCCCTGCCGATCTGAGTTCTGATGGAAAACTTTCTGCTTCACGCCTCGCTTTATCTTGGCACTGCGGTTTTGGTGGTGCCTTTGGCCGTGCGCGCGGGTCTGGGATCGGTCTTGGGCTATCTGGCGGCAGGCATCCTCTTGGGGCCGATCTTTGGCTTGGCGGGCGCCGAAACCGCCGATCTGCAGCATTTTGCCGAATTTGGCGTCGTTCTCATGCTGTTTCTGATCGGGCTGGAGTTGGAACCGCGCAGCCTGTGGGACATGCGGCACAAGCTTTTGGGCATGGGCGGTGCGCAGGTGGTGCTGACCGCACTGGCGCTGGGGGGCGGGCTTTTTGCCTTGGGCACCAGCGTGTCGGTGGCGGTGATCTGCGGCATGTTGGGCGCGCTGTCATCGACCGCTATCGTGTTGCAAACGCTGACGGAAAAGAACCTGATGCGGACGCCGGGCGGACGGTCTGCCTTTTCGGTGTTGCTGACGCAGGATATCGCCGTGATCCCGATGCTGGCGGTGATCCCGCTCTTGGCCCTGCCCGAGACGGTGTCCTTTGATGCCAGTATCATCGGCATAACCAATCCCGAAGACCCCGCCACCCAAGCCGAGAACGCCGCCGACCCCCTGGTGACGTTGATCCAGACGCTGCCGGGTTGGGCGGCCACTGCGCTGACGTTGGCCACCGTGGTCGCCATCGTGCTGGCCGGTCACTACCTGAGCCGTCCGATCTTTCGCTTCGTCCATGCCGCCAAACTGCCTGAGATGTCGACCTTCATCTCGCTTCTGATGGTGTTGGGTATCGCCTTTTTGATGATGCTGGTCGGCCTCTCGCCTGCCCTTGGCACCTTTGTGGCCGGCGTGGTTCTGGCCAACTCGGAATTTCGCCACCAGCTTGAGGCAGACCTGAAACCCTTCAAGGGGTTGTTGTTGGGGCTGTTTTTCATGACCGTCGGCGTCGGCATCAACTTTGCCATGCTGGCGCGCGAGCCTTTCGTGGTCTTGGGTCTGACACTGGGGCTGATCATGACAAAGGCCTTTGTCCTGATGGCGTTGTCCTTTGCCTTCCGGCTGCGCGGCAAGGATCGCTGGCTGTTTTCGCTGGGGCTGGCACAGGCGGGCGAGTTTGGCTTTCTCATCGTGTCCTTTGCCCGCTCCGAAGGGGCGCTGCCCTTGGCTGCGGGGCAGATGTCTCTGCTGGTCATCAGCCTGTCGATGCTGCTGACGCCACTGTTGTTCATCGCGCAAGAACAACTGGCCCGCCGCTTCTCGCGCCGTCTTCCTGACCGCGCACCCGACCCCATCGACGAAACCGGCCGGGTGTTGATTGCCGGGATCGGGCGGTTCGGTCAGGTGGTGAACCGGCTGGTCCGCACCTCGGGCATCCCGACCGTGGTTTTGGACAGCGACATGCAAACCATTGAAACCATGCGGCGTTTTGGGGTGAAGGGCTTTTTCGGCGATCCGTCGCGCCCCGAATTGCTGCAAGCCGCCGGGCTTGGCACCGCACAGGTTCTGGTGGTGACGGTGGATGACCGGGTGAATGCGACCAATATCGTGCGCTATGCCCGTCAGGCGCGCCCGGACATTCATATCGTCGCTCGCGCGGTGGACCGGGTGCATGTCTATGAACTTTATCAGGCGGGCGCCAATGACACGGTGCGCGAAACCTTTGACTCAAGCGTGCGCGCCGGGCGCTATGTTTTGGAAAACATGGGGTTTTCGGAATATGAGGCCGCGAAGCTGTCGCAGGCATATTGGCGCATCGACCGCGCTGCGATGCGCGATCTGGCCGAACTTTGGGTGCCCGGCCAGCCTGTGCATGAAAACGCCGCTTACATCGCCCGCGCCCAGCAGTTGGACGCGGATCTGGAAACCGCGCTGATCGACGTGCTTTATGATGTGCGCCCGATGGCGGCTGATGAGAATGCCGCACAACAGGGCGTTCATCCCGGCCCCGGCGGGCATCCCCCGCCGGTAGAACCGGAAAAAGATCAGCCTTCGGAGACGCCCGCCTCGGCAAAGGTCGCCATGCCGGAATGACAGGCGACGGCCGCTTTGACGATACCAATCGCCAAGGCCGCGCCCGACCCTTCGCCAAGCCGCAGCCCCATCGACAAGAGCGGCTCTTTGCCAAGGGCTGCCAGCAACCGGCCATGCGCCCCCTCTGCCGACAGGTGCCCCGCAACCGCGTGGTCCAGCGCAGCCGGCGTCACGGCGTGCAGCACCAAAGCTGCGGAACAGGCAATAAAGCCGTCCAAAATCAGCGGGATGCGCGCGACCCGCGCGCGTGCCATGGCCCCGGCCATCGCGGCAATCTCGCGGCCGCCAAGGTTGGCCAGCACCTGCATCGGATCGCGGGCCGGATGACGGGCCAAGCCGGCATCGACCGCCCGCGCCTTGCGGGAAAGCCCGGCATTGTCCACGCCGGTGCCACGTCCGACCCATTCCGCGCCCGAACCACCCAGCAGCGCCGCCGCCAAGGCCGCGGCCACCGTGGTATTGCCGATGCCCATTTCACCAACCACCAGCAGATCGGCCTTGGGATCAACCGCGTTCCAGCCCGCTTGCAGCGCGGCCACGGTTTCCGCCTCGGTCATCGCGGCCGTTTGGGTGAAATCGCCGGTCGGCCGGTCCAACTCCAGCGCATGGACCGCCATTGTGGCGCCAAAGGCTTTGGAGAGCTGGTTGATCGCCGCCCCGCCGTCTTGGAAGTTGGCCACCATCTGAACGGTGACCTCGGCCGGGAAGGCCGAAACGCCTTGGGCGCAGACGCCGTGATTGCCCGCAAAGATCAGCACTTGCGGCGCAACGATCGCCGGGCGGCCATTGCCCTGCCAAGAGGCCACCCACAGGGCAAGGTCTTCCAAACGCCCCAGCGCACCGGGCGGTTTGGTCAACTGGCCGTTGCGGTCAGAGGCAGCCTGATGCGCGGTGGCATCGGCGGCGGGGGCATTGGCCAGAAGGGTAGCGAATTCGACAAGAGAGGTGAAGGCAGGCATGGGAAATCCTTGATCGTCGGTCGCCTCTTGGCTAGCGGTTGGCACAGACCTTGACCAGACTGGAAAAGACATGGCTCTGCCCATCCGCGACCAACTGCCCGCAATTGCCCGCGACATCCTTTCCGGCTTTGGTCTTTTGACCCGAATTCCGGTGCCCTTTACCCCGCCCCGGCCCGGCGGCGTCTGGGCCTGGCCCTTGGTCGGGGCGGTTGTGGGGGGCATCGCGCTCTCGCTGGGGGCGGCGCTGCAGGTCACGGGCGTGGCGATTGGCATCGCCGCCGCTTTGGTGATTGCGGTACAGTCCGCCTTGACGGGCGGTCTGCACGAGGACGGTCTGGCCGATTGCGCGGATGGGTTCTGGGGCGGACAGACCCGCGACCGGCGGCTGGAGATCATGAAGGACAGCCGGATCGGCAGTTATGGCGGCATTGCGTTGGGTCTGGCGCTGTTGATGCGGTGGTCAGCCCTTGCAACGCTCTTGGGCGCCGGCGCCTGTGGGTTGGCCCTGATCCCTGCCATCCTGTCGCGGGCGGCGATGGGGCTGGTGATGGCAGCACTACCCAATGCGCGGGCGGGGGGGCTGGCGGCCGCACATGGCAAGCCGCCAATGGCTGCGGCGGTCGTGGGGGCGGGTCTGGCACTCTTGCTGGCGCTGGCCATCACGGGATGGGCCGCGTTGGGGCTGGGGCTGGTCGTTGGTCTGATGGCACTGGCCGCGTCGCAGGTGGCGCGGAGCAAGATCGGCGGACAGACCGGCGATGTTCTGGGCGCAGTTCAAGTGTTGACCGAAATTGCCGCACTGGCGGCGGCCACCGCCCTTTTGCCATGAAAAACGGCGGCCAAAGGGCCGCCGCTTGACGTAGATGTGAAAGGGATCAGGCAGCGCGGCTGGTCAGCACATCGCCGACCTTGCGCTGTGCGCCGGCCTCGTCCACACCCGAAACGGCCGCGACTTCACGGGTCAGACGCTCCAGCGCAGCCTCGTAGAGTTGACGCTCGGAATAGGATTGCTCGCGCTGATCGTCGTTGCGGTGCAGATCGCGCACAACTTCGGCAATCGCCATCAGGTCGCCCGAGTTGATCTTCTGTTCATATTCCTGCGCCCGGCGCGACCACATGGCGCGCTTCACCTTGGCCTTGCCCTTCAGCGTGTCCAGCGCCTTCGACACCACATCGGGGGCCGACAGGGCACGCATGCCGATCTCGGTCGCCTTGTGCGTGGGAACGCGCAGGGTCATTTTGTCCTTTTCAAAGGAAATCACGAACAGTTCCAGATGGATACCAGCGATTTCCTGTTCCTCGATCGACATGATTTTGCCCACGCCATGCGCGGGGTACACCACGAACTCGTTCGGGCGGAAATCGGGCTTCTTCGATTTGGTCATTCTTGGTTGCTTCCTTGGCAAGAGGCCAGTCCCGGCAACAAGCCGTCCGATCCAAGAGAAACCCGGATGCAGGACTTCAGGCGACAGGAATATCGTCTCAGGCGAGCAGACCTGAGGCGGCAGACAGGCATCCGTGTTGTTTGTGAACATTGTATAACACAAAAATACGCTGATTCCAACTGCGGCGATTCTCTGGGCAATGCCAAGGAAGCCTTTGAAATCAGCTATTTTTCCACAATGTGCTTGATTCGTGATCGCTGCGCGGACGAATCAATGCCGCATCTGCAGCATCAACCGCCTTCGCCGGGCGCTTCGGAAAAGTACTTTTCCAGCTTGCCGGCTTCACCGTCGCGCTCTTCATACCCCGGCATCGGGTCGCGCTTGGTGGTGATGACCGGCCAAAGCAGAGCGTATTTGCGGTTGAAAGTCACCCATTTGTCCATATCCGGCTCGGTATCCGGGCGGATGGCATCGGCGGGGCATTCAGGTTCGCAAACGCCACAGTCGATGCACTCATCGGGGTGAATCACAAGCGTATTTTCGCCTTCGTAAAAGCAATCCACCGGGCAGACTTCGACGCAGTCGGTGTATTTGCAAGCGATGCAGTTGTCGGTCACGACATAGGTCATGGCACACCCCGTATGGTTGGTTGCCCGCTGTTTATGCCAGCGGGCCGGATCATTCAAGCCGATGCGTCCTGCCCCGGCGGATCAAGATCGGCATAAAGTACCTGCGCCTCGGCCGCCGGACCACGGCGGTCTGACAGGGACAGAACGCGCACCACGCGGATGCGGTTGCCTTGGGGAAAGGTCAGCACATCCCCGACAGCCAGCCCATGGCCGGGCTTGACGCAGCGCTGCGCATTGAGGCGCAGATGCCCCTCTTCAATGCAGTCTTGCGCCAGTTCACGCGATTTGAAGAAGCGGGCATGAAACAGCCATTTGTCCAGCCGGAGTTTCGGCTGGACGCCGGGTTGCAGCTTGCCCGAAGGCCCCGCCAATCAGAGCTTGCCCTTAAGCGCCATCAGCGCGGCAAAGGGATTGTCGGGGTCGATCGGCTTTTCGGCGCGCGGCGGGCGGGCCTCGAAAGACTTCTGCCGCTCGTCCCGGTTCGGCTTGCCGCCCTTGCCGTGATCCCGCTTGCCACCATCTTTCCGCGGTCCACGTTCCCCTTGCGGACGATCTGGGCGGCCTTCTGGCTTGCCCTCGCCTTCGGCACGTGCCGGGCGGTCGCCACGGGGCTTGCGATCACCACGATCAGCGCGCGGCGCATCGCCGTCCTTGCGCGGGCCACGGCCTGCCCCTTCGGGGCGGGAACCTTCGGCACGCGGGCCGCGTTCCGGGCGCTGGAAGCGCGGCTTCGGCGCCCAAGTGAAGGTGTAGAATGCCTCCATCTCGGGGGCCGCAGCTTCGACCTCGGCTTCCGGTGCGGGCTCTTCCACGCGCACAAAGGCCGATTCTTCCTCGGTGATTGGGTTCAACGGGGCGTTCGGGTCAATCTCGACCGGCACCAGCACGGGTGCAGCCTTGACCTTTACCCGCTCGGCCTTGTCGGCCTTGTAGCCCAGCCCGCCCATCAGGTCGGAGAACTGGTCCAGCGTCATGCCGGTAATCGACAGCATGTCCGACGTTGCCTCGAACCCGGCTTTCGAATCCTTTTGACGCAGGATATCGGCCAGACGTTCCAGCATGTCGATGCGGATCGCGCGGGTGCCTGCCGGGTGATAGCCTGCCAGCGTGTAATGCGCCTTCGGAACCGCTTCGATGTTCGGGATGGTCACCAGCCCCGGAGGCGGGCTTTCGGGGAATTCGTCCAGACCATTCCACAGCGACCACAGCACCAGACGCAACCGCGTCGGCGCGGGCTTCAACAGCGCGGGCAGGAAGACCGTGTATTGACCAAAGCGGACGCCATGTTTGCGCAAGGCAGACCGCGCGTCCTGATCCAGTTCCTTGACCTCGGCCGCGATGGCCGAACGGTCGATCACGCCCAGACCTTCACTGATGCGATAGGCAAAGCCCTTGGCCAGACCTTGCAGGGTTTCATCGCGCCCCAAGGCCAGCAAGGGTTCAAACTGCGCGGCAACCTTGCGGTCGATGAAATGCTGCAGGCGGCGGCGAACCTTTTCGGCCACCTCTTCGCCCGCTTCGTCATCGACGAAGGCCTCAACCGTCGGCTTGGTGATCTCACCGCCCTTGACGAGTTTGCCCACCGCAGAGGTGCCCCACATCAGGCCACCTTGTTCGGTGAAATCCATCTCGGTGTCGGGCGCGTTATAGAAACGGTCCGCACGCAAGTGGAATTCGGGCTTCAACGCCTGAAGGGATGCGGTACGCAGCACCCGCGCCTGATCAGGGCTTGCAGATGCGTCTTGCGAGAAGCGGAACCCCTCAAGACGGCCGGCGAATTCGCCTTCGACCGTCACTTCGCCTTTGTCATTCACCTCGGCCACGAGGGTCTCCTTCTGCTTCAACCGCCGCAGCAGAACGCTGGTGCGCCGGTCAACAAATCGTTGGGTCAGGGCTGCATGCAGCGCATCTGACAGGCGGTCTTCTACAGCGCGGGTTTCCTCGCGCCAATGGCTTTCGTCTTCCACCCAGCCTTTTCGCTGTGCGACATAGGTCCAAGTGCGAATATAGGCCAGCCGTTTAGAGATAGTGTCAATGTCTCCGCCCGGTTTGTCGATGCGATCAATGGCCTTTTTCAGCCATTCAGACGGCAGTTTTCCGCCACCAAGGCCGCGCCCGACCAGAAATTCGAAAATCCGCGCCACCAGACTGATGTGATCACCGCTGCCGGCATTGCGAAAATCGGGGATGCGGCAAACGTCCCACAAAAGCTGCACCCGCTTTGGCCCGGTGAGTTTGTGTTGCACCTCGGGCATGGCGGCCAGCGCTTTCAGGGCCAGCACATCATCGGCATCGCGGGCGCGGGTCAGCCACGGGTCATTCGTGTGCCGCTCAAGACTGGCGATCAGCTTTTCCGCCGTGCCGAAATCAAGGTCATGATTGCGCCAATGCAATTTGCGGATCGGCTCAAAGCGGTGCTCTTCAATGGCCTCGATGACCTCTTCGTCAAAGGGCCGGGCCTCGCCCGTGACGCCGAAGGTGCCGTTTTCTGTGTGCCGCCCTGCCCTGCCCGCGATTTGCGCCAGTTCCTGCGGGTACAGCGCGCGCATCCGGCGGCCATCAAATTTCGCCGTGGCCGAAAAGGCGATGTGCTTGATATCAAGGTTCAGCCCCATGCCGATGGCATCGGTGGCCACCAGATAATCGACATCGCCGTTTTGATACAAAGCCACCTGCGCATTGCGCGTGCGGGGCGACAGCGCCCCCATCACGACCGCGCAGCCGCCCTTGGTGCGGCGGATCAACTCGGCGATGGCATAGACGTTTTCGACCGAGAACCCCACGATGGCAGAGCGTTCCGGCATCCGGCTGATCTTTTTCGATCCGGTATAGGTCAGCTCTGAAAAGCGTTCGCGTTTCAGGAAGGTGACCCCAGACACCAGCCCGGCAATCGCGCCGCGCATGGTTTCGGCGCCCAAAAACAGGGTTTCGTGCAGGCCCCGCGCCCTGAGCAGACGGTCGGTAAAGACATGGCCGCGGTCAGGGTCGGCGCAAAGCTGGATCTCATCCACGGCGACAAAATCGGCCCCAATGTCCAAGGGCATCGCTTCGACAGTGCAGACCCAATATTGGCAGCGCTCCGGCACGATGCGTTCTTCGCCCGTGACCAACCCCACCACCGAAGGCCCGCGCAGGGCCACGATCCGGTCATAGACCTCGCGCGCCAAAAGCCGAAGCGGCAAGCCGATGACACCCGTGCGATGGGCCAGCATGCGTTCGATGGCGTAATGGGTTTTGCCGGTGTTGGTCGGCCCAAGGACCGCCGTCACCCGGGCGCGGGCGTCCATGTGCTGGGGTTCCTAAAGTTCGTGGCCTTCAAGATCGGTTTCGATCTCATTGATGGCGTCCGATACCCCGGCGGCATGGGGATGTATAGCCAGAACGGCCTTCCAGACCTCCAGCGCCTTTTCCGGCTCGTCCAGCTCTTGAAAAATCATCGCCAGCCCTTCCAGCGCGCCGAAATGCCGGGGGTTCAGTTGCAGGGTCTTGCCGATATCGGCCAGCGAGGGGCCGATCTGGCCCGTCTGATAATAGGCCGTCGCCCGCGCATTCCAGCCTTCGGCAAAATCAGGGGCATGGTCGATCAGGGCGGTGAAATGTTCAATCGCCGCGGTCATGTCGCCCGCCGCCATGGCCTCTTGTCCGCGCTCCAACAAAAGATCCATCGCCGGAGAGCCGGATTTCGACCATTCGATCCAGATCTCCTGCTCGATTCGCGCCGCCTCTCGCGCGTCGGCGGTCTTCAGCTTGTCAAAAAGCCCGTCCAGCTTGTCCGTTTGACCAAAGACCGGCCCCGCAGCCATCATCAGCGGCAGAAATGCCGCAAGGATAAGGTTGTGAAGACGGGGCCAAACTTTCATAACCTGAGCGTAATCTATGGGGCGGAAAACTCCAGCCCCCTGATGTTTGACGCGCCTTCACGATGGAGAGATGGATGAGCGATGTGATTTCGGTGGCGGTAGCGGCGCTTGGCGCGAAGATGGCGGGCGGCTTTACCGCCGGTGTCGCCAAATTCGTCATCCCCGGCGAAGGCGCGATCATGGCCGATGCCGATGGCGTGCGCGCCGGTGACGATCCGGCCGATGTGACGCTGACCGCCAATGCCGAGGTGTTCCGCGCCATTTTGGAAGGCGAGATGAACGCCGCCAGCGCCTTTATGTCCGGCAAGCTGACCGTCGATGGGTCCATGGGCTTGGCGATGCAACTCGGCGCGGCACTGTCGTGACATCCGAGGCCCCGTTTCACGCCAAACTGGCAGATGGTCCGGCGGGGGGTTTTGCCCGCTGGCTGCAAACGGCGGATGGGGTGCAGATCCGCGTCGGTGTCTGGCCAGAGGGGGGCACCAAAGGCACGGTGTTCTTGTTGCCCGGCCGCACGGAGTACATTGAAAAATACGGCCGCGCAGCCACTGATCTGGCCCAGCGCGGCTATGCCACCGTGTCGATTGACTGGCGCGGCCAAGGTCTGGCGGATCGACCGCTGGATGCCCAATTGACCGGCCACGTCGATGATTTCGGCGAATATCAGCTGGATATGGACGCGGTGCTGACCTTTGCCCGCGCCGAAGGGCTGCCTGAACCGTGGTTCATGTTGGCCCATTCGATGGGGGGCTGCATCGGGTTGCGCAGTCTGATGGGCCAACACCCGTTCAAGGCGGCAGCCTTTTCGGCACCGATGTGGGGGATTTTGATCGCGGCCTGGATGCGGCCAATGGCGATGGCGCTCTCCAGCGCCTCGCGGTGGCTGCGCTTTGACGACCGGCTGGTGCCGGGCACCAAAGAGACGACCTATGTTCTCAACAGCCCGTTTCTGGCCAACAGCCTGACCACCGACCCCGAGATGTGGGATTACATGCGCCAACAGGCGCTGGCCTGCCCCGAGCTTGTGTTGGCGGGGCCGTCCTTGGGCTGGTTGCAGGCGGCGCTGAAGGAATGTCATGCGCTGAGCCTGCTCGCCTCACCCGATCTGGCGGTGGTCACCGCGCTGGGGCTGCAAGAGCGGATTGTGGACACGGGCCCGGTGCATGCGCGCATGGCACGCTGGCCGAAGGGCACGCTGTCGCTCTACCCCGGCGCCGAGCATGAGGTGATGATGGAACGCCCCGCCACGCGCGAACGATTCTTTGACGAAGCCTGCGCGCTGTTTGATCTGCACCTGTAAGCAGCGCCGGAATTTTGCAAAATTCCGAACCATTTTCTTGCAAGAAAAAGCTGTCACGCCCCCAGCGTGATTTGCGTGAACCCGTCACGCAGCGCGCGGGACCATGCCTCGGACATGGCGCGAAACGCGGTGTCGCCAGCTTCGATCCGGCGCTGACGCGTCACCTTGCATTCATCGCGTTTGATGACGCACAGATCCAAAGGCATGCCCACCGACAGGTTCGAGCGTAAGGTCGAATCCATCGACAAAAGCACGGCCTTTTCGGCATCCGCCAAAGGCGTGGCCATCTTCACCACCCGGTCAAGGATCGGCTTGCCGTATTTATGTTCGCCGATTTGCAGAAACGGCGTGTCTTCCGTCGCTTCGATGAAATTGCCCTCGGGGTAGATCAGGAACAGCCGCATCGCGCCGCCCTTCCTTTGGCCCGCGACGATCATGCTGGCTGTCGCGGCCTGCCGCATCGAGGCCAGCTTTTCGTCAACCTCACCCCGCACCGTGCTCAACATGCCGCCGATGATTGAGGCAACCTTCAGCATGGTCGGCGCCTTCATGATCGAGGTTTCTTCCGTCGCCTCGGGGTCTTCGATCGCTTCCCGCAGACGGGCAAGGGTGGTTTGCGTGATCGAAAGGCTGCCTGCGGTCATGATGGTGATGACGCGCTCGCCCGGCTCTTCAAAATGGAACATTTTGCGATAGGTCGAGATGTTATCCAGCCCCGCATTGGTGCGGGTGTCCGACAGGCACACCATGCCTTCGTTCAGCAGCAGTCCCACGCAATAGGTCATCATCGCCTCCGGTTTCGCGGCGCGACCCTATTGGGCTTGGCTTTGGATCGCAACCGTCACATCCATGCTTTCCGCCCCCATGCCCCGCGCAATACCCTTGATCGGTGCGGCCTCTGCCGCATCAAGACCCGAACCGAGCCGGATATAGCGATCATCCGGGCAGCAGCGATTGGCCGGATCGAACCCGATCCAACCATAGCCCGGCACATGCAGTTCGGCCCAAGCATGCGAGGCCTCGTGCGGTTGGCCATCTTGGGACGAAAAAAGGTATCCCGCGACATAGCGCGCTGGAACGCCAAGATGGCGGGCGCAGGCGATCAACGCCTGCGCATGGTCTTGGCAAACGCCTTCGCCCTGCGCCAGCGCTTCGGCTGCGGTGGTATGGGAATGGGTGCTGCCGGGGCGATAGGCGATGGCGCCCGCCACGGCAAAGGCCAGGGCGTGGGCTTGACTTAAGGGATCATCCTGCGTCGCCGTCTCGGCCAAGGCGCGCAGCGGCGCATCCGCCTTGGTCGCAGCTGTGTCCCGCAGATAGGCCAACGGCGGCACCAACTCGCGGTGGCCGCGCAAGACGCCGGCAAGGTCGTGGGTCTCCACCTGCCCCTGCACCCGCACCTCAATGGCCGATACCGGGCCTTTGACCGTCCAGCCCTGCACCCAGTCACCGGCGCCGTCGCGAAACGCCCCACCCATCTCGCCGCCAGAAACGGTGACAGTCCAGCCCAACACCCGCTGCCCGTCAAACCGCGCGGGCGTCAGGCGGTGGCTTTGCACCACGGCGCGCACCGGGATGTCATAGGCATAGCGGGTCAAATGATCGACGGTCAGCAGCATCACATGTCCCCCGAGAGATAGCTGTCACGGATAACGCCGCCCAAGGC
>CALBSG010000148.1 GCA_937927675.1 uncultured Paracoccaceae bacterium | reverse complement strand
GGCACACTGAACGCGATGTTCTTACCCGCTGTGATTACATTCAACTCAAGTGTTGAGTCGATGCAGAAAGCTAAAAAGCTTGAGCGACTGGCACAAACCATCGGGGTGGCGCAGGCCAATGAGGTGTTCACCCCCTCGGACGCCGCGGTGGCCGACGCCCGCGCCATCCTTGCCGCGATGGAGGAGGCCAAAGCCAATGGCCAAGGCGCCACGACCTATAAGGGCAAGCTGATCGACATTGCCTCGATGAAGCAGGCCGAGGTGATCGTGAAGCAATACGAACTTATCATGGGCGCCTGATGAATCGTTGACACACCGCCCACGAAACGGGCAGGCTCTGTGTCATAGCGTCGCGCCTTTGGGCAAGATGCCAACCGAATACCCGCGCGGGGACTGGGAGAGGAGGCCCACCCCCGCATCCTCGGGAGGATGTGCACGCCCTGTGGCCCGCCACAGGGCGTTGCCGTTTGTGCGTCGCCCGTTCGGCCCCCGGTTTTGCGCGGATCCAGCCGGTTTGTGACGGGATAAATCTTGCTCAGTTGCATTTCGCCCCCCCAGCCTGCATATACCTAGTCGCAGTCGCAGGGGTGACCGATGAACTATCTGGATTTCGAAAAACCGCTCGCCGAGATCGAAGGCAAGGCCGAAGAGCTGCGCGCGCTTGCGCGTGCCAATCCGGCGATGGATGTCGCCAAAGAGGCCGAGGCCTTGGACAAAAAGTCCGACACCCTGCTGAAGGATCTGTATAAGTCCTTGACGCCATGGCAGAAATGCCAAGTGGCCCGCCACCCGGACCGCCCCCATTCGAAAGACTACATCGAGGGTCTTTTCACCGAATTCACCCCGCTTGCCGGCGACCGCGGCTTTGCCGATGACCATGCCGTGATGGGCGGGATTGCCCGCTTCAATGACCAGCCCGTCGTGGTGATCGGCCATGAAAAGGGCCACGACACCAAAAGCCGGATCGAACGCAACTTTGGCATGGCCCGGCCTGAGGGCTATCGCAAGGCCGTGCGGTTGATGGATATGGCCGACCGCTTCAACCTGCCGGTCATCACGCTGATCGACACCCCCGGGGCCTATCCGGGCAAGGGTGCCGAAGAACGTGGCCAGGCCGAGGCGATCGCGCGTTCCACGGCAAAATGCCTTGAAATTAGCGTGCCGCTGCTGTCGATCGTCGTCGGCGAAGGCGGATCTGGCGGGGCTGTCGCCTTTGCCACCGCCAACCGTATCGCCATGCTCGAACATTCGGTCTATTCGGTGATTTCACCGGAAGGCTGCGCGTCAATCCTGTGGAAGGACGCCGAAAAGATGCGCGAAGCCGCCGAGGCGCTGCGCCTGACGGCGCAAGACCTGCAAAAGCTGGGTGTGATCGACCGCATCATCAAAGAACCGATGGGCGGCGCGCAGCGTGGCCGCGGTGATACCGTCGCCGCCGTTGGCAAGGCGATTGAGGCGATGCTGGCCGAAATGGCGGGCAAGAAGCGCGCCGAAATCCTGAAAGATCGCCGCCAAAAGTTTCTTGCGATGGGTTCGAAAGGCCTTGCCGCCTAAATGGCACCGCGCGCCCTGCGGGGCGCGTGTTACCTTGGGCGCTTCACCTTGGGCTTTGGTGCGGGCGTATCCCGTTCAACCTGCTGCAGAACCCGAATGCAAAGATCGGGGTCATCCAGCACTTCGGACCCGATGATGTAATCCTTGGACCCCGGATAGGCCGGGCCACGCTCTGTATCGGGCAAGAGCGCCAATGCCCCGGCTGTTGGCTTGATGAACAGGGTGTCATCGCAGACGAAGGCCACCGTCTTGCCCCCGAGATACAGCGCATATTCGCCAAACATCTTGCGGCTGGTCAGCGGCAACGCCGCCAGCGTGTCCAGCATATGCGCGATGGTGGAGCTTTGCGTTCCCATCAGGGTCTGAACCCCGCCTCGGCCATCAAACGGTTCGACGAGGCTTCTACCTCTTGCTCAAGCTTGGCCATAAAGGCGGGCACCGGCAGGCCCGGCTCAATCCGGGGCAGGAACTCTACCACCGCGACGCCCGGTTTGCGCAGGATGCCACGCTTGGGCCAAAAGACCCCGACATTGGTGCCAACAGGAACACAAGGCTGACCCAACTGGTCATACAAAAGCCCCGTCCCCACCTTGTAGGGCTTGGCCACCCCCGGTGCGACCCGCGTGCCCTGGGGATAGATGATGAGCTGGCCGGGAAATGTCGTTCCGGCCTGCACATCTGCCTTCATCTTGGCAATTGCGGCCCCGCGCTTGCCACGGTTCACCGGCACACAGCCGATGCGCAGCGCATACTGGCCAAGGAACGGCGTCCACATCAACTCGCGCTTCATGATGAATTTGCCGCGCGGTACCGCATTGTAGATCGCGATGATGTCGAGAAAGCTTTGATGCTTGGCGCCAATCATCACCTCATCCGTCGGCGGCACGCCCCGCACTTCGGTCTTCAACCCGCACAAAAGCCGCAGCGAGAAGATCACCCACTGACAAAACACATGGCAGGCCTTCACCGCTGCATTGCGGGAAAACAGCGCAAAGGGCGCAAAGCCAATCGCGATCACAGCCATGGCCAGATACATCTGGACGATAAAGATCAGCGACAGAACCCAGCGAATCGCCAGCATCAGGTCAACTCCCGTAATTTGCGGAATGCAGCGGCGCGGGTGGCCAGAAAGGCAACCAGTGCGGCCAAGGGCGGCAACACAAAGGGCCAGAGCCAGCCAACGCCCTGAAAGCCCAAACCCGTCAAAAAGCCACCTGCCTCGTTGGTGGCAGGGAGCAGGAAAACACCAAGCAGCCCCGCCACGGCCCCCAAGGCCGCCCCCATCGCCGCGCGCAGCGTAAAGCGGCGCACGAAGGCGCGGGCGATATAGGCGTCGCGTGCGCCCACCAGACGCAACACCTTGATAACCTGTGCATTTGCGGCAAGCGAAGCATTGGCGGCCAGCGTAATCATCGCCGCCATGGTCGCGCCAATCAGCCCAATCGACAAAAGACCCAAAAGCCGCAGGCGGGTGGCTGCCTGCGCCATCGGTTCGCGCCAGCGGGTGTGGTCATCCAAAACCGCACCCGGGGCTTCGGCCGCCAATCGTTGCCGCAGACCCACACCGTCATAGCCGTTGCCGTCCTCCACCACCTCGATCAGACGCGGCAGAGGAAGCGCATCAACCGGCAGATCGGGGCCGAACCACGGCTCTAGCAGGGCGCGTTGTTCTTCATCGGTCAGCGCGCGGGCGCTGGCGATGCCGGGGGTCGTCGCCAAAAGGTCGAGCACCGCCTTCAGTTGCAACTCGATCTGATCCTCGGGCGCGGAAAGCCGCACCGTGGCGGTGCGCTCCAATGCGCCAGCCCATCGCTCCGCCAACCGGCCAGATGCCAGCGAAAGCGCCAGCGCAAAAACCGTCAGAAAGGTCATCGCTCCCGCCGTGAAACTGGTGAGCCAAGCGGTATGGCCAGACGGCGGCACCACGGAATCGCCCTGATCGGCGGCCAGAAGGCGGGGCAGTTTTGCCCATACAGACTGCAAGGTCACAGATCGGCCCCCGCGAGTTGAATGCGCCGCTTGGCAATCCGCAACACACGCGCGGGCACCTGCGCCTTGGCCTGCCGGATCAGGTTCAGATCATGCGTCGCGACCAGCACCGTCTTGCCCATCTTGTTCAACTCGACCAAGAGCGTCAGCAGCCGCAGCGACATGTCCCAATCAAGGTTGCCCGTCGGCTCATCGGCCAGAATGACCTCGGGGCCCATGATAATTGCCCGCGCCAGTGCCGCCCGCTGGCGTTCCCCGCCCGAAAGCGAGGGCGGCAGCGCGCTGGAAAGACGATCCAGCCCGACCCACGCCAGCAAATCCTGCAAATCACCCGCACCGCCGCGCCGACCGGATACCGTCAGGGGCAATTCGACATTGGCCGACAATGGCAGGTGGTCCAGAAACTGACATTCCTGATGCACAACACCGATCCGCCGGCGCATCAAGGCGACGTCATCGCGGCTCAACCCATGCACATCGCGATCAAACAGTGTCACATGCCCCGCCGTCGGCAACAGTTCGGCATAGCACAGCTTGAGGAATGTCGTCTTGCCCGTCCCCGAAGGGCCGGTCAGGAAATGGAACGATCCGGGCGGCAACCGCAGCGAGATGTCGGACAACAGCTCCCCTCCGCCATAGTTGTAGGCCACATTTTCAAAGGCGATCACGAAAACCCGCTCCCCGCCCCCTTTGGGCGCACCCGTTCGGGCCGGATACTCGCCCATGGCCGCGACGGTTTCAATCGGTCCCGGCTGCAAAACAGGCAGTAAGACTTGGATATGTCAGACTTCGTTGCTACAACAACGGAACCTTCTGTCCTTGCATGTGCCGGATTGCCCCCAATGCGTCTTGTCTGCCCCAACTGCGATGCGGAATACGAGGTGGACGCCTCGGCCATTCCCGACACCGGGCGCGATGTGCAATGCTCCAATTGCGGGCATGCCTGGTTCCAGATGTCGCCGCGCGTCGAAGAAGAGCTTGCGGCCGAAGAAGCGCTTTTTGAACCACCGCCCGCCATGGCTGACGGACCGATCATAGCCGATCCGGCCACGCTTACCGGCGCAAGACCCGGCTTCGCCCGCCCCCCGATTGAGGAAAGCGTGCTGGCCGTCCTGCGCGAAGAGGCCGAGCGTGAGACGAACGCCCGACGCGCCGAGGCCCCCCGCCTTGAGACGCAGGACGAACTTGGCTTGACCGCCGTCATCGCGGCCCCCATCGCGGCGGCGGCTGCGACCGGCCCTGATCTTGCCCCGAACCCGGAACCCGATCCGGTGGCCGAGCGCATCGCCCGGATGAAGGGTATTGAAGCGGCCCCCGCCAAACCGCAATCCCGGCGCGAAATGTTGCCCGAGATTGACGAAATCAACACCACCCTGCGCGCCTCCAGCGAACCGCGGACCGGCGAAGCTGGGGTCGTCACCGATAGTCTGCCGGGCGCCCATGGCACGGCAGCATTCCGGACCGGCTTTGTCTTGATGATCCTGTTGGCGCTGGCGATCGTTGCGCTTTACGTCATGGCCCCAAAACTTGCGCAGCAAATTCCGGCCGCCAAAGGCGCGTTGGAAGGCTATGTGGCTGTGGTGGATTCCGCACGGCTTTGGCTGGATGCGCAGTTGCGCTCGGCCACGGGAATGATGGGAAGCAAGGCCCCGTAAGCCGGCCTGTCACCAGCGGCGCAGCGCATCCTCATCGGTCTGCTGCGCGGCAACCCAAGCCGCACCATCGGCGCCAATTTCCTTTTTCCAGAACGGCGCGCGGGATTTCAGGTAATCCATCAAAAACTCTGCCGCCGCAAAGGCATCCGCCCGATGCCGCGACGCCGTCGCCACCATCATGATCGCCTCGCCACCCGCCAACCGGCCATAGCGGTGGATCACCAGCGCATCGGCCAAAGACCACCGCGCCATTGCCTGATCCATCATCGCAGCAATCGCCTTTTCGGTCATGCCGGGGTAATGCTCGATCTCCATCGCGGCCAAGCTGCCGCCATTGTCGCGCACCAGCCCGGTGAAGGTGACAACCGCCCCCGCACCCGAAACAGCCGCGGCAAAGGCATTGGATTCTGCCCCCAGATCGAAAGCAGCCTCTTGCACAGAAAGTCGCATTGCAGCCTCGCTTAACCGCCGGTCATGGGTGGAAAAAAGGCAACCTCGCGCACACCCGCCAAGGGGGCGGAAAAATCCGCCAGTTCCTGATCGACCGCGACGCGCAAACTGGTCTTGTCCGCAAAGGCCAGAGCGTGACCTTCGGACCGCGCTTCCAATTCGGCCACCAGATCAGAAACGGTTGCCGCTGTGGTTTCAAGACGTTCGCGGTTGGTGCCGATGCGTTCGCGCAGCCAAGCGAAATACAGGATATCGATCATGTGTCATCCCGCAAAAATGGCAGCGCCTTGCGGAAATACTCCCATCCGGTCAGCGCCGTCAGAAAGGCTGCAATCCACATCAGAACCAGCCCCGCATCCCCCGCCAAAGACGCGCAATCCCGCCGCCCGCAGGCCCGAACCGGATCGGCCAAACCTGCCGCAACAGCGTCGAGATATTGGTCGGGCGTCATGCCCTTCATCGCGACACCATTCAGATATTCAAGCCCGGTGCCCAGAAACATCACCGCAATTGCCACCATCTGCGCGGTCGTCTTCCACTTTGCCAGCTTTGTGACCTTCAGCGAACCCGCCGTGGCCCCAAGATATTCGCGCAACCCTGAAACAAACACTTCGCGAAACAGGATCACGGTTGCCGGCAGAATCAACCAAGGGTTCATGCCATTATAGCCGGTAATCACCATGATCGCGATCACCACCATCGCCTTGTCGGCAATCGGATCCAGCATGGCCCCGAATTTCGATTCCTGCTTCCACAGGCGCGCCAGATAGCCATCGAACCAATCGGTGATCGCCGCGCCGATGAACAGGGCCAGCGCGAACCAATCGGCCCAAGGTCGATGAAAATACAGAAACATCACCGCCACACCGGGGGCCGCCAAAAGGCGCAGGAAGGTCAGCGAATTGGGCACATTCCATATCATGCGCCAAGTGTTAGCGAAAGCGCGAGCCGGGGGGAAGGGCGAAGACACGATCTAGCGCAGGCAATCAAATTCAAACTATTGAATTTGATTTGCATCGGTGATATGTCTTGGGCAAGTTCCCATTGCATAGGAGTGCCCGCTTTGAACCTTGATCGTTCCGTCACCCTCTTTGCCGGCTGCATGGTGCTGCTGTCGGTGATCCTGACCCAATTCGTCAGCGCCTATTTCATGTGGTTCACCGTGTTTATCGGCTTCAACCTGATCCAGTCCTCGTTGACCGGGTTCTGCCCGGCAGCATCGGTGTTCCGCAAGCTG
Source organism: uncultured Paracoccaceae bacterium (assembly GCA_937927675.1). Taxonomy (GTDB): domain Bacteria; phylum Pseudomonadota; class Alphaproteobacteria; order Rhodobacterales; family Rhodobacteraceae; genus Tabrizicola_A. The sequence continues at coordinate 27,968 of CALBSG010000148.1, read as the reverse complement.
GGCATCAAGACGGGCTGCGCCTTCAACTAAAGCGGCCCAAGAAAAAGGCGCCTCGCGGGGCGCCTTTTGATTTGACTGAGGTTACACCAGAAAGCCGCCGTCGTTGTCGTCGCCGGTTTCTTCCAACAGCCGGTCAAAGTCCGGCACCATGATGTGCCGCTTTCCCTCCAACCCGATAACTCCGTCACGCTTCAACGCGCTCATCTGACGGCTGACGGTTTCCAGCGTCAGTCCCAGATAGTCAGCCATTTCCTCTCGTGTCAGCGGCAGGTCAAAGTTGACCGCACCCTGTGCGGACTTCAGCCGCAAGCTGGCATCGCGCCGGGCGATGATGGCCAACAGCGATGAGATCTTTTCCCGCGCCGTCTTGCGACCCAAAAGCAGCATCCATTCCCGCGCTGCGTCCAATTCGTCCAGCGTCATCTCCAGCAATCGCTGTGCGACATGCGGGGTCTTGGCCATCAGCTCTTCAAACGGTTTCTTGCGGAAGCAGCACATCACCAGATCGGTCGCCGCTGTCACGTCATACGCCGCCGCTTGCCGACCCGGACGACCGACGAAATCCGAGGGCAGCAAAAGCCCCACCATCTGCCGCCGCCCGTCTTCCATTGTCTGGGTCAGCGTGGCGATCCCGGTGACAACCGACGCGACAAAATCCATCCGGTCGCCCGACCAAGTGACGGTCTGGCCAGCCTGATAGCTGCGATAGTACTTGATCTGCTCTAACCGCTGCAATTCATCGGCATCGCAGCGTGCGCAAACTGCCCGATGTCGAATGGGACAAGAGCCGCAATCGTGGGACAGAAGTTGCAGGTCCTGATGCGGCATGTGTCAAATGTTCCAGTTGATCTGCGTCAAAGCGACAAGCGATTTACACCTTTAGGTTATCCCAATGACCATTGAATCGCAACTCACCCGGCTGGGGCTTTTTGACGCCCGTGTGCCTCGATACACGTCTTATCCCACCGCGCCACATTTCGCGGGCGGGGTGAGACCCGAAACATTTGTCCAATGGATTCAGGCCATTCCGGCCAATAGCGACATTTCGCTATATTTGCACGTGCCGTTTTGTCGGCGCCTGTGCTGGTTCTGCGCCTGCCGCACACAAGGAACCTCCAGCGATGAGCCGGTTCTCGCCTATGTCAAGGTGTTGAAGGCCGAAATCGCCCTTTTGAAACGGCATCTGGCGCCCGGCGTAAAGCTGAGCCGGCTGCATTGGGGCGGCGGCACCCCTACCCTGCTGCCCGCCGATAGCATGCGCCATCTGGCCGCAACCATCTTCGACGCCGTGCCGATGGCGGATGGGGCAGAGTTTTCGGTCGAGATTGACCCCAACGAAATCGACGCTTCCCGGTTGGATGCGTTGGCAGCGTCCGGCATGAACCGCGCCTCGATCGGTGTGCAGGATTTTGACCCCGAGATCCAAAAGACCATCGGTCGCGAACAAAGCTATGAGCTGACCAAAGAGGTCGCCGACATGATTCGTGACCGGGGCATCGGCAGTCTGAACGCCGACATCCTCTATGGCCTGCCGTTCCAGACCAATGCGCGGATTGCAGATTCGGTGCAAAAACTGCTGACGCTAAACCCGGATCGCGTGGCACTGTACGGCTATGCCCATGTGCCATGGATGAGCCGCCGCCAGCAGATGATCCCATCGGATGCCATGCCGACCCCGCAGGAACGGCTCGCGCTGTTTGAAACCGCGCGGAACCTGTTTGTCTGGGACGGTTATGACGAAATCGGCATCGACCATTTCGCCCGCCCCGAAGATGGGATGGCAAAGGCCGCCAAAGCGGGCACCCTGCGCCGGAATTTCCAAGGCTATACCGACGACACCGCTCCGGTTCTGGTTGGGCTTGGCGCCTCGTCGATCAGTCGCTTCCCACAAGGTTTTGCCCAAAACGCCTCTGGCACGGCGGACTACACGCGCGCGATCCGCGAAGGGCATTTCTCGACCCATCGCGGCCATGTGTTCAGCCCCGATGATGTGATGCGCGCCCGGGTCATCGAAGCCCTGATGTGCGATTTCCGCGTCAGTCGCGAAGAAATCCTGTCGCATCACGCGGTAACCCCCGAGGCGCTGCAAGCGATGTTCCAAAGTGCGGCAGATACCTTTGGCGACATGGTGACATTGGATGAAACGGGCCTGTCGATCCCGCCGCATGCCCGCCCGCTGACGCGGATGGTGGCGCGGGCGTTTGATGCCTATGACCAGTCAAAGGCCAAACATTCGGCGGCGATCTAAAAGCCGGGGTATTCTGGGGGCGGGCCTCGGCCCGCCCTATCCCCACCGCGCAACCGCAAGCCCGGACAGGATGCGTGTTTCACCCACCGTTCGGCGCAAACCCTTCCACATAGTCCACCATCGCGGGCAGGCAGATCGACTTCAGATCATAGCCTTCCAAAATGGTCTGGCGTGCGGCACGGCGGATATCTTCGAACTTCTCAGGCCGGGCCAGCGCCTTGATCAGCGCCTTGGACCACGCCTTCACATCGAAGAAATCCACCAGCGTGCCGTTTTCGCCGTCGCGGATCAATTCGCGCACCGGGGCGGTATCCGATCCCACCACATGCGCGCCCGCCGACATCGCCTCCAACATCGACCAGGACAGCACGAACGGATAGGTCAGATAGGCATGCGCGCGGGAAACCTGCATCAGGTTTACAAACATCGGGTAAGGCACTTTTCCCAGAAAATGCACGCGGCTGAGATCAAGCTGATCCTTCACCTCGTTCAGGAAAACATCCTTCCAGCCCTTTGCCCCCTTCGGCGCCGCGCCATAGCTGACCTCATCCCCGCCGACGATCACCACCTGGGCCGCGGGGCGCTGCTTCATCACTTGCGGCAGGGCGCGCATGAAGGTGTGATAGCCGCGGTACGGCTCCAGATTGCGGTTGACGAAGGTCAGAACCTCCTCCCCTGCCCGCAAAACGGTGCCCCCCGGCAAGGTGACCTGTGCAGCGTCATCAGGCCGCATCACGGCCGTGTCCACACCATCAAAGATCACCTTGATGCGGTCGCGCAGCACCTGCGGATAGGTCGAGGCCTGCCATGCGGTCGGCGACAACCCGGCATCCGCGTGCAACAGCGCTTGGCCCAGATGCGTGGTGCGCCCTTGGGCAATCATCACCTGATCAAAGGTCGGCGGACTGAATTCCGGATCGAACCCCACATCCGCACCGCGCCCGCGATAGTAGAATTCGGCATAAACGATCAGCTTGGCCTCGGGCCAAACCTCTTTCAAAAACAGCGTCTCGCCCCAGCCAGAATGGCCAAAAACCACATCGGGCATATAGCCCTTTTCGCGCAATTGCTGGCAAGCGCGGGCGACCACAACGCCGCGGTCGCTCATCGTGGTGTAATTGCGGCCCAAGCGGGTTGCGCCGGGGTCCACCGGGGCGGGTTCGAATTTATAGCGGAAGGCTTGGGTCTTGAACTGGCGGTTATTCACCGCATCCGTCAGCGCCCGCACCTCATGGCCGCGGCGTTCCAGTTCGGGGGCGAGATGCAAAAATTGACCGGGAAAATTCTGATGAACAAAAAGGATCTTCATAGGTTCTATCCAAAGGCCGCCTTGAAAAGCGCACGCGTATAATCGGACTGCGGTGTGGCAAAAAGCGCCTCGCCGCTGCCGGCCTCAACAATATCGCCGTCTTTCATCACCAAAACCTTATGGGACAAGGCCCGCACCACGCGCAGATCGTGGCTGATGAAAATATAGGCCAGCCCCCATTTGCGCTGCAGGCTGCGCAACAGTTCAACAATCTGCACCTGAACGGTCATATCCAAGGCCGAGGTGGGCTCGTCCAGCACAACGAGTTTCGGCCGCAGGATCATAGCACGCGCAATGGCGATGCGCTGACGCTGGCCGCCGGAAAACTCATGCGGGTAGCGGGTCATGGTGGCGGGGTCGAGGCCCACTTCGGTCATGATCTCGGCCACCATCTCGCGCCGATTGCGACCCAGTTCCACACCATGAATACCAAGCCCTTCGGCGATGATCTCTTCGGCGGTCATGCGCGGGGAAAGGCTGCCGAAGGGGTCTTGGAATACGATCTGCAAATCCCGCCGGATGCCGCGCAGTGCCGCACCTTGCAAGGCGCTGATCTCACGGCCCAAAAGGGCGATGCGGCCCTCTGACGGGATCAAGCGCAAAAGTGCCAGCGCAATGGTGGTCTTTCCAGACCCGCTTTCGCCCACGATGCCCAGCGTCTCACCGGCCCGAACGGAAAGGTTCGCGTCGTTCACGGCCTTCACATGGCCGACGGTCTTGCGCAAAAATCCCTTCTGGATCGGGAACCAAACCCGCAAGTGATCGGCATGGATCACCTCGGCCGCGTCTTCGGCAACAGGTTCGGGGCGGCCTTTCGGTTCTGCTGCAAGCAGCGTTTGGGTATAGGGGTGCTGCGGATTGGCAAAAACCGTGGCCGTCGGCCCAGCCTCGACGATCTCACCGCCTTTCATCACGCAGACCTTGTCGGCGATGCGGCGCACAATGTTCAGATCATGGGTGATGAACAGCATCGACAAGCCTTCCGAGGCCTTAAGCTCTGCCAACAGATCCAAGATCTGCGCCTGCACCGTGACATCCAATGCGGTGGTCGGCTCGTCCGCGATCAACAGGTCCGGCCCATTGGCCAGCGCCATCGCGATCATCACCCGCTGGCGCTGCCCGCCTGACAATTGATGCGGATAGGCGGTCAGACGGTCTTCGGCATTGCGGATGCCGACCTTGTTCAAAAGGCTCAGAGCGCGCGCGCGGGCGGCCTCGCCTTCCAAGCCTTGATGCAAGCTCAGGCTTTCGCAAATCTGCCGCTCGATCGAATGCAACGGGTTCAGGCTGGTCATCGGCTCTTGGAAGATAAAGCTGATGTCATTGCCCCGAACCGCCCGCAGATCCCGCTCTGCCGCGCCGATCATCTGACGGCCCTGATAGGTGACAGAGCCTTCAATCACGGCATTGTCGGACAACAACCCCACGGTCGACAGCGCGGTGACAGACTTGCCCGACCCGCTTTCCCCAACCAAAGCAACGGTTTCGCCCTTGGCCACGGTAAAGGACACACCCTTCACCGCAGGGATCACCCGGCCATCTTGGCGAAAGCTGATACGCAGGTCTTCGACGTTCAGAATCCCCGTCATTGGAAGGTTTTCCTTGGGTCGAAGGCATCGCGCACGCCTTCAAAGATGAAGACCAAAAGCGAAAGCATGGTGGCAAAGGTAAAGAAGGTGACAAAGGCCAAAGACGGCATTTGCAGGTTCTGCTGCGCTTGCCGCGACAGCTGCCCAAGCGACGGCAGTTCTGGCGGCAGGCCAAAGCCAAGATAATCCAACGCGGCAAGCGAGCCGATGGTGCCGGTCACGATGAACGGCATCATGGTCAGCGTGGCCACCATGGCATTGGGCAGCACATGGCGGAACATGATGGTGCGGTCCGGCACGCCCAAGGCGCGGGCCGCCCGGACATATTCGAAATTCCGCGCCCGCAGGAATTCGGCGCGCACGACGCCGATCAGGCTGGTCCAGCCAAAGGCCACCATGATGGCAACCAAAAGCCAAAAGCTGCGGTCAAAGGCGGCAAAGAAGATGATGATGACGTAAAGCGTTGGAATTCCGCTCCAGATTTCCAGAAAGCGCTGGAAAACCAGATCGACCCGGCCGCCGAAATAGCCCTGCACCGCCCCCGCCGCGATCCCGATGACAGAGGTCAGCGCCGAAACCATCAACGCAAAAGCAACCGAAAGACGGAAACCATAGATCACCCGCGCCAACACATCACGGCTGGCGTCATCGGTGCCCAACCAATGCTGCGCATCGGGCGCCGAAGGGGCGGCCTTACCGCCCAGATCATTGATCGTGTTATAGGAATAGGGGATCGGCGCCCAGATCATCCAACCCTGTTGGAAACCCGTCGTCGTGACGTCAAAGCTACCGTCGGCGACGGCCTGCGTGATCCCCTCGGGGTCGTCGAAACAGTCCACCAAACCGCCCGTCACGATCAGGCATTGCACCTCGCTGGAGCGGTAGTTCGCCTCGGTCAGGAAGTCGCCGCCAAAGTCCTTCTCGGTATAAAACCGCAGGAAGGGGGCATGCAGATCCCCGCGATAACTGATCAGCAGGGGCTTGTCGTTGGCCAAAAGCTCGGCAAACAGCGTCAAGCCAAACAGCACCGCAAAAATGACCAAAGACCACAGCGCCCGCCGGTTGGCTTTGAAATTGCGCCAACGGCGTTGGTTCAGAGGAGAAAGCGCCATTCTACTGCCTCCGCTCGAAATCAATGCGGGGGTCAACCCAAACATACATCAAATCCGACAGGATCCCGACCACAAGGCCGATCAGGCCAAAGGCAAACAGCGTGCCGAAGATCACCGGATAATCGCGCTCGACAGCCGATTTGAAGCCAAGCTGACCCAAGCCATCCAGCGAAAAGATGGTTTCGATGATGATAGAGCCACCAAAGAACACCGAGACAAACAGCGCAGGAAAGCCCGCGATGACAATCAACATGGCGTTGCGGAACACATGGCCATACAGCACGCGAGATTCCGACAACCCCTTGGCGCGGGCGGTCATGACGTAGTGCTTTTTCACCTCGTCCAGAAAGCTGTTCTTGGTCAAAAGCGTCAGCGTGGCGAAAGACGAAATCGTGCTGGCCACCACCGGCAAGGTGATGTGCCACAGATAATCCAACGCCTTGCCGACCAAGCTCATTTGCTCCCATCCGGGGCTGGTCAGCCCGCGCAGGGGGAAGATCTTCCAATAGGATCCGCCCGCGAACAGCACCAAAAGCATGATCGCAAACAAAAGCCCCGGAATGGCATAGGCCGCGATGATGATGCCAGAGGTCCAACTGTCAAAGGCCGAGCCGTCACGCACCGCCTTGCGAATGCCCAAGGGGATCGAGATCAGATACGCAATCAGCGTGGACCACAGGCCAAGGGTGATCGAAACCGGCATTTTTTCCACGATCAGATCGGTGACAGAGGCCGAGCGGAAATAGCTGGTGCCAAAGTCAAAGCGCAGGAACTTGCCCATCATGATGGTGAAGCGTTCCCAAGCCGGAATCATTTCCTTTTCGCAATCTTTGGCTTGCGCCAGAAGGTTGCCTTCATAGCCTTCTGGGCAATGAAAGCGCGCAAAACCGAACTCGACCTCGAGCTTGGCACGAAACTCGGGCGGCAGCCCGCGGGAGCCGACATAGCCGTTGTCCGCGCCGGGATCTTCGCCGGTGCCCCCTGTCACCGCCTCGATGGCATCGCCGCCACCTTCCAGTTTGGCCTCGATCTGGTCAAACGGCCCCCCCGGAACAAGTTGCGTCAGGGCAAAATTGATCAGCATGATCCCGAACAAGGTCGGGATCACCAGCAGAATACGTCGCAGGATATAGCCGCCCATCGGTTATTTCAGCGCCCCGGCCGCGCGCAGGGCGGCCTCTTTTTCAGGGTTAGCCCACCAGAATTCCAACTCTCCCAAGGCATAGGGCGGCAAGGCTTCGGGGTGTTCGTACATGTCATAATAGGCAACCGTGTGGGCCGGTTTATACCACTGCGGCACCCAGATGCGTTCGGCGCGCAGCACCCGGTCCAAGGCCTGCACCACCACATCCAACTCCTCGCGGGTCTTCGCGGCCTCCACCAGTTCCAAAAGCCGATCCACGGCCGGGCTGGCATAGCCCATACGGTTGCGGCTGGAGTTGTCTTTGGTGACTGTGGCCCAAGCCTGCTTCAATTCAGCCCCCGGCTCATAGCCCGAGTTCACCGCATTTCCGACAATCACATCAAAGTCGAAAGCGGGCGGGTCAACGCGCTGCACCATCTGAGCGCTATCCACCATCACCAGCTGCGCATCCACCCCCAAAGCCCGCAGGTTTTCAACATAAGGGCTGATGACACGCTCAAAGGCGGGGCTGTCCTCAAGGAATTCCACCTTCAGCGTCTCGCCCTTGGCGTTACGGCGCAGACCGCCTTCGCCCACCGCCCAACCCGCCGCGTCCAAAAGCGCCGAGGCCGCCCGCAGGTTTTTGCGATCCATCGCCTTTTCCGGCGTCGACACGGGCGCCATCACCGCCTCATCCGTCAGGATGCTGGCGGGCAACAGCCCTTGGTCGATCAGCGGTTGCAGGACCGCCGCTTCTGCAGCGCTGGCCGGCCCTTTGGCCGCCATATCGGTGTTTTCCCAAATGGAGTTGATGCGGCTGTAAAGCCCATAGAACAGCGTCTGGTTTGACCATTCGAAGTTGAACATCAACCCAATCGCCTGCCGCACCTTGGGATCTTGAAACTTCTCGCGCCGCAGGTTGAACAAGAACGCCTGCCCGCTGGCAATCACGCCCGAAGGCAGCGTCGCCTTGACAATCTGGCCCGAGGTCACGCCGGGAAAGTCATAGGCCGTGGCCCAGTTTTTCGAGGAATTCTCATTGCGGAAGGTATAGTCGCCCGACTTGAACCCTTCGAGCGCCGCCGCGTCATCGCCAAAATACTCAACCCGGATGCGATCGAAGTTGTTGGTCCCGATCGAAAGCGGATGCGCGACGCCCCAATAATCTTCATCACGCTTGTACACCACCTGCTGGCCGGGACGGATGCTGTCCAGCACATAGGGGCCGGTGCCAAGGAACGGCACAAGCGTGCTTTCCTCAAGGTCGCGTTTATTGGCGGTATAATCCGCCTTAGAGATGATCGTCAGGCTTCCTGCGGTGGCAGGCATGTCGCGAAAGGGCGTGCCGGGGGTAAAGGTGAATTTGACGCGGTAGGGGTCAAGCGCCTCAACCGACTGGAACTTTTGATTGAATACCGAGCGGAACTCGGCAATCCCCTTGTCGCGGAACAGCTCATAGCTGAACACGACATCGTCGGCGGTCATCGGCGTGCCGTCAGAGAATGTCACATCGTGGCGCAGGTTGAAGATCACCCAAGAGCGGTCTTCGGGATATTCCATCGTCTCGCACAGCTTGCAGTAAGACGCCCCGATTTCATCGGCGGTGCCGCTCAGGATGCTTTCGTAAAAGATCGATGCAAGCGAAACCGGAGCGCCCTTGATGGTATAGGGGTTCACCGAATCAAAGGTGCCGGGCGCCCATTGGCTGATCTCGCCACCCTTCGGGGCCTCGGGGTTGACGTAGGGCAGATGCTTGAAATCGGCGGGAAATTTCAGCGCACCAAAGGTCGAAATGCCATGGGCGACGGTGATCTTGGCATCCTCGGCCCGCGCCTGAGCAACCGTCAGAACCGCCAGAATACCGATGAAGCCTGCTGTCATCAGGCCGCGCATGTCGCGCCTCGCCGCCACCGTCACGCGCGCCCGCATATCACATACTCCATGTCCACCCCAGCGTCGGTGCCGACGCGTTGGGACCGAATCTAGTCTGCCCCCCCGGCCGTCACAAGCCGCGATTGCGTGAAGCGCCGGACCAAGAATAGAAAAGGCCGCCCAAAGGCGGCCCGATCCAACGAACGTTCCTCGAGATCAAGGGTTCGCTTCGAGGAACTTGATGATGTTGGCGCGATCTTCTGCCTTGGGCAGGCCGGCGAACGACATCTTGGTGCCTGCAACATAACCCTTCGGGTTGGTCAGGAAGGCATCAAGGTTTTCCGGGGTCCAGGTGTCACCCGCCATCGCGAGCAAGCCTTCGGAGTAGCCAAAGCCCTCAACCGAGCCCTTGGCGCGGTTCACAACACCGTTCAGGTGCGGGCCGGTGCCGTTGCTGCCGTCGATCTTGTGGCAGGCCTTGCACTTGCCGAACACTTTCTCACCGGCGGCCGGATCGGCAGCGGCAAACAGGTCGGCGAAAGCCGGGCCTTCAGCGGCAGCTTCGGTCGAAGCCTCGGCTGCGCCGGTGTCGATGGTATAGGCCTGAGCAACCTCTTCGCCGCCATGCGAAGCCGGGGCGGTGGCATAAAGCGCGTCCGAAGCCCAAGAGGCGAACAGATAAACCAAAAGCGAGCCACAAATGGCCCCGGTCACTTTGGTCACGGTCATCGTATCGAACATGTCTCGCCTTCCCTCTGGCTGGCCACGCGGCTGGATTGCCGGCTATCTACCCGCTTCCCCCTATCGGTTTCAAGGTGTAGTAGCGCCTTCAAACGCCCATTTCGGGCCATTTTGTCACGGAGGCCCGCCAAAATGTCAGGTCGTATCGCCTTTCAAGGAGAGCTTGGAGCCTATTCGCATCAAGCCTGCGCGCAAGCCCGGCCCGATTTCACCCCGGTTCCGTGCCAGACCTTTGAAGATGTGGTCGAGATGACCCGCGCAGGCACGGTCGATCTGGGCATGCTGGCGGTGGAAAACTCGACCTACGGGCGGGTGGCGGATGTACATTCGCTCCTGCCACGGGCGGGCCTGCATATCGTGGACGAGGCCTTTGTTCGCGTGCATGTCAATTTGCTGGGGGTAAAGGGAGCAACGCTTTCGGATGTGACCGAGGCGCATGGCCATGTGGTGATCCTGCCGCAATGCGCTGGCTTCCTGAAAGATCACAACATCAAGGGCATGGTCAGTTCTGACAACGCCCGCGCCGCGCGCGAAGTGGCCGAGGCTGGCAACAAGACCCGGGCGGCACTGGCCAGCGAACTTGCGGCAGAAATCTATGGGCTGGATGTGCTGGCCCGCCATATCGAAGACCACAAGAACAACACCACCCGCTTTCTGGTAATGTCGCGGCAGGCCGATCATTCCCGCCGGGCGGACCAGATGATCACCACCTTTACCTTCCGCGTTCGCAACATTCCGGCGGCGCTTTACAAGGCGATGGGGGGCTTTGCCACCAACGGTGTGAACATGACCAAACTGGAAAGCTACATGGTTGGCGGCAGTTTCATGGCGACCGAGTTCTACGCCGATATCGAAGGTCACCCGGAAGACACCAACGTGAAACGCGCGCTGGAAGAACTGGACTACTTCACCACAGAGATGAAAATTCTGGGGGTCTACCCGTCAGACCGCCAGCGCGGGTAATTACTTGGCGACCTTGGCGCGGGTTTCCAACTCCAGCGCCAACTGGCCAACCTTGGCATCGAACTTGCGGTCCACTTTTGCACGCGCCAGCCGCAGCGATTGCAGGAACAACCGCGCCCCCAACGAGCGCGGCTTCACCTCGGCGGTCAGATGCATCCGGGTGCGCCGCGCGCTCATCTCGATCAGTTCAACCTTTGTCGCGACATCCACCGCATCCGAGGCCAGCGTAAAGGCCAAAAGCCCCGGCCCCGTCATCTCGGTCAGCTTCATATCGGCCTTGCGGGTGCGCGCCCGGTAAGCAAAACGCGACGTCCAAGACATGCCCGGCCCCGGCTTGGTCAACTTGTCCGTCCGTTCCACATCCACCCCGCGCCGCATCGCAGAGCGTTCCCACGCCTCATAATCTGACAGGGCCGCCCAAACCTTGGCGATCGGGGCTTCGATGTCTTTCTTGGTGGCCAGTTTCATCTATGTTCCATATGCGCTTGCGGCTGTGCCGCCAAATGTCGGGAATCTGAAGTTAAGTGGGCCGATCCGCAAGCCAATTGCGCATCAGCAGTTCAGCAATCGCACCTTTTCTTGGCGGTTTGATGCGGGCGTGCCGACCGGAAAACACCTGCAACAACTCCTCGCGGCTGATCCAAAGCGCATCCTGCAATTCGGCAGGATCCAAAGTAATCGCCTCGGTCAACGCCGCGCCATGCGCGCCCAGCATCAGATTGGCCGGAAAAGGCCAAGGCTGGCTGGCCAGAAAATGCACCGGGCCAACGACAACACCGGTTTCCTCGGCCACCTCGCGGCGCACCGCAGCCTCCAGCGTCTCGCCCGGCTCCACGAAGCCAGCCAGCAGCGAATACATGCCTTCAGGCCAGACGGCATTGCGCCCCAAAAGCAGACTGTTGCCGCGCGTCACCAGCATGATGACCACCGGATCGGTGCGCGGGAAATGCTGCGTGCCGCAGGCTGGGCAATGGCGCTGCCAGCCCGCGTGTACCATGTCTGACCGCCCCCCGCAGGCGGCACAAAAGGCGTGCGACCGATGCCAATGCAGAACCGCCCGCGCGGTTGCCGCCAACTCGGCCTCGCGTGGGGAAAGCCGGGACATGGCATTGCGCAGGTCTTCAAACGCTGGGCCATCACCCAAGGCGGGGTGTGGTTGACGGCTTTGATCGAACAGCGCCTGCTCCGCCGCTGGGCCAGACTCCGGCTCCCAAGCCGAAAGATCGGCCGCGAATTCGGCAACCCCATCCTCGCCAAGCCCCAAGAATACGACCGGCGGCCCATCGTTCAGCAGCAGATGATCCGAAGGCACCCGCACCAGACCGCCCTCGGCCTGCAGCAATGGTTTGCCGCGCCAGACCGGCAGCACCCGCGCCAGTGGCCACAGCTGAGCCAACGCCTGCGGGTCACTGCGCAACTCTGCAGCGCGGTTCAGGCCCGAGCCTCCAAAGGCCATCTGCGTCGTATCCGGCATGTCGGTGCTTTCAATCTCTCATGGTCGCAACATCTGGCACAAAGCCCCCGACAAGATCAAACCCGCATCTTGCGCGATCTCATTGTCAAAAATGCAACTTGCGGGAGATAAAATGCAACTTAGTTCATCTAGATCAAAGCCATATTGCAACATTTGGGTTCAATAGCATCGAGGCGAAGCGGCCACCAAGGTCGCCTGCGCTTGTGGGGCTTGAAATGTCGCGTGCTGAACCGATCGCAGGCAGGGCAGATGGTGAAACCCATCTTCAATTGCGAATTCTTGCCACCTCGGATCTGCACGCCCAGATATTGCCTTGGGATGATCTATCTGATCAGCCCGCGCCAGAGCGGGGCTTGGCGCAAATCGCCAGTCTGGTGGCGGCCGCCCGCGCCGAAGTGGCGAACAGTCTTTTGCTGGACAATGGCGATTTTCTGAACGGCAGCCCTTTGGCCGACCATGTGGCAGACCACCAGCGGCGGGCCGACATTCACCCGATGATCGCGGCGATGAATGCACTGGGGTATGATGCGGCGACCCTCGGCAATCACGAATTTTCCAATGGGCTTCGCCTGTTGCGTCGCGCCTTGAGCCAGGCCCGTTTTCCGATTGCCGCAACCAATCTTGACCGCAACACCACCAACGGTCGGCGGCCGTTCTTGCCACGCCACCTACTTTTGCAACGGGACTTTGTAGATCAGGACGGCAAGGTACATCGGCTGCGGATCGGAGTTCTGGGGTTTCTGCCCCCCCAAACCGCGCTTTGGGAACGGCAGCATATGGCGGACACGTTGACGGCCCGTGGTATCCTAGAGACAGCCCGCATTGCCATCCCCAGGTTGCGCCGGGCTGGGGCAGATCTGGTGATCGCGCTGTCACATTCCGGACTGGGGCTGGATCAGGGGGACCAGCCGGCAGAAAACATTTCCTGCGCCTTGTCCGAGATGCCGGGCATCGACGCCGTGATAGCAGGGCATACCCATCAACTTTACCCCCGTCCCGACGCGACCGGCCCAGACCGTCCGATGGTCATGCCGGGCTTTTTCGGATCGCACCTTGGCCTGATCGACCTAAATCTTGGAACCCAAGATGGTCGTTGGACGGTACGTGGCTACAAGGCTCATCTGCGCCCGGTGGCGGAACGTGAAGCGCTAAGCGGAAAGGTTACGGCGCGGGTGGCGGCCGACCCGGCCATCGCCGCACATGCCGCTGCAGATCTGGCCTCCATGCGTCGGCGGGCGACGCAGACGGTTGGGCAAACCGCAGTTGGGCTGACATCATACTTTTCCCTTATCGGCCACTCTGCCGTGCAGACCCTGCTGGCCGAAGCCCAACAAGAGAACATGACCCGTGCGCTTGCTAACCATCCGGCGAGCGCGCTGCCAATGCTGGTTGCCGTCGCGCCGTTCAAGGCGGGCGGGCGCGGCGGGCCATCCAATTACACAGCCATCGCACCGGGGCCGTTGACCGGACGCAATATGTCAGATCTCTACATCCATCCCAACAGCCCGGTCGCCTTGCGGATCACGGGGGCGGACCTCCGGCTTTGGCTGGAACGTTCGGTCAGCCTGTTTCGGCAAATCCAACCGGGGCAAAGCGACCAGCTTTTGGTCGACACCGATTTCCCCGCCTACAACTTCGACATGATCCATGGGTTGAATTACCTCGTCGATCTGTCGCAACCCCCGCGGCACGATTGCACCGGAAAAATCATAAACCCCACGGCGCGGCGGATCACGGCGCTGACGTTTCAAGGTCGGCCATTAAATCCCGATCAGGTCTTTGTGCTGGTGACCAACAGTTACCGTGCCTCTGGCGGATCAGGTTTTGCCGGAACGGAACCAGCGCAGGTGGTGATGGAGGAAAGCCGCCCTCTGCGGATGGTGCTGCAAGAGCATGTCGCCCGTTCGGACAAGATCGCGCCACAGGCCGCCGGGCCTTGGCGGTTCCGACCGATGCCCGGAACCTCGGTGCTGTTCGACAGCGCCCCCGCCGCCGCCGCCCATGCCGCCGAGGTGCCGGGGCTGGAACCCGTTGGCCTGCAACCCACCGGCTTTCTGCGCTTTCGTCTGTGGCTGTGATCGGCTAAGGCGCAGAGATCAGTAAAATCCGGTGCGCCCATGCCTTATGATGCCTTGCTTTTCGATCTTGATGGCACCTTGGTCGACACGGAAACCGTGGCGCTGACCACTGGCATGGCCGCCTTTGCGGCCATGGGACATCCGGTTGACCGGGCCTTCATGCAGCGGCTTGTCGGGGTCGATCTGCCGACTGCGGCCGGGATCATCGGGGCCGCGCTGCCCACGCTGGACCAAAAGGGGCTGCAAGCGCATTGGCACCGCGCCTTTTCCGCCGCGATTGACGAATCCCTGCCGCTGAAGCCGGGCGCACTGAGCCTGCTATCCGCCCGCCATCGGCCCATGGCGCTTGTCACATCGTCAGGTCAGGCCGAAGCGCATCATAAACTGCGCGTCACCGGCTTGGCCGTGCATTTCGACACCGTTGTGACGCTGGCCGATGTGACCCGGCCGAAACCCGCGCCAGAGCCTTATCTCTTGGCGGCGGAGCGGTTGGGCGTCGCGCCTGCGCGCTGTCTGGTCTTTGAAGACAGCGAAGCCGGGGCCGAAGCCGCGCATCGCGCGGGCTGCACCGTCGTGCAAGTGCCGGATATCGGGCCGGTTTCCGGTCTTTGGGCGCATTTTCAGGCCCGCGATCTTTTAGAAGGCGCGCGCCTTGCGGGGCTGGGGGTCTGACCCTGCAGCAGGGCAGGGACTTTTCACCGGCGATTACGGCGTCATATGCCGCACCCGCGCGCCCCACTCGATCGCCGCCGCATGCAGACGGTCGATCCGCAACTCCTCGCGCACTTCTTCCAGCATCTGCAATTCGACCTGACTGTGCTTGCCATCAGCCGTGACAACATCACAGGCAAGCGCATAAGCCGTCTCGTTCAACCGTTCGGGCAGCGCATCACGGATCAGGCCGAACAGCGCGTCCAGCCCGTCTTCTTCCTCAAACAAGTCAAAGACAGTCTGGCTGATGCGCCGAATCCGGTCCGTGTCATATTCGGCAAAGATCGGCATGTGATTGACCATCCGCTGAATGGCCACCAATTCTGCCGTTCGCATGTTCTGGTCAGAGGCCGAGGCCGCCACCATCACCGCCACCAGCGCATCCTGAGGTGACATCGCCGCCGTATTAGACATGGTCAAATCCCTTTGCATCCGCGGCAAGATTATTGACGGCCCGCGCCCATGGCAATATGGCACGAAAGCCCGTCCGACATGGGGTCGGCGGCGTTTGAGGAAATGACCATGACCGCGCTCCGTGATGCCGCGATGAAGTCCAAGGCCTGGCCTTTTGAAGAAGCCCGCGCTGTTCTCAAACGCTTTGAAAAGAAAGCCCCGGAAAAGGGTTATGTGCTGTTTGAAACCGGCTATGGCCCGTCAGGCCTGCCGCATATCGGCACCTTTGGCGAGGTCGCCCGCACGACGATGATCCGTCGCGCGTTCGAAGTGATCTCTGACATTCCGACCCGCCTGATCTGCTTTTCCGATGACGTCGATGGCATGCGCAAGGTGCCCGAAAACGTGCCGCAACAAGACATGTTGCGCCAGCACATGCAAAAACCCCTGACTTCGGTGCCGGATCCTTACGGCGAATATGACAGCTTTGGTCACCACAACAACGCCATGCTGCGCCGGTTCCTGGATACCTTCGGTTTCCAGTATGACTTCATCTCGGCGACCGAATTCTACAAATCCGGCAAGTTCGACGACACGCTGCGGCTGGCCACCGAACGCTATGACGCGATCATGAAGATCATGCTGGCCTCCTTGCGCGACGAACGGCAGCAGACCTATTCCTGCTTCCTGCCGATCCACCCGGAAACTGGGCGCGTCTTGTATGTGCCGATGAAGAACGTCGATGCCGTCAATCATACCATCACCTTTGATGATGAAGATGGCCGCGAATGGACGCTGCCGGTCACCGGCGGTCATGTCAAACTGCAATGGAAGCCCGATTTCGGCGCCCGCTGGGCGGCGCTGGATGTCGACTTTGAAATGTATGGCAAGGACCACTCGACCAACACCCCGATCTATGACGGGATTTGCGAGGTTCTGGGTGGCAAAAAGCCGAACCACATGACCTATGAGCTGTTCCTTGACGATCAGGGGCAGAAGATTTCGAAATCCAAGGGCAATGGCCTGACCATCGACGAATGGCTCAGCTATGCGGCGACCGAAAGCCTGTCCTATTTCATGTATCAAAAGCCGAAAACCGCCAAGCGGATGCACTTTGATGTGATCCCGCGGGCGGTGGATGAATACCATCAGCAACTGCGCGCCTACCCTACGCAGGACATCGACACGCAGGCCAACAATCCGGTCTGGCACATCCACAACGGCAAGCCGCCGGAATCGAAAATGGTGGTGCCGTTCTCGATGCTGCTCAATCTGGCCTCGGTGGCCGGGGCCAAGGATGCCAAGGGGCTTTGGGGCTTTATCAAGCGCTACGCACCCGATGCCTCGCCCGAGGGCAACCCGGATCTGGACGCCGCAGCGGGCTTTGCTGTGCGCTATTATACCGACAAGATCGCCCCGACCCGCAGCTTCCGTCTGCCCACCGATCAGGAACGCGCCGCGATGGAAGACCTGCGCGCCCGTCTGGCGGCGTGGGATGGCGGCCTGAACGACGAAGCCTTGCAGAGCATGGTTTTCGCCGTCGGCAAGGACCACGGGTTCGAACCCCTGCGCGATTGGTTCAAGGCGCTTTATGAGGTGCTGCTTGGCGCCTCGGATGGTCCGCGTTTTGGCGGTTTCATCGCGCTTTATGGCGTTGAGGAAAGCATCGCGCTGATCGACAAGGGCTTGTCGGGCGCGCTCGCCGGTTAAAGGCGGCGCAGAACCAGAACTGGGAGCCGGGGCTGACTGCCCCGGACCCTTTGCGTATTTCTGCCAGGATGAAAGGCCTTTTCCTTACGCCCCTTTCGGGCGGTGGGCCTTGATGATCGCGGGGTCGGTTTCGATGCGCGCGGCCCCGATCAGGTCAAGGCAATAAGGCACGGCGGCAAAGACGGCCTCAAGGCTGGTGGAAATCGCATTGGGGCTGCCGGGCAATGTGATGATGAGGGTTTTGCCCCGCACGCCCGCCCCTTGGCGCGACAGGATGGCGGTGGCGACCACCTTTCCATTGGCCGCGCGCATTGCCTCACCGAAACCGGGCAGGTCAAAGGTAATGACATCGGCCATCGCCTCGGGCGTTTGGTCGCGCGGGCTGGGGCCGGTGCCGCCGGTGGCAAGGATCAGATCGGCCCCCCAAACATCGGCCAGATCGGTCAGGGCAGTGGCCACCTCAACCCGGCCATCTGGCGTGATGCGGCGCAGGATATCGACCGGCGTGGTGATGACACGGCGAAGCCATTCCTCGCAGGCCGGGCCGCCACGATCTTCATATTCGCCGCGAGAGGCACGGTCGGAAATGGTGAGGATGGCGATTTTGGCCATGGCAAGCTCCTGTATTTTCCTACCCTTCGCGCTGATTGGTCCGGGCTTCAAGGGCCAATGGCCCACCGCATCTGCGCCTTGGTCTCGACCGCGCAGGGGCGCGCCGAGCGAAGCCGCGCAAGAGCGGCATCCGGGGCTTCACCGTCTTCGATCATCAACCGAAGAAGGATCATCCCCGACCGACCACAGCCGCCCATGCAATGCACGACCATCCGGTCGGTCGCAAGAAGGCGGGGCGAAAGAGCAGGCCAACGGTCCCGCAAGCCGCGCGGCGGTGTGCCGAAATCCGGGATCGGCAGGTTCAGCCAGTCCACCCCCGCCGCCGCCAGATCGGCGGGCAGACTTGCCGCCCCGCGCGCGGCCAGTTCGCCCGTCTCCGCCAGCGTCACCACCAAGCGCGGGGACCAGGCCAAAAGAACCGCAAGATCGCCCGCATAATCCCCGGTGCGCCCCGGCATCGGACAGATGCCCCGCATCTGGCCAGCTATTTCGATACTGGCAATCTTCATCCCTGCCCTTCCGGTTTACCTTGAGCCCCCAAGCGCCTAGTCTGGCCCCGTCGAATCCCGCGAGGCAACATGTCTGACACGCCAGAGCAAGCCTATCAGGTTCTTGCCCGCAAATACCGCCCCGAAACCTTTGCCGATCTGGTGGGGCAAGAGGCCATGGTGCGCACGCTGAAAAACGCCTTCGCGGCGGACAGGATCGCGCATGCCTTCATCATGACGGGCATCCGGGGAACCGGGAAGACCACCACGGCCCGGATCATCGCCAAAGGGCTGAACTGCGTTGGCCCCGATGGCACTGGCGGACCAACGACCGAGCCTTGCGGCAAGTGTGAACCCTGCCGCGCCATTGCCGAAGGCCGTCATGTCGATGTGATGGAGATGGACGCCGCCTCGCGCACCGGTGTCGGCGACATCCGGGAAATCATTGATTCCGTTCACTATCGGGCCGCTTCCGCGCGATTCAAAGTTTATATCATCGACGAAGTGCACATGCTGTCGACCGCCGCCTTCAACGCGTTGTTGAAGACGCTGGAGGAACCGCCCGCGCATGTGAAATTCATCTTTGCCACCACCGAAATTCGCAAAGTTCCGGTCACGGTCCTGTCGCGGTGTCAAAGGTTCGACCTGAAACGGATCGAACCCGAGGTGATGATGGGCCTCTTGTCCAAGATCGCCACCTCCGAAGGGGCGGCCATCACCGAAGGCGCCTTGGCGCTGATCACCCGCGCCGCCGAAGGCTCGGCCCGCGATGCGACCAGCTTGCTTGATCAGGCAATTTCCAATGGGGCAGGCGAAACCAGCGCCGATCAGGTGCGTGCCATGTTGGGGCTGGCCGACCGGGGCCGGGTGCTGGACCTGTTCGACATGATTCTGCGCGGGGCTGCACCGGCGGCCCTGTCGGAACTGGCGGCACAATACGCCGATGGGGCCGATCCGATGGCCGTCTTGCGCGATCTGGCGGAAATCACCCATTGGATTTCGGTCATCAAGATCACGCCCGAGGCGGCCGAAGACCCCACCACCCCACCCGAGGAACGCAGCCGCGGGTTGGAGATGGCGGGACGTCTGCCGATGCGGGTTCTGTCGCGCATGTGGCAGATGTTGCTGAAAGCCATCGAGGAGGTGGCACTGGCCCCCAATGCCATGATGGCCGCCGAAATGGCCGTGATCCGCCTGACCCATGTGGCCGATCTGCCTGACCCTGAAACGCTGGTGAAAAAGCTGCAATCGCAATCCGCGCCCGGCCCCATGCCGGGGGGGGCGCCTGCGGGCGGCAATTACGGCGGCCCGAATGGCGGCACCGTGCATGCCCCGATGATGGGCGCGGCCCAGGCCCCGATGCGCGGTCCCACCATGATGGGCGGGCAAGCGACGGCGCTGGCGCTGGCCCCGGCCGTTCCCTTGCCGACCTTTCAGCATGTCGTCGATCTGATCCGAGAAAAGCGCGACATGCTCTTGTTGAAAGAGGTCGAGGACGGGGTGAAGCTGGTGCGCTATGCCCCCAGCCGGATCGAGTTTCAGCCCAGCCCCCTCGCCCGCCCTGACCTTGCTGCACGGCTGTCGCAGCGCCTGCAGGGCTGGACCGGAAGCCGCTGGGGCATCTCGGTCGTCAACGAGGGCGGTGCCGCAACTCTGGCCGAGGAGCGCGACGCCGAGGAGAACGCCGCCCGGGCCGAGGCTTTGGAAAACCCCTTGGTCAAGGCTGTGCTCGCCGCGTTTCCCGGTGCAAAAATCGCCGAAATCCGCACGGCAGAGGCAATGGCCGCCGCCGCACAGGCCGAGGCCCTGCCCGAGGTGGAAGACGAATGGGACCCGTTCGAGGATTCTTGATTGAGAATGTTTTGATCGGGGCCGACTTGCCCGCCCTGCCCCGCGCGCATATCTTGTGGATCGAACAATCGGAGTGACCAGATGCTGAAAGGCTTGGGTGGGCTTGGCGACATGGCCAAGATGATGAAGGCGGCGCAAGAGGCGCAGGCCAAGATGGGCGAACTGCAACAGGATCTCGCCCGCATCGTCGTGGTGGGTGAGTCCGGCGCGGGGCTGGTCAAGGCGCGAGCCACCGCCAAGGGGCAGATCACGGGGCTGGACATTGACCCGTCAATCCTTGTGCCATCGGGAAAAGAGGTCATCGAAGACCTGATCCTTGCCGCGTTGAATGACGCGCAGGCCAAAGCCGCCGCGCGGACAGAGCAGGAAATGGGCAAGCTGACGCAAAGCCTTGGCCTGCCCGCAGATTTCAAGCTGCCGTTCTAAGCGATGGACGGCACCCGTGACATCGAAGCCCTGATCGAACTGATGGCCCGCTTGCCGGGCCTCGGTCCGCGCTCGGCCCGGCGCGCGGTCTTGGCGCTGTTGAAAAAGCGCGGGCAGCTGATGGCCCCTCTGGCCCAAGCCATGGCAACCGTCGCCCTGAATGCCCGCGACTGCACCGTCTGCGGCAATATCGGCACGGCGGATCTATGCCCGATCTGTGCCGACCCGGCCCGCGCCACGGGCGAAATTTGTGTGGTGGAAGATGTCGCTGACCTTTGGGCTATGGAGCGCGGGCAATCCTTCAAGGGGCGCTATCACGTTCTGGGTGGCACACTTTCCGCGCTGGATTCGATTGGACCAGAGGAACTGGGCATCCCGCGTCTGGCGGCACGGGTGGCCGATGAAGGCAGCCGTGAGGTTATTCTGGCGCTGAACGCGACCGTCGACGGCCAGACCACGGCGCATTATATCGCCGACGCTTTGGCGGGCACTGCGGCGCAGATCACCAGCCTTGCCCAAGGCGTACCGGTCGGCGGCGAGTTGGATTATCTTGACGACGGCACCATCGGCGCCGCCCTGCGGGCCCGGCGCAAATTCTGACGGCGATCGGCCGGCCCACAAACTCTCCCCGCTTCTGCCACGTTCTTGCCCCAATCTGGTCTGATCAAGGATCATCAGCACATAGGAGGTCACGATGGCAGCAGTCGCACTGATTTTCGGCGGAACCGCTGGGTTCATCTCGGCTTTGACCGCGCTGATCCTGTTCAATGTCAGCTGGGTCTTCGCATTTGCCCTGTGGTCGCTGGGGGGCATTGCCGTTGCCGCGCTGCTGGTTGCCCTTGCCATGACCCTGCGGGCTTCGGAACCGCAATTCGACGCAGAACACGCCTAAGTCCCCGTCCAGTCAGGCGCGGGCGAGGGGGCTGAGATAGCCCTTGATCCAAAAGCCTTTAGCCCTCATATAACGCGAGCTAGGTTATCTCTTCTCGATCTCTGTCTCCGTTTTCGGCCACAGCATTCGACCAATAGCTGACTGGCCGGGCCGCTGCAATTTCGCGGGTGGCATTATGACAGGAGACATCACGATGGCTAAGGGCACCGTGAAATGGTTCAATGAAACCAAAGGCTACGGCTTTATCGCCCCGGAAGGCGGCAAAAAGGACGTTTTCGTTCACATCACCGCGCTGGAGCGCGCTGGTCTGCGTTCGCTGAAGGACGGCCAGCCGGTCACGTTCGACATCGAAGCTGGCCGTGACGGCCGCGAATCGGCGACCAATCTGGCTCTGGCCTGATTTATCGACGAGACGAAAGTCGGAAGGGGTGGGCCATGGCCCGCCCCTTTTTCATTTGAGGATCAGCTCGCGCGGGCGAACAGCAGCCGCTCTTGCAAGGCATGTTCGAAGCCGACACGCAGAGCGACCGAGCTGAACGGCGCACGCAGGACTGTCGGTTCATAGCGGCAGGTCGGGAACTGCTGTTCCGACGTTTCACGACTGATAAGCACCGTCGGAATACAGCGTCCCGCCGCTTTCAACAGCGCATGCGCCCGTTTGCCCAAGGCAAGGCCGCCGGCAAAATCACAATCCATCACGATCAATTCCGGCTCATCTGGGCCATCCACCACCCAATCAAGCGCGGAATAGACGTCTTCGATGACCTCAACCCGACAGCCAAGCCCGGCAAGCCGTTGCATCAGGGGGCTGTTCGTACCGCGATCAGAGATAAGCAATGCCCGAATACCGAACCCGACCACGGTGGATTGCTGATGATCAAAAGAGTTGAAGAGATTCATCGTGATTGCCCCGTTAACCCATGCTTCAGAGATGCCAGCCAATTGTGCCCGAATTCGGAACAATTTCTGGCAAGCTTATGATTAATTCCGCCAATCCTTGGCCATTGCCGCGTTCCAGCTTTGACGTCATGCTGGGGGTGGGCCGCCACTAGCCCGTTGCATCGTCCCGGACCCCAACATGACAGACGTTGATTACGAAACTCTTATCGACGCCCCGACTTGGGCCTTTATCGAGGCCACCAACGCGGCCTATCCGCCGGATACGGCCAGTCTGACCATCGCCGACCAACGCGCGATCTATGATCGCATGTGTCGGGTGTTTCACCGTGGCTATCCGCCGGGCCTGACTGCCCGCGATGAGGCGATTGCGGGCGTCCCCTGCCGTGTCTATGCCGGGGCGACACCGACGGTGATCTATCTGCACGGCGGCGGTTATGTGGTGGGCGGCCTGCACAGCCACGACGATGTTTGCGCTGAGATTTGCGACCGCACCGGGTTGCAAGTGATCGCGGTCGACTATCGGCTGTCGCCCGAACATCTGCACCCGGCCGCCTTTGACGATGTGTGCGCCGTCATCCGGGCTGTGCCGGGGCCCGTGGTTTTGGCGGGGGATTCTGCGGGTGGAAATCTGGCCGCCGCGGCCAGCCATGCCATGCGGGGCAGCGCGACACAGATTTTGGGCCAGGTGCTGATCTACCCCGGCCTTGGCGGCGATGTGAACAAGGGCAGCTATCTGACCCATGCTTTTGCCCCGATGCTCAGCCGGGATGATGTGTTGTTTTACAAGAACATCCGCCATGGCGGCCCGCCGCCCGAGGATGACCCGACCGTACATCCCCTGCGCGACCGCGACTTTTCGGGCCTGCCACCAACCTTGGCGATCAGCGCCGAATGTGACCCCTTGGCCGATGACGCCCGTGATTATGCCGCCCGCATCACCGCGGCCGGGGGCCGGGCAGACTGGGTGCAGGAAGCCGGTCTTGTTCACGGCTATCTGCGGGCCCGCGCGACCGTGCCCCGCGCCGCCGCCAGTTTCACCCGCATCGTCGATGCCATTTCCCACTTTGCGAAAAGAGAGCAGCCATGAACAAGCCCATCGCCAACCTGACCCATTGGGCCGAACGTGTGGACATGGCCGCCGCCTTTCGCTGGACCGCGCGGCTGAACATGCATGAGGCCGTGGCGAACCACTTTTCGCTGGCGGTGAACGGGGACGGCACCCGGTTCCTCATCAATCCGAACGGCCGGCATTTCAGCCGGATCACGGCGTCCAGCCTTGTCGAGATTGATGCGAATGACCCGAATACGATGGCGCGCCCCGACGCGCCGGACCCGACCGCCTGGGGTCTGCACGGGTCCATCCACCGCGCCCTGCCCCATGCCCGTTGCGTAATGCACGTTCATTCCATTCACGCCACCGTGCTGGCCAGCCTCGCCGATTCGCGCCTGCCGGCGATTGACCAGAACACCGCCATGTTCTTTGGCCGCCATGTGGTGGATGACCATTACGGCGGCATGGCCTTTGAGGAAGAAGGGGCGCGCTGCGCGGAAATGCTGTCGGACCCGAAGGTGACCACCATGGTGATGGGCAATCATGGCGTCCTGATCATCGGCCAGACTGTGGCCGAGGCATTCAACCGACTGTATTATTTCGAACGTGCTGCAGAAACCTATATCCGCGCCTTGCAGACCGGACAGGCCCTTCGGGTCCTGCCCGACGCCATCGCCGAGAAGACCGCAAGGGAATGGGAAGCTTACCCCGGCTTTGCCGAGGCGCATCTCAGCGAAATGAAAGCCATTCTCGACGAGGAAGGCGCAACCTACGCGGCCTGACCCTCATCGTCGGCTTCGCCGCTCTTCGGTGCCACGAAGAGACGGCGAAACCACACGAAATGTTACGCCGAAAAGAACGGTTTCGCTTTCATCGTTTCCGGAACTGGCACGCCGAGCCGCGTCAGGATGCTGGGCGCCAAAGCCAACTGGTCCAGCACCACATCCTTGGCCGGCATTTCGCTGGCCCCGAAATAATAGAATGCCGCGTCCTGCTGCAATTCCCCGGTGCCGCCGTGATGGCCGCGCTCATCCTGACCGTGGTCGGCGGTAACGATCACCTCATAGCCCTTGTCGAGCCAGCGTTGCAGGAAGGGCGCCAGCATTGCATCCATGACATAGCAGGCGTGGTCCATTTCTTCGCAATCATGATAGAAACGGTGCCCCATGCTGTCCAAGGTGCAGGTGTGCAGGATGCCATAATCAATGCCGTGGAGTTCGGTCATCCGGGTCAGCGTGGCGAAAAGGTCAACATCCGAAGGCGTCATCTGATTGATGTTGCCGTAACCGGTCATCGTGTGGAACCGGCCATGCGTGATAGGGCCACCCGGTTCATCATATTCAATGTCGCGGACCAGATCGAACGGCGCGCGATTGAACAGTTCTGACCAGAAGGAATGGGTCACCGCCCCGGTTTTAAGCCCGGCCTTGCTGGCTTCGGAAAAGATGTCGGGCTGGTTCAGCCGATACACCGCCTCATTGCCCCAGACCTTATGGACCTGCGGCGGCACCCCGGTATGGATCGAGGCATAGCAGGAGGCAGAGGTCGACGGCAGCACCGCACGGATGCGATGCACCGATGCGGCCCCCTGTGCCACCCAGCCTTCGAGGTTCCCGAAGAGGCGCCGCCAATTGCGGTAGGGCACACCATCAAGAATGATGAGAAGAAGTTTTGTCATGTCATACCTCATCTCCGGCGGGGGCCATGGGGCCTCCGGCGGGAGTATTTAGGCCAAGATGAAATCAGTTTCCGGCCGATTCCATCTTGCGGGTCTGGATCACCTTTTCCAGCCAACCAAGTTCCATTTCAGGAACCGAGGAGAGCAGGAGATCGGTGTAATCGTCGAAGGGTGGGGTCAGCACATCGGACTTTTGGCCATAACGTACAACCTGCCCCTTAAACATCACCGCGATCTTGTCAGCGATGGCGCGGACGGTCGCGAGATCATGGGTGATGAAGAGATAGGCCACGTTTTCGCGCGCTTGCAGGTCGAGGAGGAGCTTCAGGATGCCATCCGCGACCAAGGGATCAAGGGCAGAGGTCACCTCATCGCAGATGATGAGCTTCGGTTTCGCCGCCAAGGCACGGGCGATGCAGACGCGTTGCTTTTGCCCGCCGGAAAGTTCGGCCGGATAGCGGTCGGCAAAGCCTTTGCCCATCTCGATTTGGTCAAGCAGCTCTTGAATCCGCTTTTCTTTCTCGGCGCCTTTCAGGCCGAAATAGAATTCGAGCGGGCGACCGATGATGGTGCCGACGGTCTGGCGTGGGTTCATCGCCACATCGGCCATTTGATAGATCATCTGCAACTCGCGCAGATCATCTTTGGTGCGCCCGGCAAGGTCGGTCGACAGGCTGCGCCCGGCAAAGCTGATGCGACCTTGCGCCGGAGGCAGAAGCCCGGTGATCGCACGGGCAAGCGTGGATTTGCCCGAGCCGCTTTCGCCGACGATGGCAAGTGTCTGACCGGGGGCGACATCGACCGTGACATTTTTCAGCACGTCGAAATTCGTGCCCTTGTAGCGGGCCGTCACATTCTGCACCGACAGGACCGGGGCCGCGTGCGGCTTTTCGTCGTGATCAATCGAGCGGACCGAAACGAGTGCCTGCGTATAGGCCTCTTTCGGGGTGTTGATGATATGGTCGGTCGTGCCGTATTCCACCATTTTTCCGTGCCGCAGCACGAGGATGTCATCGGCCACCTGCGCCACAACGGCAAGGTCATGCGTGATGTAAAGCGCTGCCACCCCGGTTTCATGGATCGCCCGCTTGATCGCCGCCAAGACATCGATCTGCGTCGTCACATCAAGCGCAGTGGTGGGCTCATCAAAGATCACAAGATCCGGCTTTGGGCAGAGCGCCATTGCCGTCATCACCCGCTGCAACTGCCCGCCCGACACCTGATGCGGGTAGCGGTTGCCAATGGTTTCGGGGTTCGGCAGCGAGAGTTGGCGGAACAGCGACACCGCCCGGGCCTCGGCCTCGGATTTGGTCATCACGCCATGAGCGACCGAGGTTTCGATCACCTGCTCCATCAGCTTTTTCGCCGGGTTGAAGCTGGCGGCAGCGGATTGGGCGACATAGGTCACTTCTTTGCCGCGCAGATCACGCAAATCGCCCTGCCCGGCCGCACGAATATCGCGCCCGTTCAGCACGATTTGCCCCCCGGTCAGGCGCACGCCGCCGCGGCCAAAGGCCATGGCCGAAAGCCCGATGGTGGATTTGCCCGCGCCGCTTTCGCCGATCAGGCCCAGCACTCGACCCTTTTCGACCGACACGGAAACGCCATCGACCAGCACGACATGGCGAGGCGCCTCGCCCGGCGGATAAGCCGTTGCTTCGATCTTCAGGTTCTTGAACGAGAGGAGAGGATCAGCCACCGCGGCCCCCTTTCAGACTGGAGGTGCGCGACAAGATCCAGTCGGCAACAAGATTGACCGAGATTGCCAGCGCGGCAATCGCCATGGCAGGCATCAGCGCGGCGGCTTTGCCGTAGATCAGACCATCCTTGTTTTCTTTCACCATGCCGCCCCAATCGGTCAGCGGCGGCTGAATACCAAGGCCAAGGAAGGACAGGGTCGAAATAAACAGCACGGCGAAGATGAAGCGCAGGCCGAATTCGGCGACGAGCGGCGAGAGCGCATTGGGCAGGATTTCGCGGAAGATGATCCAGCCTTGTTTCTCGCCCCGCAGTTTCGCGGCCTCGACATAGTCCATCACGGTGATGTCCATGGCGACGGCCCGCGACAGGCGAAAGACGCGGGTGCTGTCGAGAACACCCATCACAAGGATCAGCACCGTCAGATTCAGGGGCAGCACCGAAAGCATGACAAGCGCCACGATCAGCGACGGGATTGCCATCACCAGATCGACGACGCGTGACAGTGTCTGATCGATCCAGCCCCCACGCACGGCGGCAAAGAAGCCAAGGAACGATCCGAGCGAAAAGGCCAAGATCGACGACGCAAGCGCCACAAAGATCGTGACCTGCGCGCCATAGATCAGGCGCGAAACGATGTCGCGGCCGATGGTGTCAGTGCCAAGCCAGTATTGCGCCGACGGCCCCTCCCAGACGCCGCCAACAGCGGAATCAATCGGATAGGGCGCGATGAACTGTGCGAAAAGGCCAATGAACAGGAAGGCCCCGGTCAGCACCAGCCCGACAATGGCGGAAAGCGGAAGTCTCATTTCGGGTGCCTCAGGCGCGGGTTGGCCACGATGGCGATGATATCGGCCGCCATGTTCAGAAAAATATAGACAGCGGCGAAGATCAGACCCACGGCCTGCACCACGGGAACATCGCGCTTGGTCACATGGTCCACGAGGTATTGGCCCAAAGCATTGTAACCAAACACCACCTCGACCACGACGACACCGACGACCAGATAGGCGAGGTTCAGCATGACGACCGACACCACCGGGGCGATG